>CAYFNH010000050.1:0-18259 GCA_964344435.1 uncultured Piscirickettsiaceae bacterium | reverse complement strand
TTGAGTTGAGGATTCCATATGAGCCCAGTGATCAGCCGCTACCTGTCGAGACGGGTAGTGATGAGGCTGAACCGGCAGCCCTGTACTTTCAGGGGCGGTTGTTGCTGGCCGAAGATACCCCGGAGCTGCAGGAGGTGACCGGGTTCATTCTCGAGTCGATGGGGCTGGAGGTTACACTGGCAACCAATGGTCAGGAGGCGGTGGATCTGGCCCTGCAACAGCCCTATGACCTGATTCTGATGGATATGCGGATGCCGCTGATGGATGGGGTGGAGGCAACCAGACGGTTACGCAATGCCGGTTACCAGGGGGTGATTATTGCCCACTCGGCCGATGTGATGAAAAAGCACCTGGACTCATTCCTGCAGGCGGGCTGTGATGATCTGCTACCCAAGCCGATTGAGCAGAGTGAGTTGCGCCGGATTCTCAAACAGTATCTGAAGCCTGCCCGGCAGCCTGCAGCGGTATCGCAGCCCAAATCATCGATCGATATTGCATTGCAAGCGGCAGAGTTCGAGATCAGCCCCGAACTGCAACAGATCTTTCTGGACCGGCTTGTGGAGCTCAAGGCGGAGATGGCGCAGGCATGTGCTGGTGAGCAGTGGGATCCACTGCACGATGCGGCCCATGCGATCAAGGGTAGTGGCACGCTGTATGGCTTTCCGCTACTCACCGACCATGCCAAGGCGTTGTGTGATGCCCTTGACGAACATCAATACGCCGAGATCGAAGCACTGCACCAGCAGCTACAACAGCAGATTGAGGGGGTGCTGGAGCGGTGAGCGGAGTGCCGCAAAAAATGGGTCTGTGCTGGCCCGCAATCGGACTGCTGTTTTTCCTCTATCTGTTGACCGGGTGGCAGCTGTTGCAGCAGGTTGAGCAGAGAGCCCTCGACAAGGTCGCGGCTACCGGTGTGCACCAGCTTCGCCTCTACGCCTCCCATCTGCAGGGAGAGCTGCAGCGCTTTGAAAAATTACCGGGACTGATTGCAACGCACCCGAGGTTGCTACAGGTGCTGCAGGATCCGGATGATGTCGAGGCAGTTGAGGGTCTCAACCACTATCTGCAGGAGATCAACAGCACCAGTGGGGGCGCCGATATCTACCTGATGGATCGTAGTGGATTGACTCTGGCTGCGAGCAACTGGCAGGGAGAACGCCCTTTTGTTGGTCGTAACTTCTCCTTTCGACCCTATTTTCAGCAGGCAATGGAGGGGCGGTTGGGGCGCTATTTTGCCCTCGGTACCACCTCACGGCAGCGTGGTTACTACTTTGCCTCGGCGGTTTGGGGCGGGGGAGAGATCTTTGGTGTGGTTGTGGTCAAGGTCAACCTGAGCAATATCGAAAGTGGCTGGGAAGGGCTCTCCGAAGAGCTTCTGGTTACCGATCCGGATGGGGTGATCTTTATCGCGACCAATCCCGCCTGGCGCTTCAAGACCACTGCTCCACTTGATGCAGAGCAGCGCCAGCGGGTCGAGCAGAGTCGCCGCTATCCACAGATGCCCCTGCCGGCACTCGGGTGGGGTGGGTTGAAACCGAGGGGAGAGGGGGCACAGCTGGTATCGGTGCCGGGGTACCCGCAACGCTATCTGCTGCAGTCCAATGAGATGGTCAGGGTGGGGTGGAAGATCCATCTGATGACTCCGCTGCTACATGTGGAGGAGCAGATCAACGATGCACTGTTGCTGTTTGCGCTGTTGTCGTTGGCACTGTTATCCATCGGTCTGGGGCTACGGCAACGTCACCAGCGCAGAGTAGAAAAGCGACACTACGACCAGCGTGCACGTGATGCGCTCTATCAGGCTCATGCGGAGCTGGAGCAGCGGGTGAAGGATCGAACTGCAGACCTGAGTATGATCAATGAGCAACTGAGCCGTGAGATTGAGGAGCGCAGACAGGCGGAACGGCAGCTGCGGGCTACCCAAAACGAGTTGGTGCAGGCCGAAAAGCTGGCAACCCTGGGGCAGATGTCGGCCGGCATCAACCACGAGCTGAGTCAACCATTGGCAGCCATTCGCAGCTACGCGGACAATGGACGTGCCCTGCTGCAGCAGCAGCGGCTGGATGAGGTGGCGGGTAACCTTAGCCAGATCAGTGATCTTACCGAGCGCATGGCCAGGATCGGTGAGCAGCTCAAGATCTTTTCGCGCAAGAGCAGTGGGCAGAAGGTTCTTCTCTCGCTCAGGGCGGTGGTCGAAACTGCTGTATCCATTATCCAGCCTCGCAGTGAACAGCTCGGAGTAGAGCTGGAGCAGCGGTTGCCGGCCGAATCACATCAGGTTCTGGCCGATGAGGTGCTGCTGCAACAGGTTCTGGTCAACCTGATCCATAATGCCCTTCAGGCGGTTGAGGAGGTCGAACTGCGCCGGGTTCGCATCTCCTCTACAGAGGATGGAGAACGGACTGTGCTGGTGGTCGAGGATAGTGGTAGAGGCATTGCCGAAGAGCACATGGAGCAGATCTTCACCCCCTTCTTTACCACCAAGTCGGCGAGTGAAGGGTTGGGTCTTGGCCTGACCATCTCCAGCCGTATCGTGGATGGACTCGGCGGAGAGCTGCGGGTTGCCGCGAGTGAGCTGGGTGGGGCACGGTTCGAGGTGGTGTTGCCCAACGACCAATCGGTGGAAGTGGATAACGCAGTGGAGTGAAGGGATGGAGCAGGCACGGATTCTTTTTGTCGATGATGAGGAGCCGATTCGGGATGCCAACCGGCAGACATTGGATCTGGCTGGTTTTGCAGTGGAGACCTTCGAACTGGCGGAGCAGGCGCTGGAGCGGGTTACTGCGGAGCTGTTCGGGGTGGTTGTATCCGATATCCGTTTACCAAAAATGAGTGGAGTGGATCTGCTGCAACAGGTTCAGCAGATTGACCCGGATCTGCCACTGATATTGATTAGTGGTCATGCCGACGTTGATCTTGCGGTGGGGGCGATCCACCAGGGGGCCTATGATTTTATCCAGAAGCCATTTGCGGCGGATCGGCTGGTAGAGACGGTACGTCGAGCACTGGAGAAGCGGCGCCTGACGCTGGAGAATCGTCAACTGCGCAGCCAGGTACACCATTATGGCTACCTCGGCCCACGCATCATCGGTAAAACGGCTGCGGTAGAGCAGTTGCGTGACACCATCTCGCGGGTTGCCGATACCGCAGCCGATATCCTGATTGTTGGTGAGACCGGCACCGGCAAGGAGATGGTTGCAAGAACCCTGCATGAGCAGAGTGGTCGGCGTCAGCACAACTTTGTTGCCATCAATTGTGGCGCGGTGCCGGAGAGCATCATTGAGAGCGAACTCTTTGGCCATGAGGCAGGCGCCTTTACCGGTGCAGAGCAGCGCCGTATTGGCAAGTTCGAGCATGCCGATGGGGGTACGCTGTTTCTGGATGAGATCGAAAGTATGCCGCTGACTGCTCAGGTGCGGCTATTGCGGGTACTGCAGGACCGTGCAGTGGAGCGCTTGGGGTCGAACGAGCTGGTTCCGCTCGACCTGAGAGTGGTGGCGGCGAGCAAGGTAGATCTGCGCAAGGCGGCAGATGCGGGCGAGTTTCGTGAGGATCTCTACTACCGTCTCAATGTGGTGACCATCGAGATTCCACCACTGCGCCACCGAGTGGAGGACATCGCACTGCTGTTCCAGCACTTTCTGTTAGTCGCCAGCGAACGTTACGGGCGTGAGATATCCCCTCCCGAAGCGGTACAGATGAGTGGTCTGCTCTCCCATGACTGGCCGGGCAATGTGCGCGAACTACGCAATGTTGCCGAACGCTATGTGTTGCTGGGTGAGGGTTGTGACCTTGCCTTTCAGCAGCTGTTTGAGGATGAGGAGGAGAAGCAGAATCTGCGTACCCTGCCCCGACAGGTGGAGTGCTTTGAGCGTAGTGTGATCGAACAGGCGCTGGGGGCCAACCGAGGTAGCATCAAGGGAACCCTGCAGCAGCTCGGGGTCGCGCGCAAGACCCTGTATGACAAGATGCAGAAATATGGGCTCGACAAGCGCGATTTCAAGGGAGCGCCCACAGCAGAGGGGTGAAGCGGTGCTCAGTCGGCCCTGAACATTACATGGCAGGCAAGACACTGCTGCATCAGCTCTGCAGTCAGCGCGACTAGGCTCTGCATGTCATCGGTCTCAGCGCGTACCACCAGCTCCTCGAACAGCATATGGGTAGGGCCACCAATCTCCTTGAAGGAGACCGGCGTTTTTCTCTTCACCCCAGCCGGGGTATTGCGGGCCATGCGGTTGCCTGAATAGCGTGCCGCCTGAATGATCTGTTGTGGATCCTCTTCGGCAATACCCTGAAGTACCCCCTGAATACTGGCCAGCATCTGGCGCATCTCGCTCAGGAACTCCGCCTTTTCGCTGCTGCTGAGTCCGAGAGGGATGCGGTTATCGACAGTGCTCTGCTGACCCGCGGCCAGTAGCGAGTGAGTCAGCAGAAGAAGTGCAATGGCGGTTTTCATGAGTGGACTGAAGAGGGGTTACCAGTTCTCCCCCAGCAGTTCGAAGTGGTCCTGTGGATGGACACAGGCGGGGCAGAGTTTCGGTGCCTCGGCTCCCTCATGCAGGTAGCCACAGTTACGGCAGCGCCAGGTTACAGTGCCATTGCGCTTGAACACACGTCCCGCCTCCAGGTTTTCTGCAAGATCACGGTAGCGTTTGCCATGCTGCTTTTCGGCAACCGAAATGGCATTAAACACGGCAGCAATTTCACCAAAGCCCTCCTCTCTGGCGGTGGCGGCAAAGGCGGGATACATCTCCTCCCATTCATGCTCCTCACCCTCGGCAGCTGCCTTCAGATTATCCAGGGTAGATCCAGCAGGCCCTGCAGGGAAGGTGTCGGTGATCTCGATCTCTCCCCCCTCCATGAACTTGAAAAAGCGCTTGGCGTGCTCCTTCTCCTGTGCAGCGGTCTCTTCAAAGATATGGGAGATCTGTACCAATCCCTCTTTCTTCGCCACTCCGGCATAGTAGGTGTAGCGGTTTCTTGCCTGAGACTCACCGGCAAACGCCTTCATCAGGTTTTTTTCGGTCTCGGTACCACGAATGCTCTTGCTCACTGACTTGTCTCCGGTTGATATCAATTCTGTCGTTTATGCCACGATCTGAGGCTCACTGTGAATCTGGATATGATCCTACTGCCTGAGGAGAGAGTCAAATTGAGTTTGGCACGGTCAATGGGTTGAAAAGTAATGGCAGTTCCTGTCTGTGACAATTACTGATAAAGTAGTCTTTCGATGAAGCGTGATTCCAAAAATAGCCTGCGGCTGAGTGTTAATGGCCCAATGTCGAAGTTGCTGTTTATGCTTACGGCCTTTCTGGTCGGTTTTGTCTCGCTGATTGGTGTACGTCTCTTTTTCCTCGATCTTTCGCAGAAGATTGATCGCCAGACGGATCTGGCACAGAACCAGTTGATGGTGGGTGAGCATGTAATTCGGGATCTCACCCAGGTGGAGGCCAACATCCACAAGATGGTGATCCTGCGTAACACCAGCAGTATGCAGCTGCTGCTGAACCAGACCGAGCAGCGCATTGAACACATCACCGATATTCTCGACAAGCTCGATCACGGGGGGGAGGTCACCGATGTGGTGCGCCTGAACCTGGAGGAGAGAGAGGTGATGGAGCGCAAGTTCACCCTCTCGCCACTGATTGAGGAGAGTGATTATGCGTTGGCCTCGATAGAGCTCTACCCGAAACTGGCGCGCCTGCGCGACCACATCAAGGCGTTCGTCAAGCTCATTGATGTCAAGAATGAGGCGCTGAAGCAGAGCCGGGATCTGGAGTCGTTGCGGGGAAGTATCCTCCCGATCTCACGCTTCATGAAGAAATTCGATGCCCAGTTCAGAAGAATGAAGGAGGATGCGGGCAGAATCTACCACCGTAGTGTGCAGCAGGTCGAGAAGTTCAGAAGCCGGCAGGAGAAGCAGAAGCAACGATATGTTGTGATTGAGGCGATGCTGATTCTCGGCATTCTGGTTACGGTACTGCTTGCCGGGTATGTGCTTGCCAGACAGATCATGCGTGACCAGCTCAGTCTGGAGTATGCCAAGGAGCAGGCGTTGAGTTCCAGGGAGGAGGCGATCCTCTCCCGCGAGGAGGCGCTGGAGGCGAAAGAGGTGGCACTCAGTGCCAACAAGGCCAAGGATGAGTTTCTTGCCTCCATGAGCCACGAGCTGCGTACCCCGTTAACGACCATTATCGGCAACAGCGAGGCGCTCAAGGGGGGGGAGCTGGGAGAGAGGGAGCAGGGGATGCTGCGGGCAATCGAGAGCTCCGGGCGGCGGCAGTTGGCGCTGGTCAATGACATTCTCGATCTCTCCAAAATTGAATCCGGAAAATTCGAGATCAATAGTCGACCTTATGACCTTGCCGTGCTGGTTGCTGATATCCGTGAACTGTTTGTCAGCCAGGCAGAGAGCAAACAGATCAATTTCGATGTGGTGGTCGAGGCAGCCTTCAAACATCTGTTGGTGGGGGATGAACAGCGTATTGGGCAGGTGTTGATCAATTTGCTGGGGAATGCCTTCAAGTTTACCGAGCAGGGCACAATTGCACTGCGCGTGTGGCGGGAGTCAGATCGGCTCTGGTGGAGTGTTCGTGATGAGGGGATCGGCATGAGTGAGGCGGTGCTGAAGCGGCTGTTCCGACCTTTCGAGCAGGCCGATAGTTCCATCTCACGCCGCTTCGGTGGTACCGGCCTGGGGTTGCATATCTCCCGGGTGCTGGTGGATCTGATGGGGGGAGAGATCTCGGTTGAGAGCGAGGAGGGGAAGGGCTCCATCTTCCGTTTCGGTATTCCGCTGGTTGAAGACCAGGCACTGGTCAGTTCAGCAACGACCGAGGAGACGCAAGAAAATCGCTACTTCAAGGGGCGTGTGTTGGTTGCCGAAGATACTGTGGATATTCAGGATCTGCAGAGAATTATTCTGGAGGGGGCCGGGGTTGAGGTTACCTTTGCCAACAATGGTGCCGAGGCGGTGGAGGCGGCGACTCATGGCGAGTTTGATCTGCTGCTGATGGATATGCACATGCCGGTAATGGATGGCATCGCTGCGACCAAAAAGCTGCGCGAGTTGGGCTCTAAAATGCCGATTATTGCGGTTACCGCCAATGTGATGCAGAAGCACCGGGATCAGTTTCAACAGGCCGGGTGTGATGGCTTTATCAGCAAGCCCTTTGTTCATAATGATATCTACAAGATACTGGGCCGCTATCTGGAGTCGGTAGACGAGCTGGAGGGTGGCGGGCACCAGGAGGATGATTGTGGTATCGGAGATCTGCTGAATCTGTTGGAGACATAATACGGTTGTAGATGCACGGAGGCCCTTGTTTTCGGCATGAATAATTATTTGGAAAAATGGAAAGAGATAGCGTATGAACAGGAAGCGTGGACTAAAAGGGGTAGTGGCTGGCGGGCTGCTGGCGTCACTGTTGGCCTTGAGCGGATGTGAAGACAGTAAGCAGCTGGCGCAGCAGACGGCAGAGGTGCCGGAAATTCTGCTCTACTGTGGGATCACCATGGTCAAGCCGATGAAGGAGATTGCCAGTGCGATTGAGAAACAGGAGGGGGTGCGGGTTACCATCACCCAGGGTGGTTCTGAAGACCTCTATCAAAGCCTGAATGCATCCCGCAAGGGGGATCTCTATCTGCCCGGATCGGCATCCTATCGCAAGCGCCACCTTGATGAGGGGCTGCTGGGCGATTCAGTTCATATCGGCTACAACCAGGCCTCGATGATGGTTGCCAGGGGTAACCCCAGAGGCATCTCGGCCGATGTCAAAGAGTTGCTGCGCGAGGATCTGAAGACGGTGATCTGTGATCCGGATACCGGAAGTATTGGTCGCGAGACCAAGAAGATCCTCTCCCAGGCGGGCATCTTTGAGGGGGTAATGGATCGTGCGCTCTACCTGACCACCGATTCCAGAAACCTCAACAATGCAATCAAGTCGGGTGAGGCGGAGGTGACGATCAACTGGCGTGCAACCGGATTCTTCCCGGAGAATCGCGACAAGATCGATATTGTTGATCTGGATCCGGCTCAGGCCATTCCCAAGAAGCTGGTGCTGAATCAGCTAACCTTCTCGAAATATCCGGAGATCGGCAAGCGCTTCATGGAGTACAGCGCCTCGGAGGCGGGGCAGCGCATCTTCAGAAAGCACGGTTTTCTGGATAAGGATATGCAGACTGACAAGAGTCTGGCCGAGGCAACCTCGACAGGTTCCTAACACCCACAGGCCGGTGTAGCCGGCCTGGGCTGATTGAGTTCCAGACTGCCTGTCAATTCGCTGAGTGAGCTGATCTGGTAACGCTCGAGGTACTGCTCAATGCCCTGGTTGATCTGCTGGCAGATCAGTGGGTCATTGAACAGTGCGGTGCCGACGCCGACCGCAGTGGCTCCTGCAATCAGGAACTCGATGGCATCTTCCGCCGAATTGATGCCGCCCTGACCGATGATCGGGATATTGTGCGCCTTGCACACCTGATAGACGAGGTGCACCATGCGCAGAGCGACCGGTTTGATGGCTGGGCCGGAGAGCCCTCCCATGTTGTTGCCGATCACCGGGCGACGTTGATGGATATCGATCGACATCCCCATCAGTGTGTTGATGACGGCAAAGGCGTCGCTGCCTGCTTCGATACAGCGGCGGGCGTTACCGGCGATATCGGTCTGGTTGGGAGAGAGCTTGGTGATTAGTGGCTTGCTGGTGCTCTGTCGACATACCTCCACCACACGGGCAGAGACCTCGGGGTCGTTGCCGAATACAGCCCCCCCCTCTTTTACATTGGGGCAGGAGATGTTGATCTCAATTGCGTCAACTGCAGAGTTGTCAAACAGTTTGGCGATCTCACCATACTCCTCGACACTGGAGCCGGAGATGTTGGCGATATAGCGGGTCTCGCTGAAGTCGAGCTGTGGGAGAATCTGCTCAATCACATGACGTGCCCCCGGGTTTTGCAGCCCGATGGAGTTGATCATGCCTGCCGGAGTCTCTATCACCCGGTGCGGGGTGTTTCCCAGTCGTGGCTCCAGAGTGGTACCCTTGAGGCAGATACCGCCAATGTCATGGTTGGAGTAACCATGAACCCGGGTGTACTCCTCGCCAAAGCCAACACAGCCAGAGAGCAGTACAATAGGGGTTTGCATGGGTATGCCGCAGAAATCAATCGCCAGAGAGGGTGTTGTCATGAAGATCTATCCGTCCGTTCCGTGGGGAGATTGTGAATATTGTTCTGTTTGAGCCGGAGATTGCGCCCAATACCGGTAACATTATACGTCTTTGTGCCAACACGGGTGCGCAACTTCACCTGGTACATCCACTGGGATTTGCGATGGATGAGAAGCGCCTGCGCAGGGCTGGCCTCGACTACCTGGAGTTTGCCTCGGTACGGGAGTACCCGGATCTGGTAACCTGCCTGCAGCAGTTTGACCGTAACCGGGTGTTTGCCTTGACGACCCATGGCAGCCGTCCCCACTCCGAACCACGCTACCAGGCGGATGACGTACTGCTGTTTGGGCCGGAGACCCGGGGTCTGCCCCAGCCGGTACGGGACGGATTTTCGGATACACGCAGGATTCGAATCCCGATGGTATCCACAAGCCGTAGTATGAACCTCTCCAATGCGGTGGCCGTGGTGCTGTATGAGGCGCTACGCCAGCTGCAGTGGAGTGGCTTGCATTGACTGGGTTCAGCTGGATAGAGAGCGATGTTTTTCAGTAAAAGAAAGCACAAACCCAAGTTGGTCTTTGAGCATAGTGACCAACGCTACGGCAAGGTAGAGGTAGTGGATCGGGGGGACTACCGCTATCTGCAGTTTGGCAACCACATCAAGCAGGGGGCAATGGATCGCCACCACCCCGACAGGGTTCACCTGCAGTATCAGCAGATGATGATCGAGGCTCTGGAAGAGGAGGTGTTTGAGCACTGCCTCTGTCTCGGGCTGGGCGCAGGCACGTTGCCTCGCTACCTTCATGACAACGCACGCTGTAACGCACTCACGGTAGTAGAGGTCAATCCGGTGGTGGTTGATGTGGCCAGACGCTATTTTCAGTTTCCGAAGCAAATCACCGTATATACCACCGATGCACTGGAGCACGTTGAACAGGACAGTACGCTCTATGATCTGATTCTGGTGGATCTTTTTGACAAGTCGGGTGCGCCGGAGAAGTTCAAGCGTTTCGACTTCTACCAGTTACTACATCAGCGGCTGTTGCCAATGGGCAGGGTGGTGATCAATGTCTGGGCTGCTGACTTTGGAGAGATCTTGCTGGAGGAGATACTCGGCAAGCTGTTTGACGAGATCCGGGTGATCAAGACCCCCGGATCACGCAACCATATTACCCTCTGTATTCGGTTGGACTGAGAAAAGGACGATGGCATCACGGTGCCTCAGACTATTGAGGGGGGCTGGTGGGATTCATCGGTTGGGTGGAGGCCTCTTCAAAGGTCTGACGGGCGCTCCAGATGATATAGCCACCCCAAAGCACCTTCACATTTTCAAACCCGGCAACGTTGAGTACCAAGTGGGCCTTGGAGGAGAGCAGGCCGGTTTCACAGTAGAGCAGAATGGGGCGGTCTTTGGGGAGCTCATTGCGGTGGGCGAGAATGTCGCGCCACTCGATATGGATGGCATTGGGCAGATGTCCATTTTCATATTGGCCACGGTTGCGGGTGTCGATGATCAGAAAGCGTTCATACCCCTCCTGTTCCAGCTGCTCGGGAGAGAGGGCTCCCGCAGAGTAGGGGGCAAACTCGATATAGGATTGCAGCGCCTGGAGGGCCGCTTCGGTTTCGGAATCGGCCTGTGCCGGTTGAGAGCAGAGCAGGATGGTAGCCAGTATGCCCAGTAGGGTGTTTGGTTGAAATGGCCGAATCGGGTGAAAGAGTGTAGTCATGAGTCCGTGGTGGTTTGAATTCTGTTGATATAATGCGGGCCTCTATATCAGACCCCGGGTGCAAAAGCTCTCTTGAACGATGCAGCGTGACCAGATCTATTCCGAAGATTTTGGGCTTGTCGAGGATTTTCGCTTCGATGAGGGGGTGGCTGCGGTCTTCTCCGACATGATTCGTCGCTCGGTGCCCGGTTATGGCATGGTGCTCTCACTCACCGGAGTGCTGGGTGAACACTACCTGCAGCCAGCAACCCGAGCGTACGATCTGGGTGCCTCTCTGGGAGGTGCCACACTGGCGATGGCACCGGTCGCTACCGAGCGAGACTGTTCGTTGGTGGTGGTCGATAACTCAGTGGCCATGGTGGAACGCTGCCGACAGAACCTCGGTTCGATTGATCCGGCTCGGCTCGAGATCCGCTGTGAAGACATTCGCGATACCGTGATAGAGCAGGCCTCGTTTGTGGTGATGAACTTCACCCTGCAGTTCCTCCCGCTGCAGGAACGCACCTCCCTGTTGCAACGCATTGCCGATGGGCTGCAAAGTGGGGGGGCGCTGATGCTTTCGGAGAAGGTCTGTTTTGATGATCCTCTACAGCAGCAGCGTATGGATGCCCTGCACCACAGCTTCAAGCGTGCCAATGGCTACAGCGAGCTGGAGATCAGCCAGAAGCGTTCCGCACTGGAGGCGGTGTTGGTCAGCGAGACCTTGGAGCAACATCGGCAGCGCCTGTATCAGGTTGGTTTTCAGCGCTGTGAGGTGCTGTTTCAGGCGCTCAATTTTGTAACCATACTGGCACTTTGATGAGTCGGTTACCCCCCTCCATAGCGTGGGCACTCGACCAGCTTGAGCGGTACGGTATCGATGCTTGGGGGCCACAGATCCGGCCCGAACTCGAAAGCATCTACCAGCCTGGAGCCAATGGTAATTGGCCACGTTGGCAGGCGGCACTGGATGCACTGCCGTCGTGGCGGGCGCAGAGGGTAGATTTGTCGGCCTCTCGTATTGTGGTGGGGGGGACAGAGGAGCAGAGTTCAGCGGCGCAACAGCAGTTGAGAGAGAGCCTGATGCAGCTCCATCCGTGGCGCAAGGGGCCTTTCGAACTGTATGGGATCCATATCGATACCGAGTGGAGATCCGACTGGAAGTGGGCCCGATTGGAGCAGCAGATTCAGCCATTGACGGGCCGTTGCGTACTCGATGTGGGCTGTGGCAATGGCTATTATGCGCTGCGGATGTCCGCTGCAGGGGCCCGTTTTGTGGTTGGTATCGACCCCAACCTGCTCTTCAGTGCCCAGTTTCAGGCGGTTACCCACTTCCTGGAACCGAAACCGGCGGTCTCTCTGTTACCGCTCGGGCTGGAGTCGTTGCCGCAAAATCTGCAGCAGTTTGACACTGTTTTTTCCATGGGGGTGTTGTATCATCGCCGCTCTCCAATAGATCATATCTATCAACTACGTGGCGCACTGCGCAGTGGCGGTGAACTGATCCTGGAGACGTTGGTGGTTGCGGGGGGAGGCGGCAAGGTACTGGTACCAGCGGGTCGTTATGCAAAAATGCGTAACGTCTGGTTTATCCCCTCGGTTGACGAATTGATGCACTGGCTGCAGCGCTGTGGTTTTCATACGGTGCGTTGCCTGGATCGGTCAGCCACCACGGTTGAAGAGCAGCGCAGCACCGAGTGGATGAAATTTGAGTCACTGCCCGACTTTCTCGATCCGGAGGATGCTGGCAAAACCATTGAGGGGTATCCTGCCCCTTGCAGAGCGGTAATATCGGCAATCGCACCCTGAGTGCAGCCGTCGTGAATACCATGAATTTTACGGAATGAGAGCGCACTTGAGGCACAATTGGCAACTATTTCTGGGGGTACCACTGCTGGTACCGGCCCTGCTCTGGATCGGAGTCGAGATCAGTGCCATCGCCCAGGGCGAGGCAGAGGAACCGGCACGCCTCTCCCTTGAGGAGAGTCAGGTGCCCGGCTGTCTGTTTGCCTGGAGCAGCTCGGAGGCGGTTTCCCGTGGCCGCTTTGCCCGCGAGATTGATCGTCGCCAGCGTGAGCCGCTGGATCAGGTCTGCCGACTGCCGCTTGATGAGAAGCGTATCTACTATTTCAGCGACCTCTATCGACAGGAGGGGCAGCAGATTTTCCACCTCTGGGAGCACAATGGGCGTGAGATGGCCAAAGTGCCGCTGGGTGAGGTCAAGGGACCTCGCTGGCGCGTCTGGTCCAGCAAGAATCTGCTTCCCGGCTGGCGTGGCAGTTGGGTGGTCAAGGTGGTCAACAAAGAGGGTACCGTATTGCATCAGGATCAATTTCAATACGGCGATTCATAGCCTCTCCCCATGCGTTTGACCGATCTTCGCGCCTTTATCGGGCAACTTGAACAGCAGGGGGAGCTCAAACGGGTTACTCATGAGGTCGACCCCCATCTGGAGATAACCGAGATTGCCGACCGGGTGTTGCGTAGCGCAGGCCCGGCGCTGCTGTTTGAAAACCCCAAGGGTTCCTCGGTTCCGGTGCTGGCCAACCTCTTTGGTACCCCGCAGCGGGTGGCCCTGGGGATGGGACAGCAGTCAGTTGAGCACTTGCGAGAGGTGGGGCAGGTGCTCGCCTATCTCAAGGAGCCGGATCCACCCAAAGGATTTCGCGATGCGGTGGAGAAGTTGCCGATCTTCAAACAGGTACTGCACATGGCCCCCAAGCTGCGTGGCAGGGGGGTATGTCAGGAACTGGTGCTGGAGGGAGATGATGTAGATCTCTCACAGTGGCCGATTCAGACCTGCTGGCCGGGGGATGCCGGGCCTTTGATCACCTGGGGGCTGGTGGTGACCCGTGGTCCCAACAAGTCACGTCAGAATCTGGGGATCTATCGCCAGCAGGTGGTTGGCAGAAACAGAGTGATTATGCGCTGGCTCTCCCACCGTGGTGGGGCGCTCGATTTTCGTGAGTGGAAGGCGGCCCATCCCGGTGAGCCCTTCCCCGTCTCCGTAATCATCGGTGCCGACCCGGCCACCATACTGGGAGCGGTGACTCCGGTACCGGATACCCTTTCGGAGTACGCCTTTGCCGGGCTGCTGCGCGGTGCCAAGACCGAGGTGGTGCGCTGTATTGGCAACGACCTGCAGGTTCCGGCCACGGCCGAAATGATTCTGGAGGGTACCATTGATCCGGATGAGCTGGCTGCCGAGGGCCCCTTTGGTGATCATACCGGCTACTATAACGAGGTGGACCAATTCCCGGTATTTACGGTGGAGCGTATTACCCACCGCAGAGACCCCATCTACCACTCCACCTATACCGGCCGTCCACCCGACGAGCCGGCGGTGCTGGGGCTGGCGCTGAATGAGGTCTTTGTGCCCATTCTGAAGAAGCAGTTTCCGGAGATTGTTGATTTCTATCTACCACCGGAGGGGTGCTCCTACCGCATGGCGGTGGTCAGTATTCGCAAGCAGTACCCGGGCCACGCCAAGCGGGTGATGATGGGGTGCTGGTCGTTTCTGCGTCAGTTCATGTATACCAAATTCATTATCGTTACCGATGACGATGTCGATGTGCGCAACTGGGAGGATGTGATCTGGGCCATCACAACGCGGATGGATCCGGCCCGGGATACCACCCTGGTGGAGAACACCCCGATTGACTATCTTGACTTCGCCTCTCCTGTCTCCGGTCTGGGCTCCAAGATGGGGCTGGATGCAACCAACAAGTGGCAGGGCGAGACAACCCGTGAGTGGGGGCGGGCTATCGAAATGGATGCTACGGTTCGCCAGCGGGTTGACCAGCTCTGGAGCGAGCTCGGTCTCTGAAAAGGGGAGGTTGTCAGTCCTCGCCCTTGATTGTCACAAAGATGAGTGAGACCGTGGTTCCACAGTTGTGACCATCACTCTCAACCTGAATCGTGCCCCCCAGCTTGGCCATCAGGTTGCCGGCCGAGTGGAGCCCAAGTCCGCTGCCCTCCATCCGGCTGCTATAGCCATGGTTGAAGATGTGTGGTTTGTGTTCTGCACGGATGCCACAGCCGTTATCCTCCAGCGATAGCAGTACCCGGTTCCCTTTCAGGGCCTGTGTCTTGAGGGTTACTCTGCCGACGAGTGTGGCCTCGGTCGAGCGTCGTTCACGAATCGCCTGAATGCTGTTGTTGAGCAGGTTTACCAGCAGCTGCAGAGACTGGTTGGTGGGGGCCTTGATGCAGAGTCCATCGGTAATTTCGTTCACACACTCAATCTCTTGTTGTGCCAGCTCATCGTGGGTCAGCTGCAGTGCATCACGGGCCAGCTTCTTCAGCTCGATGCAGTGGTGTACTGTGCTCTGTTCCGAAATTCCGCGATAGGCCTCGATATGGCTGGTAATGTTCTTCAGCCCCTCTTTTAGTAGCTCCCCGTAGCTACGGATACCACGGCCACCCTCGCTCTGGTTGATGGCCTTGTCGATCGATTCTCTGATCAGTCCCAG
Source organism: uncultured Piscirickettsiaceae bacterium (assembly GCA_964344435.1). Lineage (GTDB taxonomy): Bacteria > Pseudomonadota > Gammaproteobacteria > Thiopontia. The sequence continues at coordinate 2,917 of CAYFNH010000050.1, read as the reverse complement.
TGCCTTGACCAACTCCGTCTCGGTCAGCGTACCCTCCTCGTGCTTTTGTAACAGCTTGCCACTTGCCCGTGCGAGGGATTCGAGAGTTTGCGTTTTATGATCAATGCCCTGAATATGGCCCGTCAGGCCGGTAATGGTATTGCCAATGCTGTGGAGTACCGAGGCGCTCATCTCCGCGACCCCCGCCTGGAAGGCCTCATACTGACGTTGCTCCGCCAGCAGTCGCTCGGTGATATCCTGGATAATCCCCTCCACAGCAACGATCTCACCCTCTTTATCAACCCGATGTTGGGTAATGGAGATGGTGTGCAACACCCCACTCTCGGCATGCTGGAATGAGACCTCGAAGGGCTCACTGCGGCCCTCCGCCAGCGTGGTACTCAGTGCCTGCTCAAGCAGCTGCACCGCGTTGCCGGCCCAGGATACGGTAGTGAGCAGAGAGTGCCCCAGTGCCTGATCGGCCGCTACTCCAAACAGGGGCTCAAATTCCCGGCTGAGAAGACGGGCCACATAGCGTCGCGGGTCGACGGAGAAGATCACATAGCCACTGCCGATATCCTCCACCAGACCCTGAAACTTCTCCCGACTCTGTTTCAGCTCCAGTTCAGACTGCTTGAGCTCGGTCAGGTCGGTACGTACCGAGACATATTTGGTGATCCGCCCCTGTAGATCGGAGAAGGGCATGATGGTGCCGAATACACTGTAGTAGTCCCCTCCTTTCTTGCGGTTCCAGATTTCACCCTGCCAGGTCTTGCCGCTGGCAACTGTCTCCCAGAGTTGATGATAAAAGGCGTCGGGGTGGCGTCCGGACTTGACCAGACGGTGGTTGTTCCCCATCAACTCTTCACGGCTGAAGCCACTGATCTCGCAGAACTTGTCATTTACATAGGTGATGTTGCCGTAGACATCGGCACTGCTGACAATCGCATGTTGATCAATTGCTGCTTGCAGCTGCTGCAGTTCACGAAACTGCTCCCGCATCTTTTTGAGGGTATGAATCACGCCGATAAAGAGAATGAAGGTGATCAACAGCAGGACCCGGTTGCCGATCTGGTTGCGTTCCTCCACCTGCCGGTAGCCCTGCAAATAGAGTGTGCGCAGCTGTTCAATCTCCTGCTCCAGGGTGATCGCCAGAGACTGGTTGAGCTGTCTGTTCATGGTGTCATAGCTGGTGAGCGTGATCTTGATGTGTCGCAGCACGGACTCGGCATCATGAATGGCCAGGCTGGCGTTATCACCCTCGGCTTCAATTTTTGTCAGCAGGTGGTTGACCGCGGCAAGTAGTTTGTCAAAACTGGTTTGCTGTCCACCGAGATAGATCAGTACCTCCTCAAAGGTATCGTGTGCCTCAAGCGGAATGGTGCGTTCACCCTGATGGGAGAAGTCCTCCATGCGCTGGCTGATGTGGGGGAGATAGAGCAGGCTGTTGTAGTGGATGGAGCGATTGGCCTTGAACTGTATCACGTGGTCACGCTTGCGCTCGAGCAGTTGCTGGATGGTGGACAACTGCTGTGTAAACCGCTCGCGGTCATGTTGGTCGAGAGCGCTCGCGGCATAGGCTACCTGTTCCAGTTGCAGCTGGTAGTGAGACTCTGCCAGCATCAGTGGGTCCAGATTGCGTTGTAGTTGCTGACGACTCTGTAGTAGCTGGATGTTGTATTGTCGCTCTGCCGTCAGTAGCTGATCGATCGAATCGAGATGCCCCAGATGCTGTCTGGTTTCAATGCCACGGGTGTAGAGCACCATTGCCGCAACCAGCAGAAACAGCAGGCCGAAACCGATCGCACTATTGTGCTTGAGTAGCCGGGTCAAGGTGAGGTGCCCTCGATCTCTCCATTGAGACTCTCGAGAAACGCAGCGATTGCACCAATCTCCTTGCTGGATAGCTCCTGCCCCAGCTGCAGTTTTGCCATGTCGCGAATGGCATTCTCCAGATACTCGCGCGAACCATTGTGAAAGTAGGGGGCGGTACGGGCAACATTGCGCAGGGAGGGAACCTTGAACATCAGGGTGTCTGCCGGTTTGTGGGTCAGCTCGAAGCGGCCTCGATCCTCCAGTCCAATCGTCTGTTCCAGTTCTGACTGGGTACTGTACACACCAATTTTCTGGTAGAGATTCCCCCCCCCACATTGCGCCCCTGGTGGCAGCTGATGCAGCCGCGCTGAACAAACAGGGCATACCCCTGCTTCTGCGTTTCATTGATGGCGTTTTCCTCACCCAGCAGATAGCGGTCGAACGGGCTGTTGGGGGTGATCAGGGTACGCTCATAGAGGCTGATGGCGTCACTGATAGTCTCCAGGGTGATCCCCTGTGGATAGATCGAGAACTGCTGCACCATCTCCGGATCGGATTGCAATCGAGGGATGATCTCCTCGATCTTGCCATCCATCTCCTTACCGCTGAGCAGAGGCCCCTGTACCTGTTCAAACAGGGTTGGGGCACGGCCATCCCAGAATTGGCTGAGGTTGAAGGCGGCATTGAGTACGGTGGGGGTATTGCGGGGCAGCGGTTTGTCATCGGCACTGGGGGAGATGCCTCGTGGGTCGTGCCCGCCAATGGCGATCAGGTGACAACTGATGCAGGCAACATTCTGTTTGCCGGAGAGGCGCACATCAGCAAACAGCGCCCGCCCCAGTGCCACTTTCTGTTGTAGCTCGGGAGGCAGTGTTTTCAGTAGGGGAATGGGAGAGATCGGGCTGGCCACTTTCTGTTCGCCAGCCGAACGGTAGAACAGCTCGTCGCCATACTGCACCAGCTTGTCGGTTGCGGGAGTATGGTTCTGAGGCCCCCAGTAAAGCGTGAGCACGATGGCGATACCAAGTGCGCTGACAGCGAGAAGGTATTTTGTTTTTTTCCCTGAAGTCAACCCGGATTATTCACCAAATAACCCAAAAAATAGAGCGGCGCGCCCTTTATT
>CAYFNH010000049.1:0-18260 GCA_964344435.1 uncultured Piscirickettsiaceae bacterium | reverse complement strand
CCGTTATTAGTAACCAATTGAATTTATTTGATTAAACGTTGGGACACCAGTGAATAATGATAGTAGCTGTTCAGATTGCCTCTGAAATTCGTCAGATCAAGGCAGAAAATGTGAGTTTACACGTGTAAATGACCATTTTCGAACACCGATATGGCGGATTTCAGGGGTGAGCTGAATAGTTACGGCTGAACCAGCTCAATCGTAGGAATTGCCTGTACCGGCTCCTCTATCTTTGGTAGCAGGCGGATCAGTTCCGATCGGGTGCCGTGCATGGTCACCGTGGCCTCGATTCGTTCCGCCCCTTCATAGCTGTACTCAAAGCTGTAGAGGCGGCGGAACTGTAGCTGTCCACGGCGGTTACGTTCCACCCCGATCCGTTTGAGAGAGACAGTTTGGTCAAGAAATTGAGCACCATAGTTTTTGCAGGTGAGGCGGGCGAGTGTGGTTGCGCGCTCACGTGCGCGCATGCTGCTGAACCAGAACAGCACGATCAGTGCCGGGGTGGCAATCAGTATCAGATTTTCAATCAGCTCTCTCATGATTATGCGGCACTGTACCACAGCGTACAGGGGGTGCTTAAGCGTGTATACTTGGTTTGAGGGAATAAAGTCCGGCTGCAGGCATCAAGGCAATATAGAGGGGGAGAACCATGGGTGTAATGCAACTCTTCAAAAAGAAGGGAACGGTGCGCAAGCGTATCGTGGAGTCACGTGATCGGTTATTTCGAATTGCCTACTCCTGGTGTAATGACCGTCATCTTGCCGATGACCTTTGTCAGGAGACCATTCTTACTGCATTGGAGAAGGTGGAGCAACTGCGTTCTGAAGATACACTGGATGCATGGATGTTCCGCATTATGCAAAACACCTACCGCAAGCAATTCAGGCGTACAAACCGGATTGTTGAGGTTGAGAATGTGGAGCAGCATATGGAGCAGGAGCATCCGGCAGAGCACAATATCGAGCGTGCCCAGGAGATCCTGCAGATTCGCAGTGGCTTGGAGCAGTTGAGTGAGAATCAGCGCATGATCATAACCCTGGTCGATATCGAAGGTGCCAGTTACAAGGCAACAGCAGAGATTCTGGAGATCCCGATTGGTACGGTGATGAGCCGGCTCTCTCGGGCTCGTGATGCATTGAGCCGTCATATTCGCGAACTGCAACAGCAGGGCAAGGCAATCTCCGCAGAAGAGAACGGTTTGGTACGTGGACGTGGTCATCTGAGGGTGATGAAATGAGCAGTGAGGGAAATACCGGAGCCTCTTCCTATGTGGTGTCTGAAGAGATGCTCAACGCCTTTATTGATGGTGAGCTGGAATCGAGCGACAAGATGGAGCTGTTGGAACGTCTGGGGGAAAGCCCACTACTCACCCAGCGGGCCTGTGAGTTGATCCGCACCAAGGAGCTGTTGCGCTCGGCCTATAGCGAGGTGGAACCTCCACCCCTGCAGCAACCTATTCCACTCTACCCGCAACGTCGAACCAACAGAGTGTGGGGAGTGTTGGCGGCCTCTGTGGTGGCTGCAGTGGTGTGGTGGTCGGCAGACGTGCAGATGCCGTATGGAGAGGGGGTGGCTCGTCACAGTGCGTTCTCTGCTGTTGCCTTCCAGCATGCGGAGCAGGTGGCGGCTTTGAAGATTGTCTTCCATCTCACCTCATCCAACCCCTTGCGGATGGAGAAAATGCTGGATGATGTGGAGCGGCTGCTGCAACAGACCGGGGAGAGTGGCACCCATGCCGTGGTTGAGGTGATTGCCAATGGTGAAGGGCTGGACCTCTATCGCTCGGGGGTTACCTCCTTTGGTGAGCGCCTGCGGGGCATGGTGGAAGATCATCAGAACCTGCGTCTGGTTGCCTGTCAGCGCACCATTGAGCAACTGGAATCTGGCGGGGATGGCAAGGTCCGGCTGCTGCCTGACGTAACCTTCGCTGATTCCGGAGTCTCCCAGGTGATTGAGCGCCAGCAGCAGGGGTGGTCCTACATACAGATTTGATGTAATGCCTTGTTCAAGGATCTGTCGGCAGAGGAGTGACTTTTCGCTTGCGCTGCTGTTCGTATTGTCACTGTCATGGCCACTGTCTGCTGCAGCGCAGACTCAAAAGGTGGTCTACCATATCGCTACGGCTGATATGCAACAGCAGCAATTTGCCCTGCTGAATATGGAGAACTATCTGGCCGAGATGCGCAGCCGCCAGCAGTCGGTAGTGGTCAAGGTGGTGCTGGAGGGGGAGGGGGTCTTGCTGTTGGCGCGAGCATTGGAGCAGCCGCAACTGCAGCAGAGGATACGTGGATTGCAGCGCTACGGGGTGCAATTTGTGCTTGGAAGAGCCAGTGTTCGTCAACAGCGTCTGGTTCTGCAGCGCGATCTGCTGCTCTCTTCAACCGATCAGATTGTAGAAAATGCCATTCTGGAGCTTGCCAGGTTGCAGCAGCAGGGGTTTGCCTATATTCCCTATCACCCCGAATAGAGGGGGAGAGGATCCAGGTGGTTGTGTGTTATGTGTGTAGGAGATAAAAAAATCGTATCCGTTGGAATAACCAAGTATAGTGCAGGGTCGTAGTAGGAGTATTTTGACTCTTGTCTATATTTACATCTTGTATTGATCAAGGAAGGAATTAAGCATGAAAAACAAGTTGTCGATCTTGACTGCCGCAGCAGCCATCACCCTCTCTGCCAATGTATTTGCCGGTGCGGAGGCAGACTTTATGGCCAACTGCAACAGTTGTCACAATATTGCCGTTGCCCCCGCACTGCAGGCTCCTGGAGTGGGAGACAAGAAGGCGTGGGCTCCCCGTATCGCCAAGGGGATGGATGCGCTCTACCACACCGCCCTGAATGGCTCTACAGTAAACCCGGTGATGATGCCGCGTGGAGGCTCTTCACTGAGCGATGAGAAGATCAAGGCTGTGGTTGACTATATGGTCTCTAAGTCCCAGTGATCGGTTTGCCCTCTCCTAATCAGGGGAGGGCTTGGGTGAGCTGAATTAGTTAGATCGCAACAAATAATTTTTAACAGGGGGAAATGGGGAGTGTCATTGAATCGACGTGAATTTATTCGTCTGATGGGGTTGGCTGGTGCGGCTGGACTGGTGCCCACGGCGGCACTGGCCGACAGGAGCCCCGGTGACCGGCTCTACAACCGTCCGATGCGGGGCAATGTTCGGTTGATGCACATCACCGATACCCATGCCCAGCTGCTTCCGGTCTATTTCAGAGAGCCCAATGTCAATATGGGGTTTGGCTATGGTTTGGGCAAGGCTCCTCACTTGGTTGGGCGCCACTTCCTCAACCACTTCGGGATTGCGGAAAACAGCATCGAGAGCCACGCCTTTACCTATCTGGGGTATGAAGAGGCGGCACAGCGTTATGGCAAGGTAGGTGGGTTTGCCCACCTCAAGACACTGGTGGAGCAACTGCGAGCCGAGGCGGGTGATGGCAACAGTCTGCTGCTGGATGGGGGCGATACCTGGCAGGGGAGTGGCACCGCCTACAAGACTCGCGGGATGGATATGGTCAAGGCGTGTAACCATCTGGGGGTCGATGTGATGACCGGCCACTGGGAGTACACCTACCTCGATCATGAGGTGCTGGCCAATATCGAAGCATTCAATGGTGACTTTGTTGCGCAGAATGTGCGGGTTCGGGATGAGGCGCTGTTCGACTACCGTTTTGCAGAATTTGATGGTTTTAACGAAGACAGTGGCCACGCCTTCAAACCCTATGTGATCAAACAGGTGAACGGTGCTCGCATCGCTGTGATTGGTCAGGCCTTCCCGTATACACCGATCGCCAACCCCTCGCGCTTCATGCCGGACTGGAGCTTCGGTATTCGCGACGACATGCTGCAGGAGCTGGTGGATGAGGTGCGAGAGTGTGAGCGGCCCGATGCGGTGATCCTGCTCTCTCACAACGGGATGGATGTGGATCTGAAGATGGCCTCGGTGGTGAGTGGCGTGGATGTGATTTTTGGTGGGCATACCCACGACGGGATGCCGCTACCCACGGTGGTGAAAAATGCGGGCGGCAAGACCCTGGTCACCAATGCCGGCTCCAATGGAAAGTTTGTCGGGGTGATGGATCTCGATATCCGCAATGGCAAGGTGCAGGGGTTTGACTACTCGTTACTGCCGGTATTCTCCAATCTGCTGGATGCGGACCCTGACATGAGCCAGCTTATCCGTGAGGTGCGCAAACCGCATCAGGCGTGGCTGGGGGAGGAGCTGGCAATGGCCGATCAGCTGCTCTATCGCCGTGGTAACTTCAACGGAACCTTTGACCAGATTATCTGTGATGCCCTCAACCACCACTACGATTCACAGGTCTCGCTCTCACCGGGGTTCCGCTGGGGAACCAGCATCCTCCCGGGGCAGCAGATCACCATGGAACATGTTCTGGACCAGACCTGTATCACCTACCCGGAGACCTACGCAAGGGAGATGAAGGGGGAGGATATCAAGTTGATTCTCGAAGATGTTTGTGACAACCTGTTCAACACCGACCCCTACTATCAGCAGGGAGGGGACATGGTGCGGGTAGGGGGGCTCGACTATATATGTGACCCTACCGCGTCGATTGGTAAACGCATCAGTGAGATGACGCTGGATAATGGGGAACGGGTTGAGGCGGGTAAGCACTACAAGGTGTCCGGCTGGGCCACGGTAGGTTCCCAGTCGCCTGGTCCGGTGATCTGGGATGTGGTGGCTGGCTACCTTAGAGAGCAGAAGGTGGCCAGGGTACAAAAATTCAATGTTCCCAGGTTGCGCAATGCCAGTGGGAATCCAGGGGTGGCCCACTATCCAGGAAAGGTGGTGAGCTGAGAGTAACGGGGAGAGTGGGGTAAGAGAGGAGACATGGGGAATGAGTTATAGGCCGCTTCCGTAGTGGTTGCGTCTATAACCTACCTGAAAATTGTAAAAATAATGGCAGTAGCTATTCAGATTGCCTCTGAAATTCGTCAGATCAAGGCAGAAAATGTGAGTTTACAAGTGTAAATGACCATTTTCGAACCGAGCTTGCGAGGTCGCGCCACACAGAGATGGCGGATTTCAGGGGTGAGCTGAATAGTTACTCAATAACAACAATAAATCGAGTCACCTGACACCATGGTGTAGCTATGGTGAGTTGGGCTTGTCAGGTGCTCAATCAGGTTTCAACAAAGGAGAAGCAAGAAGTATGAAGGTGATCAAGCAGATATCGGTTGTCTGTTTTACTCTTTCATTGGTGGCGTGTACATCATCACCGGTGCAGGAGGTGCAGCAGGCTGAGAAGACAGCGGTTGTGGGTGAAGAGCAGGGGGAGTATGAGGCGTTACATGCCGCAGCCAAGGCCTCCTTGAAGGCGGCCAATGCGGTAGGGTTCGAGTGGCGTGACTCGGGAAAGATCCTCAAGCAGGCAGAGAAGGCAGCCGCTGCCGGGGATTATGAGAAAGCGATGAAGTTGGCCAATCGGGCCCGTGAGCAGGGCGAGTTTGCACAACACCAGGCGCAGCTACAGGCCGATGCCGGCCCTCGCTTTGCTGCCATCTATACAAGAATCCAGCATGCAGAGCAGCAGATTGCACTGGCTGAGCAGGCCCGGAAAGGGGCTGCCAAGCTGGGGCATGAGTGGCGTGATACCGGAAAGATCCTCAAGCAGGCAAAAAAGGCGGCCGCCATGATGCAGTATGTCAAGGCTGCAAAACTGGCCAGTAAGGCGCAGCAGCAGGGAGAGCTGGCACAGGCGCAGGCGGTTGCTCAGCAGCATGCCGGCCCCCGGTTTTAATGGTAGCCAAACCAGAACAATAATGATCAAAGGAGAATAGAGAGAATGAAAGCAAGAAAAGTGATCTCCGCAACCACTCTGGTTGCAGCCCTGTTCGGAGCCTCTGCGGCCTATGCAGATGCGGTTGAGGAGGGTAAGAAGCTGGCCTTCACCACCAAGAAGGGAAACTGTCTCGCCTGCCACAGAATTGAGGGGGGGAGTCAGGCCGGAGATATCGCCCCGCCCATTTTGTTGATGAAGGTACGTTATCCCAGCAAGGCAGAGCTGCGTGCGCAGATCTGGGATGCCAGTGTTGCCAACCCCAATACCATGATGCCTCCGTTTGGTCGCCACAACATCCTTACCGAGGATGAGATCGACAAGGTAACCGAATTTATTTACAGCCTGTAATTCGTGGCGAACAGAACCAAAGGAGAAGAGAATGAGTAACAGAGGTAGAATGATTCTGCTAGGTATGGGTGTGGTCGCAATGAGTTGCACAACGGCAGCGGTGCAGGCATCCCCATCTGATGACTTGAAGGCCTACCAGGCCTATTTTGTGGAGAGATTTCCCGATACCGAGTTTTCCGACTTCAAAAATGGGGTCTACTCGATCAATGAAAATTTTCGCCAGCAGTGGGAATCAATTGAGGAGTTCCCCCCTTACGAGCAGTATGTGGAGAAGGGTGAGGAGGAGTGGAACAAGCCCTTCAGTAATGGCAAGGGGTATGCAAGCTGCTTCGGAGAGGATGTTGCAGTGATTCGCTCCCACTATCCGCACTGGAGTGCAGAGAGAGGAGCAGTGGTCACTCTGGAAGGAGAGCTCAACCGTTGTCGTGAGGAGAATGGGGAAAAAGCACTCAAGTGGAAGACCGGCACTCTAGCCCATCTCTCCGCCTACATCAGCTATCAGGGGCGTGGGAAAGAGGTCAATGTAGAGATACCGGATGATCCTCGCGCACTGGAGGCATACGAAGAGGGCAAGCGTTTCTACTATGCCAAGCGTGGTCAGCTGAACCTGGCCTGCGCCGACTGCCATGTCTACAATTCGGGGCAGAACCTGCGTCGTGAGCTGCTTTCGCCCGGGCTTGGGCAGATGACTGGCTGGCCGGTGTTCCGCGCCAAGTGGTCCGGAAAGTCGGCATCAGGAGATGGATTGGGAACCCTGCACCGCCGCTTTGGTGGCTGCAACAAGCAGGTACGTGCCAAGCCATTCAAGGCACAGAGCCAGCAGTATCGTAATCTGGAGTACTTCCTTACCTATATGAGTAATGGGCTGGAGTTCAATGGCCCTTCCTATCGTAAATAGATAGAGTCTGCGAGAGACAAGGGTGTGTGTCCAGGAGTGGCACACACCCTTTTTTACGTCCCCTTTGAGGAGAGACAAAAAAAATCCCCCACCAGTTTAATGGCGGGGGATTTTTCGGTTTATGGGTTAAAACCGATTACAGCTTCGCAGCATCGTTGAATGCATCGGAAGTGATGTTGTCATACCAGCTCAGTGCATAGGCGACCTCACGCTCGCGGTGAGTAGCATTGCGCTTGTCTCCACTCGGGGTCAGTCCACCAGACACCTTCATCACCTTGGACTTGTCAGCGGCAAGCTGATAGACCGCAGCCACAGAGAAGGCATCATTCGGTGCAACCACGCTGTAGCAGGTGTTGGTGTAGGCAGGGATTGGCGCAGCATTGCCGTTCAGGGCGGCAACAATACTGGCAGCACAGACCTTGGCCTCTGAGTTGGCTGCATAGCCAGATTTCGGCAGGCCCTTGGCAGCACTGGAGTCACCAATTACGTGGATGTTTGCACGCTTCTTGGACTCAAAGGTCTGCAGGTCAACCGGACACCAGTCACCATCGGTCAAACCAGCTGCATGAGCGATATTTCCTGCCTTCATGTCAGGGATTACGTTCAGTACGTCGCCCTTGAACTCCTCGATGGAGCAGACGGCGGTGTTGTTCGCCGCATCCACTGATTCGATAGCACCGCCAGCAGCACCCTTGACCCACTGGATCATGGAGTTGTCACCACCATCCTTGGCACCGTCAAAGCCGTAGTGGATGCTCCAGGCTTCACGGAACAATCCAAACTTGGAGAATTTGTCCTTTGGATCAAGTACGATGATCTTGGACTTGGGCTTGTTGGCTTTGAGGTAAGCAGCGATCTGGCTGGTACGCTCATAGGGGCCAGGAGGGCAGCGGAACGGATTGCGTGGAGCTGCAATCACAACGGTGCCGCCATCCTTCATGGCCTTGAGCTGCTTGCCCAGCAGGTTCATCTGGTGTCCAGACTTGTAGGCGTGGGTTACAGACTTGTTGGCGACCTCTTCACTGTGACCTTCAACATATTTGAAGTCAACACCAGGGGAGACCACACAACGGTCGAAGTCATAGCTGCCACCACTGGCAGTCTTGACGCTGTTGTCACCAATCTCGGTCACCGCATCGTGAACGATGTTGATGCCCATTGCGGCCAGACCTTCATAGGTGTGAGCCAGCTGATCCATGGTGACCATGCCGGAGAGGGTCAGGTTACTGGTGAACCCGGTGTAGTAGGTCTTGTTGGGCTCAATAATGGTGACGTCAATGTTGGCATCTCCACGCTTGATATATTTGGCAACGGTTGCACCACCCATGCCACCGCCCACGACCACGACACGTCCCTTGGCACCCGCGAATGAGTGACCGGCATAGAAGCTCATGCCTGCGGCAGCTGTGGCTGCACCCGATACTTTCAGAAAATCTCTACGATTAAACTTGCTCATTGATTTATCCCTCCTTACTTCTGGCTGGCGTAGTAGTTGAAGATGGCGTCCAGACCTGCATCACCCTCTTTCTTGACGAGTTTCTTGATCTTTTTCTTCATCTTCTTGGGTACACCGCGGTCTCCTTCACGGAAGTCAGCCATGGTGTTGTGGAGGTAAGGCATCCACTGCCCGGCCAGGATACCGGCATCATCTTCTGCCAGCGTGCCGCCTTCGGAGTGACACTTCTCGCAGTACTTATCATGCAGCTTCTCACCCTTGCTGGCCTTGGCGCTATCGAATGATTGCTTGCCACGGTGCTGTTTCTGTACGGCAAAGTAGTTGGCAATTGCAGCGATATCTTCCTCGCTGTAGCCCTCGGCAATACGGTTCATGATGGTGCCTTTGGTCTCACCGCTCTTGTAGTAGTTCATCTGGTCGGTCAGATAGACAGCAGACATCCCTGCGAGTGAAGGCAGGCTTGGGCCAACACTGGCGCCATCTGTGCCATGACAACCAGCACAGGTGTTGGCAAGCATGGTGCTGTCAGCACCAGTCATGTTTCCTGCAGCCGCAGAGAAACTGATTGCACAGCCACTGATTACAGCCATGGCAAGTTTCGTTACTTTCATATCTCCTCCTGAAAATTTAGAGATGTTATAAAAAATTAATATTAATTTTGCTCTGGATTCAAACCGGTCTGTCGCCAGTTTTATTATCTCGGAACAGGACAATCATAGTTCAGCGTAAAGCGGTGATGCAAGCAGAAAGTATAATCATCGGTATATCTGAGTATACTAATACAGAGAGCGCAACCCTTGATCAGAATCAGGGCAGCGCAGATTGGGGGGAATGGTGGCGGCTCCTGGGCAGGAAGTCATTACTGTGGCTTACGTAGGTAGGCCGCGATATCGAAATGTCGGTTGATTTCTGCAATCTGGATCAGGCTCAACCCCTCCTGATCATGCACGTCTGTATCAGCACCTTTACGGATCAGCATCTCCACCAGAGTACGGTTTCCCCGGCTGACCGCCTCCATCAGTGGGGTCCAGCCATCCCGGTCGGCAATGTCGAGGTTGGCGCCATGGGTCAGCAGGATCTCTGCACTGGTGGTCTCCCGGGTGTCAACGGCATAGTGTAGTGCGGTGGCACCATGGTCGTCGGTCACTTCGGGGTCGGCACCGCGCTCCAGCAGAGCACTTAGGATGGATTGGTGGTGGCGGGAAGCGGCAATCATCAGTGCGGTGGTACCACGCTTGTCACGGATGTTGAGCCCTGCCTCGGCCATCAGCAGCATGTGAACAACATCCAGGTTGCCCTGCTCGGTTGCAATCATCAGTGCGGTCTTGCCATGTCGGTTCGAGGTGTTGACGTTGCTGTTGTAGGCCATCAGCATGGAGATGACGTCGGCCTCTCCGCTACGGATGGCGATCATCATCGCATCCATTCCGTTGAGCGTTTTGATATGGGGGTCTGCACCCGCCTTGAGCAGGGCGGCAACCAGAGTGATGCTACCTTCATCGGCTGCAGCGGAAAGAGCAGTGTAGCCACCATGGGTTTGTCGGTTGATGCGTGCACCGTGCTCAACCAGTAGTTGGGCGATCTTCAGCTGTCCATCCTCGGCTGCGAAGATCAGTGGGGTATGCCCCAGCTTGCCGGGGGCGTTGATATCGGCCCCCGCCTCGATCAGCGCTTCAACCTGAGACAGGTTGCGGTTGACAACCGCTGTGCGCAGCTGTTCCTCCAGAGTAGGGGCTGCCAGTGTGGTGGCAGATATGAGCAGGGCGAGTAAGGCAATGACTGTCTTGTTCATGGTTTTGTTTCCAATGGATCGATAGCACTATGGGAGGTGTCTGTATCAGGGAGGGGGTTATGAGGCACCAGCTTCGCTGTCCTGACCTCTCTTCATCTTCCTCTTAGCTTTGTTCCGGTTCTTCTTCCAGATCATCAGGCTCATCCGGCTCCTCATGGGCGATTCCCTTGTGGCAGTCGATACAGGTCTGCCCCTTGGCGGTGGCACGACCATGTTTCTTGCGGGCACTCCGACCCTGAGCATCCAGATCCATGTTTTCAAAATCATGGCAGTTTCGGCACTCGCGAGAGTCGGATGCCTTCATCTTGGCCCAGACCCGGCTGGCCATATTCCAGCGATAGTCATTGAATTTTTTCAATGCCACACTGCGGCGCTCGGCGGTTTCGTCACTCATGTCTTCAGAGAAGGGTTCGCCATAGTTTGCAACGCAGAGGTCGGAGCCCGGTTTGATGGGAATGAATTTGTCCGGACAGTTACCACTCTCTTCACTACTGACCAGTTGGGATTCATCCGGTTCAATGGTGCCGAGCACCCAGTGGAATACATCCTTGGCAGCAAGAATCTTGGCCTTGACCTTGGGGATGAACTGTTTGGGAACATGGCAGTCGGAGCAGGTTGCCTGTACACCGGACTGGTTGTTGTAGTGGACGGTGTGGCGGTACTCCTCCAGATTCACCTTCATCGAGTGGCAGGAGGTACAGAAGGCCATCTCGTTGGTGGCGGCAAAAAAGAGGTTGACTCCACCCAGTGCGGCGGCACCGGCAATAATCAGGAGAGCGGGAACCAGTAATTTTTTCATTGTTCTCTCTTCTTGTAAGTAAGGTTGTCTGCGGTTGGGTGATCCGGTAAGGATCGTTCTCGGTTATTCGCCGAGGCGGGATGCGTAGTCGATGACGGCCTTCATCTCGCTGAACTTGAAGTCCTGAATCTGTTCCACCATCTTGTTGTTGGCGTTGCGGCGCTTGCCATCCTTGATCCAGATGAACTGACGCAGCATGTAGTCGTAGTGTTGGTGGGCGAGACGGGGGTAGTAGTTTTCGGCATCCCCCTCTCCCTCTTTGCCGTGACACTTGGTGCAGTTCTCTTCGTAGAGCTGTTTGCCGAGTTCCAGATGGTGTCCGTCCCCATGCTGGTTTTTGGGGTTCTCCGGGAGTGCGCTGATATAGGCGGTGACATCGGCAATGTTTTGTGAATCTCCCAGGTAGCGCTGTGTGGAGAACGCATACATGCTGGGGTTGTCCCGGTTCAGATTGCGGATGTCGAGGATCTGCTTAATCAGTACCGACTGGTGTTGCCCGGCCAGCTGGGGGTAGCTGCCGGTCGTGTGGGCCTTGCCGATACCCGGTGCCATACCCCAGCCGTTCTCCATGTGGCAGAGTGCGCAGGTCTCATAGAGTTGTTTGCCATGCTCGAGGTCAGGCGTCAACTGCATGGCCTCATCAATCTCTCCGCCACGATCCAGACCGTCCCAGCCGCCATGAGCGAATGGCATAAACAGAATGGCCAGTGACAGAGCGGTAAGCTCCCTTTTCATGAATAGTCCTCCCAGGTGCGTATCGGTATGTACTCAGATGTGCAGTAAGGTCATCCAATACGGTATACATTATTGTTAATGATTTTTCCCAATCATACTCAAACAGCGTCAGACTGCAATAGTTCTGGCGCTGTATCAGATTCTGTTAATACAGGTCGGTAGCCGGGCCTGTTGTGAAATTGTTGCCGATGCAGATAGTCATTTTCCGGCCACTGTACTAGAATACGCCGCTCGCAGCTGAACCTCTCTCAGCAAGGGCCATTGCATCACACCACGGCACTTTGAACAGAGGGAGGTTTTTCGAATTTATTAACCACTGTAATGAGAGTTGACATGGAAGTATCTGTAGAAACAACCCAGGGCCTTGAGCGTTCAATGACGATTACCGTTCCAGCGGAGCGGGTAGAGAAGGAGGTCGGTGAGCGTCTGAACCGTCTGAAGAAGACCGTAAAGTTGAACGGTTTCCGTCCTGGCAAGGTTCCCATGGCAGTGGTCAAGAAGCGTTTTGGCACCTCTGTGCGTTATGAGGTGGCAGAGGAGTTGATCCAGGCAACCTTCGGTGAGGCGATTAACCAGGAGAATCTGGCCCCGGCAGGAGCTCCCTCCATTACCCCGGAAGAGATTGGCGAAGGGGAGGGGCTGAAGTACAAGGCAACCTTTGAGGTTTACCCCGAGGTTGAGGTTGCTGCGTTCAGCGGTATCGAGATTGCCAGGCCAGTGGTTGAGCTTGGTGAGGAGGACCTTGACAAGATGATCAACAATCTGCGCGAGCAGCAGCAGAGCTGGAGTGAAGTGGAGCGTGCTGCGGAGGATGGTGATCAGGTCAATATCGACTTCAAGGGATCCATCGATGGTGAGGTGTTTGACCGTGGCAGTGCAGAAGGGGTTCCGGTTACCCTGGGGTCTGGCTCGATGATCGAGGGGTTCGAGGCCGGGATTGTCGGCATGAAGGTGGGAGAGGAGAAGACCATCGATGTCACCTTCCCGGAGGATTACTCGGCAGAGGAGCTCGCGGGCAAGCCGGCACAGTTCGAAATCAAGGTGAACAGTGTCTCCGAGGCGGTACTGCCCGAGGTGGATGACAGCTTCATTGAAAAGTATGGGGTGAAGGAGGGAGGTGTGGAGGCCTTCCGTGCGCAGATCCAGGAGAACATGCAGCGTGAGTGTGACGAGGGGCTGGTGCAGGTGCTCAAGGATCAGGTGATGGATGGTCTTTATGAGGCGCATGAGTTTGATGTTCCTGCGGCGTTGATCGAGCGTGAGGCAGAGCAGATGGCGGAGAACATGCAGCAACAGATGGGGGGGCAGAGTGCGCCGTTGAGTAGTGAGCTGTTCAAGGGGCAGGCGGAGCGCAGGGTCAAGTTGGGGCTGGTGCTGGCCGAGGTGGTCAAGGCACACAATATTCAGGTCGACCCGGTTCGTGTTCAGGAGAAGGTCAAGAAACTGGCTGCAGGCTATGAGCAGCCGGAAGAGGTGATGGAGTGGTATAACCAGAACCCTCAATACATGAGTGGAATCGAGAATCTGGTGATGGAGGAGCAGGTGGTCGATCTGGTGATGAAGGATGCTGCCGTCAGTGATGAGAATATGGGGTTTGAGGCGCTGATGACCAAGGCTAACGCAGGACGTGGGGCCTGATTTTGGAGGATTTAATGAGTATGAGCACGTCAGTGATTGAGAATTCCGGCTTGGTGCCGATGGTGGTGGAGCAGTCCTCACGCGGTGAGCGAGCCTACGATATCTACTCCCGGCTGCTCAAGGAGCGTGTCATCTTCATGGTCGGTCAGGTAGAGGATCACATGGCCAACCTGGTTGTGGCTCAACTGCTGTTCCTGGAATCAGAAAATCCGGACAAGGATATACATCTCTATATCAATTCGCCTGGGGGTTCAGTGACTGCCGGGATGTCGATCTACGACACCATGCAGTTTATCAAGCCGGATGTCAGCACCATGTGTATTGGGCAGGCGGCGAGTATGGGGGCGTTGCTGTTGGCTGGTGGCGCTGCAGGCAAACGCTACTGTCTGCCTCACTCGCGGATGATGATTCATCAACCATTGGGGGGGTTCCAGGGGCAGGCCTCTGACTTCGAGATTCATGCACAGGAGATCCTCAAGGTACGTGAGCGACTCAATAGCATTCTTGCTCACCACACCGGGCAGCCGATCGAGCAGGTTCGCAAGGATACTGATCGCGACAACTTCATGAGTGGAGAAGAGTCGGTAGCGTATGGATTGATTGATCAGGTGATGGTAAAGCGGGAAGAATAACCAATAAAAAAGCTTGGTTATTATGGTCTGTTTCTTGTATGATGGCGGCAATACAATTGTGTGATACGCTACCTGTATCGCTGCTGGCGTGTACAGGGAAGAGGTACTCATAAACCCGGTTGAAGAGGTGGAATCTGATGAGTGACAAAGAAGATGATGGCAAGCTGCTCTACTGTTCATTCTGTGGCAAGAGCCAGAATGAGGTTCGCAAACTGATTGCAGGGCCCTCCGTCTACGTTTGTGATGAGTGTGTCGAGCTCTGTAATGACATTATTCGTGAGGAGCAGGAGGAGAGTGAGGAGGCCTCGGCAGAGAGTCAGCTGCCGATTCCGGAGAAGATTCGCTCCACTCTGGACGATTATGTTATCAGTCAGGATCGCGCCAAAAAGGCCCTCGCCGTTGCTGTCTACAACCACTACAAGCGGGTAGAGCACGGCTATAAAAAGGATGATGTGGAGCTGGCCAAGAGCAATGTTTTGCTGATCGGCCCAACCGGTTCCGGCAAGACTCTGTTGGCAGAGACGCTTGCACGCATCCTCAATGTCCCCTTTACCATGGCCGATGCCACCACCCTGACCGAGGCCGGTTATGTGGGGGAGGATGTCGAGAATATCGTCCAGAAGCTGCTGATGAAGTGCGACTATGATGTAGCCAAGGCCGAGAGCGGTATCATCTATATTGATGAGATTGACAAAATCACCCGCAAGTCGGATAACCCTTCCATCACCCGGGATGTGTCGGGGGAGGGGGTGCAGCAGGCGCTGTTGAAGCTGGTTGAAGGCACCATAGCCTCAGTACCCCCGCAAGGAGGGCGCAAGCACCCACAGCAGGAGTTCCTGCAAGTGGATACCAGCAAGATTTTGTTTATCTGTGGTGGTGCCTTTGCCGGGCTGGACAAGATTATCCGTTCTCGTTCCGAAAAGAGCGGGATTGGTTTCGCTGCCGAGGTCAAGAGCAAGGATGATGAGCGTTCCGTCAGCGAAGTTCTCTCTGATGTCGAGCCAGAGGATCTGATCAAATATGGGTTGATCCCCGAGTTTGTCGGACGTCTTCCGGTCGAGGCTACCCTGGAAGAGCTTGATGAGGATGCCCTGATACAGATTCTGACCCAACCCAAGAATGCGCTGACCAAACAGTACAGCAAGCTGTTCGAGATGGAGGGGGTTGAGTTGGAGGTTCGGGAGGATGCGCTCAAGGCCATCGCCAAGAAGGCGATCAAGCGCAAGACCGGCGCCCGCGGACTGCGTTCGATTCTCGAACATGCGCTGCTGGATACCATGTATCACCTACCCTCCTATGAAGGGGTGGAGAAGGTGGTGGTCGATGCCTCGGTGATTGAGAACCACTCCGAGCCGCTGCTGATCCTTGAAGGGGGAGAGGAGCGCAAGCTCGTCGTCTAGTTTTAGTGGATGGTAGTTAGTGAGTAGTGGTTGGTGGGTAGTGAATGGTGTTTGGTCACCTATCACTACCCCCTAAAAACTATTCACTACCCACTGCCCACTAAAAACTACTCACTACCCACTACCCACTAAATCACTACTCACTGAATAAACCATGGATGTACTGGAACAAGAATTTGCCGTTCTGCCGCTGCGTGATGTAGTGGTCTATCCCCATATGGTGATCCCGCTCTTTGTCGGACGGGAACGCTCGATCCTCGCGCTTGAGGCGGCGATGGCCGACCAGAAGAAGATCCTTCTGGTGGCACAGCAGAACGCCACCGAAGATGAGCCCTCTTCAAAGGAGCTGTTTGGGGCCGGCACGGTTGCCACCATACTGCAGCTGCTGAAATTGCCGGATGGTACCGTCAAGGTGCTGGTCGAGGGGGAGCAGCGTGCACAGGTGAACCAGTTTCACGAGCAGCAGGGGTATCTTCGAGCCCATGTTACGGTGCACCAGGAGCTGCAACAGCACAGTGATGAGCTGGATGTGCTGTCACGTTCCATTCAGGGGCAGTTCGAACACTATGTGAAGATGAACAAGAAGATTCCACCGGAGGTGCTCACCTCTCTGGCGGGAATCGACGATCCGGGCCGCTTGAGTGATACCGTTGCGGCCCACATGACACTGAAGATCGAGGAGAAGCAGCAGCTGCTGGAGACCTTTGAGGTGCAGGAGCGGATGGAGTATATCCTCTCCATCATGGAGGGGGAGCTTGATATTCTCGAGGTGGAGAAACGGGTCCGTGGCCGGGTCAAGAAGCAGATGGAGCGCAACCAGCGTGAGTTCTATCTCAATGAGCAGATCAAGGCGATCCAGAAGGAGTTGGGCGAGTCGGAGGACGGTACCAATGAGTCCGAGGAGCTGGAGCAGAAGGTAAACAAGGCGGCGCTGAGTAATGAGGCGCGTGAGAAGGCGCAGGCCGAGCTCAAGAAGCTGAAGATGATGTCACCGATGTCGGCAGAGGCGGCGGTGGTTCGCACCTACATCGAGACCCTGATCGGGGTTCCCTGGAAGAAGCGCTCCCGCCTGAAGAATAACCTCAAGCGGGCGGAGGAGATTCTCAACGAGGATCACTATGGCCTGGAGGAGGTGAAAGATCGCATTCTCGAATACCTTGCGGTGCAGAAGCGGGTTGGCAAGATCAAGGGGGCGATCCTCTGTCTGGTAGGGCCTCCCGGTGTCGGCAAGACCTCCCTGGGACGTTCCATCGCGCGTGCCACCAGCCGCAAGTATGTGCGGATGGCGCTGGGTGGTGTGCGTGACGAGGCCGAGATTCGTGGTCACCGTCGCACCTATATCGGCTCCATGCCAGGCAAGATCATCCAGAATATGAGCAAGGTCGGGGTGAAAAACCCACTCTTCCTGCTCGACGAGATCGACAAGATGGCGATGGATTTTCGTGGTGACCCCGCTTCTGCCCTGCTCGAGGTGCTCGATCCCGAGCAGAACCACACCTTTGGGGATCACTATCTGGAAGTCGACTATGACCTCTCCGATACCATGTTTGTTGCCACCGCCAACAGCATGAACATCCCCGGACCGCTGCGCGACCGGATGGAGATCATTCGTATCCCCGGGTATACCGAAGAGGAGAAGCTCAATATCGCCAAACAGTACCTGATTCCGAAAAAGATGAAGGAGACCGGGCTCAAGGAGAAGGAGGTCAGCTTCAGTGATGAGGCAGTTCGCCAGATTGTGCGCCTCTATACCCGCGAAGCCGGGGTCAGAAATCTGGAGCGGGAGATCGCCAAGGTGATGCGCAAGGTGGTCAAGGAGCTGGTGCTCAACAAGCGCAAGGGCAAGGTCTCGGTCACCGTACGCAATCTGGAGGAGTACCTCGGGGTCAAGAAGTACCGCTACGGGGTTGCCGAAGAGAAGGATCAGATTGGCCAGGTCACCGGGCTGGCATGGACCGAGGTGGGCGGAGAGCTGTTGACGATCGAGGGTGCGGTGATGCCGGGCAAGGGTAAGTTCTCTGTTACCGGCCAGCTTGGCGACGTGATGAAGGAGTCGATTCAGGCGGCGATGACCGTGGTGCGTAGCCGCTCGGTCCAGCTGGGTATCCTCCCTTCACTCTATGAAAAACGGGATATCCATATCCATGTTCCGGAGGGAGCGATTCCCAAGGATGGCCCCAGTGCCGGTATCGGCATGTGTACGGCACTGGTGTCTGCGCTTACTGATATTCCTGTGCGTGCCGATGTCGCCATGACCGGTGAGATCACCCTGCGTGGAGAGGTGTTGCCGATTGGTGGTCTCAAGGAGAAGCTGTTGGCGGCGCACCGAGGAGGCATCAAGACGGTGATGATTCCGGAGGAGAACCGCAAGGATCTCAAGGAGATCCCGGACAAGATTCTCAAGGATCTCGATATCAAGCCGGTGCGCTGGGTAGAGGAGGTGCTGGAGATTGCACTGCAATCCTCCCCCGAACCGCTGAGTGAGGAGCAGATCCGCGCGGATGAGGAGGGTGAGAGCAAGGAGGCCGTTGAGAAGAAGAGCGGCACCAAGTCGAAGCGTAGTGCGGTGCAGACGCACTGATGGTGTAGTGATCTTTTGTTCGTTGTAAAAAAACTGAAAAATTTGGATCAAATGCTGGTATTGCAGCTCGCTTTCTCGTACACTACGCGCGCTATCTGAGTGGGGCACAATCTTTCCACTAACAGATAGGGTGCTTAGCTCAGCTGGGAGAGCATCGCCCTTACAAGGCGAGGGTCGCA
>CAYFNH010000048.1:0-18400 GCA_964344435.1 uncultured Piscirickettsiaceae bacterium | reverse complement strand
AGTCTTGCACCATGGTGGCGATCACCCAGGCGGCGACTGCGATGCTGAGGCTGAGCTGGAAAGAGCTCTCACCAAAGACCAGCCACGGCAGTACCGCACCAAAGGCCAAGGAGGCCACCAGCACGATCTGCTCCTGCTGCAGCACACGCTGGAATCGATCCGCCTTCCAGCGGATCACCGCACTGATACCGATCAGGAACGACATCGGTAGCGTGATCGGCACAAAGACGGTGTCGAAGTAGGGAGGACCCACCGAGATCTTGCCCAGATTGAGGGCGTCGAGGATCAGTGGATAGAGCGTACCGATCAACACGGTCAGAGTGGCCACCACCAGCAGCACATTGTTGATCAGTAATAGTGTCTCGCGCGAGAAGGTCTCGAACTTGCCTCCGCCAGTGATGCTGGGGGCACGCCAAACGTAGAGTGCCAACGAGCTACCGATGACAACACCGAGAAAGAGAAGGATGAAAACACCTCGCGCCGGATCGGCAGCAAAGGCGTGTACCGAGACCAGTACCCCGGAGCGTACCAGGAAGGTGCCGAGCAAAACCAGAGAGAAGGTGAAGATCGCCAGCAGCACGGTCCACACCTTGAATGCTCCCCGTTTCTCGGTGACGGCCAGTGAGTGGAGCAGAGCAGTGCCCATCAGCCAGGGCATGAACGAGGCGTTCTCGACCGGATCCCAGAACCACCAGCCCCCCCAGCCCAGCTCGTAGTAGGCCCACCAGCTGCCGATGCCGATACCGAGGGTGAGGAAGACCCAGGAGGCTGCTGTCCAGGGGCGCGACCAGCGTGCCCAGGTGGCGTCAAGATGGCCACCGATCAGGGCGGCGATGACAAAGGCAAACGGTACGGCAAAGCCAACGTAGCCCATGTAGAGCATCGGTGGGTGAATTGCCAAACCGGGATCCTGTAGCAATGGGTTGAGATCTCGTCCATCGGCCGGTACCGGCAACAGGCGGTCAAACGGGTTGGAGGTCAGTAGCAGGAAGAGTAGAAAACCGATACCGACCAGCCCCAGTACGGCAATTGCACGGGTGGTCAACTTCACTGGCAGACTCTTGCTGAACCAGGTCACTGCAGCACCCCACAGACTCAGCATGAAGGCCCACAGCAGCAGAGAGCCCTCATGTCCCCCCCAGACTGCGCTGATCTTGTAGATCAGGGGAAGCTGGGAGTTGGAGTTGCTGGCGACATACTGGATGGAGAAGTCATCCTGTACGAAGCTGTAGGCCAGCAGTGTGATGGCGAGTAGCAGAAAGAGGAACTGCCCCTGTGCCGCCGGGCGAGCCATCGCCATCCAGTTGGCGTAGCCACGTTGGGCTCCGATCAGCGGGATCACCCCCTGAATCACTGCGATGGCCAGTGCCACCATCAACGCAAAATTACCCAACTCCGCAATCATTGGGTCGGCTCCTGCTGCGCCTTACCATCCTTGTCGGCCGGGGAAACCTCTGCCTTGGCTTGAGTTTGCGCGGCCTGCATCATCCGCTCTTTCCCCTTCTTGTGGCCCTCCTCCAGCGCTTCGGCCACCTCTGGCGGCATGTAATTCTCATCATGTTTGGCCAGTACCTCGTCGGCGACGAAAATACCGTCATCGCCCAGTTTTCCAAGTGCCACGATACCCTGTCCTTCGCGGAACAGGTCGGGCAGAATCCCGGTGTAGGCGACGGTCACCTTCTCCGCCTCATCGGTGACATCAAAGTGAACGGTCAGTCCGTTGTTGCCTTCGCGCTTGAGACTGCCATTGGCCACCAGTCCACCCAGACGGAAGGTGTGTCCTTTGGGGGCCTCACCGGCAGCGACTTGAACCGGGCTGTAGAAGAGGTTGATGTTCTCGTTCAGTGCCTTCATCATCAGGGTGATGGCACCGGCAACACCGGCAACAATCAGCAGAACCAGGAGTAATCTCTTCTTTCTTTTCGGGGTCATCGTCTAAATTCTCTGTTTTCTAACTTTTACCATGAAGTACATGAAGGGGCATGAAGTTTTATGGCATTACACGCTTCATGTTCTTATATGTGCTTCATGGTTTAATCTGTTTATGTTTATCCGTTTGATTCCTGGCGCAGGCGTCGGGCGATGCCTTGACGCGCATCACGTGCCTGGCGCATTGATCCCAGCAGGTTCAGCAGCAGGGTGACCAGGGCGATGCCGTAGGCAGCCAGCACATACCCACTGTGGTCGCGAATATTGAGTGCGGCAATCGAGGAGGCGGTTACCACCATCATCTCTCCATTCTGCTCCACGGTACCGTTTACATGGGCCCCCCAGTGGGTGCGCAGCTCTCTGGGTAGCGTTCCCAAAAAGCTCACATTCACCGAATGGCCTTTATCGGACACCAGAATGGTGTGCTGGTTCCCTTCGGAGTGGATCTGATTGACGGTTCCACGGAACTGGATGGCCTCACTACTGGCCGTCAACTGGGAGGGGCTGAGGATCTCTACTGCCGGTGTGGAGGCACTGTGATACCCGATATAGCCGACCGCAAGTAGTGGAACCAGCCAGTGAAGTGGCTTGATCTGGATTGTGGGCAACTCTTCCACCCAGCTTCCACGCGAGTCCTGTTCCAGCGTCAGCCCACGGGCACGAATCAGGGTGACCAGGGCAAAGAAGAGTGAAAGGGCAACCATCAGCGTCAACATTGATGTGAGCATGGTTGCCTCCATCGAGGGTTTGGCAATCTTGGAGATGGTGGCTCCCTGGTGCAGGGTGTTCCACCACTCGACCGAAAAGTGGATGATCGGGATGTTGACCACCCCCACCAGCGCCAGCACCGCACTGGCGCGGGCCGCATTCTGGCGATCATCCATCGCTGCCCGCAGTGCCATGTAGCCGAAATAGAGGAAGAGCAGGATCAGCTCCGAGGTGAGGCGGGCATCCCACTGCCACCAGGTACCCCAGGTCGGTTTACCCCAGATGGAGCCGGTCACCAGTGCCAGAAAGGTGAATGCGGCACCAATCGGCGCACAGGCGGCGGCTATGGTGTCCGCCAGTTTGATACGCCAGATCAGAAAGATGGCCCCGGAGGTGGCCATGATCATGTAGATCATCATCGAGTTGGAGGCGGCCGGGACATGCAGGAAGATGATGCGGTAGCTTTCCCCCTGCTCTGAGTGGGTGGGGGCAACGGAAAAACCGATGTAGACTCCTACCACAACCAGTGCCAGTGAGAGTGCGGCAAGCCAGGGGATCAGCTTTCCCGACATGGCGTAGAAGTGTTTCGGTGAGGAGAAGCGGTAGATAAACTGCGGTAGTTTCATAGAGTGTTAATCTCACGCAGAGGCGCAATTTGTTTGATAATTTGTAAAAGAGGACCTCACGCAAAGACGCAAAGACGCTGAGGATAGAAGAGTTCTATCCTGACCATCATGTGGTTGAAAAGTTCTGGTGATTTCTCTGTATGTTTTCATTGTAGCTGCTTTTCTTGGTGCCTTTGCGCCTTTGCGCCTTTGCGTGAGGCGCTGTTGTTACCTTCTTAACTGATACTGATTCGAATCGATGCTGCCGTAGCCAGTGGGGAAAGAGCCAGGGTAAACAGTAACAGAGCCCCCATTACATAGAGGTAGCCATCAACCGGCAAGCCTGCTGCGGCCTCGTTCACCGCCAGTGCGCCGAAGATCAGAACCGGAATAAAGAGCGGGAGTACCAGCAGTGAGAGCAGAACCCCGCCTCGCTTCAGTCCAACGGTCAGCCCCATGCCGATGGCGCCAACCAGGCTGAGGATGGGGGTGCCAAGTGCGAGTGTGACCACCAGGGTTTTCATCGCCTCGAAGGGGAGGAACAGCAGAACCCCCAGCATCGGGGCGATAAACAGCAGTGGCAGCCCGGTCACCAGCCAGTGAGCGAGAATCTTGGCCAGCACCAGTACCGAGAGTGGGTGGTGGCTGAGGGTGATCTGCTCCAGTGAACCATCCTCGAAGTCGGAGCGGAACATGCTGTCGAGTGAGAGCATGGCCGAAAGCAGGGCGGCCACCCAGATGATGCCGGGGGCGATGGTCTCCAGTGTTGAGGGGGTAGGGCCTACACCGAGTGGGAACAGGGTCACTACAATGACAAAAAAGAGCAGTGGGTTGGCCAACTCGCCACGGTGGCGAAAGGCGAGTGTAAGGTCACGTTTCAACACCTGGTAGAAGGCGTTGGAGAGAGTGTTGTTCATGAGGCGGATGCCTCCTCCAGGTTGAGCGCACGGTAGTAGCGATCATCCTGTTTCAATGGGTGGTGGGTGGTGAGGGCAATGATCCCACCGGTGGATACATGAGCTTCAAAAACCTCCTCAACCAACTGAATTCCCTTTCTATCCAGAGCGGTAAAGGGTTCATCCAGAATCCACACCCTGGCTTGGGTTGCCAATAGGCGGGCCAGTGCCACCCTGCGGTTTTGGCCGGCAGAGAGGTGGCGGCAGGGGATGTCTTCATACCCTCTCAGCGAGAGGCGTGCCAGAATATCGGACAGGTCTTCATTGCTTTTGGATGCCGAGAGTGCCTGGGCAAAATGGAGATTCTCCAGTGCGGTCAACTCCCCCTTGATGCCATTGTGGTGACCGAGATAGGCGGCGTCGGCAAAGTATTCCGAGCGATCCTCCAGAATATCGGTTCCATTCCAGAGGATTGAGCCCTCACTCGGCATCATCACCCCGCAGAGCAGGCGTAGCAGACTGGTCTTGCCACAACCGTTGCGCCCCTCAATTTGCAGAATGATGCCGGGTGGAATGGTGAGATTGAGGTTGCTGAAGAGAACACGCTCACCACGGATACACTCCAGATTGACGGTCGCCAATCCTCGCTGTGCCGTGTTGTTTCGCATGCTTTCGCTCAAGACTCTCAACCCCCATGTCAAAGCGGCTGATTCTACCACTAACGACGGAAGGGGTTGCGCAGATCCTGCTGAATGGTGGTGACGCGGTTGGAGATCTCGTTGACCTTTTTACGCACCGTTTCGATCTCCTGGTGCAGATCACTCTGCATCAACTGGATACCATGACCGGACTTGTTGAGTTCGTTGCCCATCTTGGCAACCCCCTTGACCATGTCAGAGAAACCGCCATTGAGCCGATCCACACTGCGATTAAGTTCATGCAGTGGCTTGGTCAGCGTGGAGAGTTCACGATTGAGCTCGCTGATGGCCTGTTGGTTTAGTTTGGTCTGCTCCGAAATATCGAATAGGGTCTTGGTCAATACCACGGCGGCAGCAACCAGAAAGAGTCTCACCAGCAGTGGTGTACGAAAGCTGGGGGTGGCCTCGGGCGGGGTGGTTGGGGTTTCGCTCATGTCTCGTTGGCCTCATCCTCTTTCTGTTGCACCTCAGCTCTGCGATACCACTGTTGCGCTTTCTCCTCGTCCTTCTCTACCCCGTCCCCGGAGTCGTAGATCATGCCCAAGGTAACCATGGAGCCGGAAAGTCCCTGGTTGGCTGCCTTGCTGAACCACTCGATGGCCAGATCCATGTTCTTTTCGGTGCACTCACCCTGGTAGTACATGAAGCCGAGGCTGTGTTGTGCAAACGGGTGGCCCTTTTCGGCGGCGGCCTTCATCATGCTGTAGGCCTTCTCCTCATTCGGGCTCCAGACCAGACCATTCTGGTGGATAATGGCGACCCGAAACAGTGCCTCCGGATCGCCACGGTCGGCCAGCGGGGTCAAGTGTTGCATGGCCAGTGAAAAGTTCTTGGTCTCGAATGCAGCCAGACCATCGGCCAGTTGAAAACTTTCGGTTGCGGACATTGTTTGGGATCCCTCTGCAGGTGAAATTGCGCCTCAATATAGCAAAGTTTGGTTGGGCACTGTACCCTTTCAGGCTCATTCAACAGGAGTCGTGACAATGAACGGATGGGCGGTGATTGGTGGAACCGGACTGGAGCAGCTCGAAGGTGCATGGCAGATTGCACGTCATACCGTGGATACCCCCTATGGGGCCCCATCTTCGGACTTGATCGAGATGGAGCTGAATGGTCATCGTCTGCTCTTTCTCTCCCGTCATGGTGAGAATCACGATATTCCGCCACACAAGGTCAACTACCGGGCCAATATTCATGCCCTCAAAGAGCAGGGGGTGGATGCGGTGGTGGCGGTTGCGGCCATAGGTGGGATTACTGCGGCGATGGTGCCGGGCCAGGTTTCGATTCCCGACCAGATTATCGACTACACCTGGGGACGGGAGCACACCTTTTATGATGGGCCTCAGGTTGAACATATCGACTTTACCCACCCCTATTGCGAACCCTTGCGCCAGCAGTTGCTGCAGGCCGCTGCAGCGGTTTCAGTGAATACGGTTGATGGTGGTACCTATGGTGCAACACAGGGACCTCGGTTGGAGAGCCCGGCAGAGGTTCGGCGCATGGAACGGGATGGCTGTGACCTTGTTGGTATGACCGGGATGCCGGAGGCGGCACTCGCCAAAGAGGCAGGGCTCTGTTATGCCTGCTGTGCAGTCTCTGCCAACTGGGCGGCAGGCAAGATCGATGGGGAGATCACCATGGAGGAGATTACGGAGAACCTGAACTCCGGTATGGGACAGATTAAAGCGATTCTAGCGCAGCTATTAGCGGGGTGATGTGGCCTTGCAGCCTTTTCCACGGTGTGGCCCCATCGGATGATGGCAGTGGAATGACTGGCTCATTCACTCTGGCTTCAATGGCTGAGCAGTTCCCCCTCTCATCTGTCGGAGCGGCACAATTGAGTACAATGGCAACTAGTCGCAGGCCACGACTGAGAATGGCATCTCGCGCCAGCAACACCTGATTGACTCCCCCGAGCCGATCCTCGGCAACCAGTACCAGGGGATATCCCAAACTCTGTGCCAGATCGGCATTGAGGGCATTGTTGGCAATCGGAGAGTAGAAGCCGCCTGCACCCTCGATCAAGGCGGTACTGTTTTCGTTGTTCGGTGTTTGGCACGCCCTGGTGAGTTGCTCAAGCGTGAGCGTCACTCCGGCCAGTTGTGCCGCCCGATCAGGAGAGAGGGCGTGCTCAAAACGGTAGGGGGTGATGGTTTGCAACGGTTCACGGTTGCCGCTAGCCTGCTGCAGCTGGTATCCATCCTGAGGAAAGAGAGGCTCTTCATGGGTGTTGGGCAGGCAACCCGACTCAACCGGTTTGCGCGGATAGACGGTGATACCATCAGCAACCAGCGCGGCTGCCAGTGCAGCCGTCACCTCGCTCTTGCCAACCCCGGTATCGGTACCGGTGATAAAGAGTCCGCTGGGCAGTGGCACGGCTATCGGGTTAACCGCTCCATCGCTTCGCGATACTTGGCAATGGTGTTGTCGACCACCTCCTGCGGCAGTTCGGGGCCGGGAGGGGTTTTGTCCCAGTCGAGGGTCTCCAGATAGTCACGCACATACTGCTTGTCAAAGCTGGGAGGGCTGATGCCGGGCTGGTACTGGTCGGCGGGCCAGAAGCGGGAGGAGTCCGGGGTGAGCACCTCATCGATCAGCACCAGGTTGCCGTTTTCATCCTGACCAAATTCAAACTTGGTGTCGGCGATGATGATGCCGCGCTCCAGCGCGTATGCCGCCGCCTCCTGGTAGAGGCGCAGGCTGACAGTACGAATCTGCTCTGCCAGTTCCGGTCCCAGCAGTTCTACTGTATGTTGAAAATCAACATTCTCGTCGTGGTCACCGACAGCGGCCTTGGTAGAGGGGGTGTAGAGTGGTTGCGGGAGTTTGTCGGCCTGTTGCAGCCCTTTGGGCAGCGCTATGCCACAAACCGAACCGCTGCGTTGATAATCCTTCCATCCGGAGCCGATGATATAGCCACGCACAATCGCCTCGACCGGCAGTGCCTTGAGGCGACGCACCACAATGGCATGATCCTGGATGGGCTCGCGCTCGACAGGGTCGGGCAGGGCCTGCTCCAGTGTCATCTCCGCGAGATGGTTGGGAATGATGCTGCGGGTACGTTCGAACCAGAAGTTGGCAACGGACGTCAGTACTGCCCCTTTACCGCTAATCGGCGTGGGTAACACCACATCAAAGGCGGAGAGGCGGTCGGTGGTGACGATCAGCATGTGCTGGTCATCGATCTCATAGATATCACGCACCTTGCCCTTGTGAAGGAGTGGCAGAGAGGTGATCCGGGTGTCAAAAACGGTGTTCATGGTTGCGCTCAGGCAGTCGTAAAGCGGAGGGTTATCGTAATGATTCAGGGGTGGGCTGAACAGTTACGGATTATGGGACTATTTGGTCAATGAGGCAAACAGCGTGGGCAGCTTCTCCGGCAGCCGCTCGACATGGTCAATCACCACAAACTGGTTGTCAAAGATATCCCGTACATACTCATCGGCCTTGGGATCAAGAGAGATGCAGTAGGGGTAGATGCCCGACTCGTCCAGCTCCTGAACCGCCTTGCGGGTATCATGAATCAGCAGCTGCTCATCCTCTACATCCACATCGGAAGGTTCACCATCGGTGAGAATCAATAGCAGCTTCTTGTCCACTTTCTGTCCCTCCAGGTAGTGGGCGGCATGGCGAATGGCACCGCCCATGCGGGTGGAGTAGCCTGCTTCAACCTTGGCCAGCCTTGCCTTGACCGCCTCATCCCAGTGCTCACTGAACCCCTTGATGTGGTGGTAACGCACGTCATGTCTGGAGTTTGAGTGAAAACCGGCGATGGCAAATTTGTCACCCAGCTGCTCAATGGTCCAGGATAGCAGTGAGGTGGCCTCCAGGCAGAGCTCGAGAATGGTCTGAGTGGAGCCGGGTACCTTCTCGTTGAGAGACTCCGAGAGATCGATCAGCAGCATCACCGCAATGTCCCGGCCATCATTGCGGTGATCCATGTTGATCCGCGGGTCGGGAGTGGAGCCACTCTTGAAATCGATCAGTGAGCGGATGGCAACATCCAGGTCCAACTCGGAACCCTCCTCCTGATAGCGAATGCGGACATAGTTCTGTGGCTTCAAAAGGTCAAGAATCTGCTTCATGCGCTTGACCAGCCCCTGATGTTTTTCCAGTAGCTCATCGATATGGGAGGCATTCCCCGCCGGATGTTTGGCCTCATAGAGAGTGACCCAGTCCAGCTGATAGCTCTTGCTGTGGTAATCCCACTCCTTGTAGTGACGAGGGGGGAGCCCATCGATCTCCTCCTCGGCGTTGGGTTTGCGTTTCTCGTCAAACTGCTCCTCATCATCGCCATCCTCGATATAGATCCACATGTGGCGATTGTCATCGCGGTAACTGATCTCGGTATCGGTGAAGCGGATGTTGGGAAGCTGGTCGGCCTGACGGCGGGTCTTGGCGACAAACTGGGCTCCCAGTACCCCCATCTGCTGGGTGGAGTGCTCTCCGGATGCCATCAGCTGGTGGAAACGTTCGACAAACTCGTTGATCACCTCACTCTGATAGCCGTGTTCCGGATCAAGAATTGCGCGCGAGAGCATCGCGGTACGGTGACGGATGCAGGACTCGTTCTCATGGTCGCAGCTGCCCTCAACCGGTGCCGGGTGCAGGGCCAGAAACAGCTTGCGCAGCCCCGGATAGCGCTGCATCAACAGGTACTCTACCCGGGAGTCCTCCAGCATGATAATGGTGTGGCGCTGGAAGGGGCTGAAGTTGTCGACGATAATTGGGTTGGTCCATACCCGGTGCGCGGCGATATGGGCCAACAGCGCACGGTAGCGATCGATACCGCTGATGCCATGGAGAGGCTCATAGCTATCCGGTATGCGGATGCCATCCGCCGTATAGTAGGGGAGTTGTGCCTCATAGGGGTTGTAGCCGCGGGAGTAGGGGACCAGCTGCTCGGGATCATTCCACATAGCCCGCATGTAGAGGTCAAGCTCCCGTTCGCTGTCGATGAAGAGGGTGCCGCTACGCTCCTTCATCAACATCGCCTTGCTGTCGGCGGTCTCCAGCGAGAAGTACTCCTTCTGCCGATCCGGGTGGGTGTTGTAGTGTTTAATGCCATACTCCACCCAGTTGGCAAGTCCATCAATACTCACCTGGTGTAGTAGATAGGGGGCCTTGTGCAGAAACTCCGGTAATCCGGGGCTGGGGAAGGTGGTGTGGTGGCCGTGGATCGAACCGGCGGTCTCTTCGGCCAGATGGTTGACCAGGTCAAAATACTCCTCCATCTGCTCAGCCGTGGGCAGGCAGCGGGTCACCTCATTCAGTGAATTGAGAAAGGCAACAATGGCGTTGCCGTTGGGGGAGCGGGACATCACCCAGACCTGATCAGCGCTCTTCTGGATGAATGCCTCATCAATCCGCTGTGCCATCTCCGGCATCTCCTCCAGAAAGATCAGTACCGGCTCAACCCCACGACCGATCATGCAGACCGTAGAGGCTCCCTCCAGATAGACATCAATGGCCTCGGCAGAGAGGCGACGTTGGGCATCCAGGATAAAATCCTCGAAGTGCTCATCAATGATGGGGAAGTTGCAGCGTAACTTTTCGCGGATGGGTTCTAGCGCTTCCATAGGTTTTACTCGGTAAAAGCAGTCTCACGCAAAGGCGCGGAGACGCAAAAAAGGCGCAAAGTACTATAGGCCATTGACTACCCGTTTTATCCCCTGTTTAGCCAGAGGAGCACCAAAGTTGATCAGTAGTCCCAGCTTTTTGTTTGAGACCCTGAGGTAGGTGAGTAGCTGTTTGCTATGTACGGGTTGTAGTGCTTCCAGTGATTTCAATTCTATGATCACTACTTCATCAACAATAATATCTGCCCGATAGGCTTCATCAATGGTGTGACCATCATAAATCAGAGGTATGGGCACTTGCGTTTCGACAGTATGTCCCCTCTTTCTAAGCTCATAGGCAAGAATGCGCTCATATACGGACTCCAGCAGCCCGGGACCCAGTGAAGTGTGAATATGATAGGCAGTATCCACAACGGATTCTGCAATACTGTTCTCTCTATTCACCTTGGCGTCTCTCTTTGCGTCTTCGCGCCTTTGCGTGAGCCGGCTGTTATTGGTTACCCGAAGATCGCCTCAATGGCATGATCCAGGGTTTGGCGGATGTCGGCATCGTCGGTAATGGGTCGTACCAGTGACATACGGCAGGCGGCCTTGGTTTCGATTCCCTGGTTGATCAGGTTGGCGGCATAGGTCAGCAGGCGGGTGGAGATGCCTTCATCGAGCCCGTGTCCCTTGAGGTTGCGGGCGGTTTCGGCGATCTCTACCAGCTTGGCGGCGGTCTCACTGTCGATGTTGCCCTCTTTGGCAACAATGGCTGCCTCCAGTTTCCGGGAGGGGTAGTCGAAGTCGAGGCCGGTGAAGCGTTGTTTGGTCGACTGTTTCAGGTCCTTCATCAGGCTCTGGTAGCCGGGGTTGTAGGAGATCACCAGCTGGAAGTCGGGATGGGCATCGATCAGCTCTCCCTTCTTGTCGAGTGGCAGGGTGCGGCGGTGGTCGGTCAGCGGGTGGATCACCACGGTGGTATCCTGACGTGCTTCGACGATCTCGTCGAGGTAGCAGATGGCGCCAATACGGGCGGCTACAGTCAGCGGGCCATCGAGCCAGCGGGTGCCGTTGGCGTCGAGCAGATAGCGGCCGACCAGATCCGAGGCGGTCATGTCCTCGTTACAGGCGACGGTGATCAACGGCTTCTGGAGTTTCCATGCCATGTGTTCGATAAAACGGGATTTACCACAGCCGGTAGGGCCCTTGACCATGACGGGTAGACGGGCGTTGTAGGCCGCCTCGTAGAGGGCAACCTCATTCTCCTGTGCCTCGTAGTAGGGCTCATCCTTGATCATGTACTGTTCGGTATTGATATCGCTCATGGCTTGACACTCCAAAGCGTAGAACCATGAAGGACATGAAGAGCATGAAGGTGTTGGTTGTGGGTCTTCTTCATGCTCTTCATGTCCACCATGGTAAAAGCTGTTTTTAGTTGATATAAATAGTTGGTCTTTGTCGGAAAAAGAGACCCCGCGAACGGGGCCTCTTTGCAACGCGGGGTTCTTACTTGTGAACGCCCAGCTTGTCTCTCCATCCCGGGAAGATGGAGTCCGCATCGTGTGGGAAGGACTCGAAGGCACGGGCAAACTCCTTGTGCTCCTTCGCATACTCGAGAGGATCAGCCCCGCTCTTCCAGCAGTCATAGGCCTGACGCAGCGAGGTAGCACCAGCAGCCGGGCTGTCGATGTGGCCATAAGAACCACCACCAGAGGTGTTGATGATGTTACCGTGGCCGAGGTTCTCAAAGAAGCCTGGCAGACGCAGTGCGTTCATGCCTCCGGAGATGATCGGGGTGGTTGGCTTCATGCCATACCACTTCTGGTTGTAGACAGGCCCCTGACACTCGTCACGCTCGATCATGTAGGCGATGATCTTGTCAGTAGCATCACCTTCCATCTTGCCGTAGCCCATGGTGCCCACATGGATACCGGAAGCACCCTGCAGACGGCTCATCTTGGCCAGTACGAAGGCAGTGTAGCCGCGCTTGGCACTTGGAGAAGTGACCGCACCGTGACCGGCACGATGGTAGTGGAGATATTGGCTAGGGTACTGGCGACGAGCTGTCGTGACCATGCCGGGACCACCGACATAACCATCAACCAGGAAGGCAACCTTGTCGGCATCCTCACCGAAGGTCTCGAGGATAAAGTCGGCACGGGCACACATCTCATGGTAGTCATCGGCAGTGATGTTTGCAGAGAAGAGCTTGGCCTCACCAGTCTCGTCCTGGGCACGCTTCAGAGCGTCCGCTACCAGTGGGTAGACCTTCTTTGCAGGGCAGAAAACCTGATTGCCCTGAGGCTCGTCATTCTTGATGAAGTCACCACCGAGCCAGAACTGGTAGGCGGCCTCGGCAAATGGCTCCGGGCGCAGACCCAGCTTGGGCTTGATGATGGTACCGGCGATGTAGCCACCATTCTCGACCGGACGGCCAAGGATACGCCACAGGTCAGAGATGTCTGTTGCAGGGCCGTCGAACAACTGAATCGCGCGTGGCGGTACAAAGAAGTCGATCATCTTGGCATGCTTGACATCGCCCATACCCTGGTTGTTACCTATGCAGAGGGTAAGGAATGAAACCAGCATCATGCGGCCATCAGTGACATTACGATCAAATAGCTCGATCGGATAGGCGATACGCATATCCTCGGTTGCCTCATCAATATGGTAGACCAGTGCGTCTACCCCCTTGGTGAAGTCATCGGTAGTGGAAACCTCTACATTGGTACCGGTAGAGGACTCGGCAGCAAAGTGGGCTGCAACCTCCAGATAGCCATAACCGGCAGCTGGTGCCATCTTGTAAGCAACAAGGATGTGCTTGCCACCTGCAATCAGGTCATCCTCATTGAGGCTAAGGTCTGCATAACGAGCTGATTGATCCATTCTGTTCTCCTGAATATTGGATTAAAAACTTGTTCCCAGTGGGGGGATACCCCATCCAGTGCGTTGAACTGTAGTGGGGTGGTTGTATAATTAACAGTCAGTAGTTTTGATGTTTTTCATAAGTATTTATTGATGAATTGACAATGGCACTAAATCTTACGTTACGGCAGTTGAGAGTATTTGAGTCTGTTGCCACTCATGGCAGTTTTACCCGTGCCGCCAAGGCGCTGCACCTAACCCAGCCGGCAGTCTCGATGCAGATCAAGCAGCTGGAGGAGAATCTTGGTGTTGCCCTGTTTGAGCATCTTGGCAAGAAGATCTTTCTCACCGATGCCGGTAACGAGTTCTACCACACCAGCCGCAGTATCAGTCGGCAACTGGCGGAGAGCGAGCGCTATATCGAGAACCTCAAGGGGGTGCGTCGGGGGCATCTCAATCTGTTGGTGGCCAGTACCGCCAACTACTTTGCAACCAGCCTGCTGGCTACCTTCATGCAGCGCCATCCGGGAATCACCTTTACTCTGGATGTGACCAATCGTCAGCGCATACTGGAGGCATTGGCCGGGAATGAACCGGATCTGGTAATTATGGGGCAACCACCGGAGCAGCTGGATGTTGAGGCAGAGGCCTTCATGCAGAACCCGCTGGTTGTGGTGGTGGGCAAGGGGCATGCGCTCTATCGCAAGCGAACCACACTGAGTGCGGAGCAGCTGCAGCAGGAGCGTTTCGTGTTGCGTGAACAGGGTTCCGGTACCCGCACCGCACTGGAACGATTCTTCGACAAGCGTGGTCTCAACCTGGATGCACCGATGGAATTTGGTAGTAACGAAACCATCAAGCAGGCGGTGCAGGCCGGTCTGGGTCTGGCGCTGGTCTCCCGGCACACCATACAGCTGGAGTTGGAGGCAAAGGTGCTGCGCATACTGGAGGTGGAGGATCTGCCAATTCAGCGTCAATGGCATCTGGTCTATCGCAAGGGAAAGCGGCTCTCTCCGGTAGCCGAGGCATTTCGACAGTTTGTGTTGGAGGAGGGATCCACGCGCTCATTTAATTCCTGATATAATCTATCAAGTATTATGGTTCGGACTTGGAGAGTGTGATGTCAGCCGTCTTTTTTGAGGATCGTGAACGCCAGCAGTTGCTCGACCACTTGCTGGAGCATTGGTGCAAGGAGTATGAGGGTTTTCAGCGCAGGCAGATGGAGGAGGTGTTGTTGAGAAACCTGCAGGCCTATCCTACGGAACGGCTGCAGGCAGTGATCAACGATATACAGTCGGAATAGGCCGATGCCGTATCTGAGTCGATACACCACGCTGCCTGACCACTTCTATAGTGAGGTGGTGCCGAGCCCCCTGCATAACCCCTTTCTGATCTCCTGGAATAGTGAGCTGGCAGAGGAGATGGGGATAGCCGAGGTGTTGAGTCCGCAGCGGGCAGTTGACTATTTTGGTGCGATGGAACCGCTGACGGAGCAACCCGCTATTGCGGCGGTCTATGCGGGTCACCAGTTTGGCCACTATGTACCGCAGCTGGGCGATGGGCGCTCGTTGCTGTTGGGGGAGTGGCTCAGCCCTGCTGGTGGACATTGGGATCTCCATCTCAAGGGCGGCGGGCGTACCCCCTACTCGCGGATGGGAGATGGTCGTGCGGTGCTGCGTTCAACCATTCGTGAGTACCTCTGCAGTGAGGCGATGCATCACCTCGGTATACCCACCACCCGGGCCCTCTGCATGGTGGGCAGTGAGGAGGAGGTGCATCGGGAACAGATCGAATATGGCGCGACTCTGTTGCGTACTGCCCCCAGCCATGTGCGCTTTGGAAGCTTCGAGTACTTCTACTATCGTGAAGAGTTCGAGGCGCTGCAGCAGCTGCTGGACTATCTGGTTACTCACCACTTTCCCGCCCTGCAGCCACTGCCGCCAGAGGAGCAGCCCTTGGCCCTGTTCAGAGCGGTGGTGACCCGCACTGCTGAGTTGATTGCAAAGTGGCAGCTGGTCGGTTTTGCCCATGGAGTGATGAACAGTGACAACATGTCGATTCTGGGACTCACCATCGATTATGGCCCCTATGGCTTTATGGAGCGCTATGACCCCGGTTTTATTTGCAACCATTCAGACCATACCGGCCGTTACGCATTTGATCAGCAGCCACGGGTTGCTCAGTGGAATCTGCGCTGTCTGGCGCAGGCACTGCTTCCGCTGGTGGGAGAGACGCCGGAGGCGGGGGTGGAATTGCTGCGTACAGAGCTGGAGCAGTTCCCCCGGCAGTATGAAGTCTGCTACCAGCAGGGCATGTCGGCCAAGCTGGGGTTGACCTTCAAGGCAGAGGATTATCCGTTGCAGGAGCAGTGGTTGACGCTGCTTCAGCAGAGCCGGGCGGACTATACTCGTGCTTTTCGGGTGCTCTCTTCAGGCGATCTGGCTCAGCTCAGAATCGAGCTGGGTGCCTCCGAGCAGCTGGAGGTGTGGTGGCAGCAGTACCAGGATCGGCTACAAACAGAGTCTGTTCCAGAACGGGAGCGTCAGGCTGCAATGCAGTCGGTCAATCCAAAGTATGTTCTCAGAAATTACCTGGCACAGCAGGCCATTGAGCAGGCTGAGGCGGGTGACTATGGCGAGATCGAGCGCCTGCTCTCCTTGTTGCGGAAGCCCTTTGCAGAGCAGCCGGAGTGGGCGCATTATGCGGCTGCTTCTCCCGAGTGGGCGCAACAGATCTCGGTGAGTTGTTCTTCATGAACAGGATTAAGGTGGCTAAGTAAGATATGGAAACAAAAGATATTGAAATCAGGGTGGATACCCTCTATCTGAGAGGGAACTCATCGCCTTCCAAGGATGAGTATCAGTTTGCCTATACCATCACCATTCACAATCGTGGTTCGGTCGGGGCGCAGCTGTTGCGTCGCCACTGGCTGATTCGTGATGACTCGGGGCGACAGCAGGAGGTGCGGGGTGAGGGGGTGGTGGGAGAGCAACCGCATCTGCTGCCGGGAGAGTCTTACCAGTACACCAGTGGCACCATCCTCAAGACTCCGCACGGTACCATGGAGGGGAGTTACGAGTGGGTTGTGGATGGTAGTGGGGCGCTGATGCATACTCCGATTGCACCATTCTATTTGACGGTGCCTCGGGTACTACACTGAGAAAATTGATTTAAATTGTGAGGTAACCAATGCCCAACCGTATAACCATTACTGACCACGCCAGCGGCAAGTCGATCGAGCTGGATACCATCGAACCTGTGCTGGGTGCCCGGCTGATTGATATCGGTCCACTCTACCGGGAGTTGGGGCTGCTCACCTATGATCCGGGGTTTACCGCTACTGCCAGCTGTTCGAGTCGCATTACCTATCTCAACGGTAGTGAGGGGGAGTTGCTCTACCGGGGGTATCCCATTGAGCAGCTGGTAGAGCAGAGCAGCTTTATCGAAACCTGTTTTCTGTTGTTGTGCGGGCATCTGCCTTCGCAAGATGAGCTGGACGCGTTTGAACGGGAGGTGATTCGGGAGAGTCTGTTGCAGGAGGAGATGAAGCGCTTTTTCGAGGGCTTTCGCCCCAACGCCCACCCGATGGCGATCATGGTGGGGGTGGTGGGGGCGCTCTCCGCCTTCTATCACGACTTTCAGGATATCCATGACCCTCAGAATCGCAAGCATTCGGCCAAGATGTTGGTTGCCAAGATGCCAACCATCGCCGCCTGGAGTTATCGTTACGCCAATGGTCTCCCTTTTACCTATCCCCGGGCGGGCTACACTCTGGTGGAAAATTTCCTCCACATGATGTTTTCGTTGCCGACCAACACCTATGTGCCCAATCCGTTGGCGGTACGCGCACTGGAGGTGATTCTGATTGCTCATGCCGACCATGAACAGAATGCTTCGACCTCGACCGTACGCCTTGCGGCCAGTTCCGAGGCCAACCCCTTCGCCTCGATTGCGGCCGGAATCGGTTCCCTCTGGGGGCCGGCCCATGGTGGCGCCAATGAGGCGGTGATCCGTATGCTGGAGGAGATTCGGGACTCGGATCGGCCACTGCAACACTACATCGAGCGGGCAAAAGACAAACGGGATCGTTTCCGTCTGATGGGATTTGGTCACCGGATTTACAAGAATTATGACCCCAGGGCCAGGATATTACGTGAACTTTGTCATCAAGTGGTTGAAGGTTGCAAGATGACCGGAGAGACCCGTGAACTGCTCGATCTGGCGCTGGAGCTGGAGCAGGTGGCGTTGCAGGATGAGTATTTCAAGCAGCGCAAACTCTATCCCAATGTCGATTTCTACTCCGGTATTATCATGCTCTCGATCGGGATCCCGTTGAATATGTTCACCGTTATTTTTGCCATGGCACGTACTGTGGGCTGGGTTTCGCAGTGGAATGAGATGTTTGGAGATGAGCACACCAAGATCGGTCGCCCCAGACAGTGCTACATAGGTGAACAGAAGCGGGATTATCTGCCGATGAAGCAGCGCCCGCCACAGTAGTCCACAGCAAAGGTTTCAAAAGCAATGGCAGCTCCTGTCTGCAACAGGCTCAAGCACGTCCCTGTGTCATTCGACTGTGGGCACCCTTGCCTATGGGGGGTGGTTATTTCCCCAGGGGGTGGTTCGGGTCTGCCACCTTCTTGGCGACTACCGAGAGGATCATCTTCTCAATGGTTGCGGCGGTAGCCGGTTTGCGCAGAAAGGCATTGATATGGGGGCGCGCCTTCTCCAGGTCGGCATCCTGTTCGGCAGTGATCATGATGAAGATCTTGTTCTGGAAATGCGCCATTTTGCGAGCTTTCATGATAAAGCTCAGTCCATCCAGTATCGGCATGTTCCAGTCGCTGAGCACCAGATCGGGATGAGCCTGGTTGAGGCGGGTGAGGGCATCCAGTCCATTGGTTGCTGTGACAATGTTGTTGCGCTCTATACCAATCTCGACCATCGCCATCCGGTAAGACTCGAGATTGGCGGGCATGTCATCCACCAGCATCACCTTGAGTTTGGAGAATAGCGGCCTGAGGCGCTGCTTCAGTACGTCGAAATTAACGCTGCTTCCTTGAACTGTAGACATGTTTGGACTATAACCTGAATCCGTGACTTCAAACTTGAAGCCATCCAACCTCTGGGCAAAACCT
>CAYFNH010000047.1:0-18453 GCA_964344435.1 uncultured Piscirickettsiaceae bacterium | reverse complement strand
CCGGGTTGAGCGAAACATAACGAACCGCCTGCTGCAGATGGGCCTCATCCATCACAAACAACGGGGTCAGAAACAACGGGGTCAGTTCGAAACAACGGGGTCAGTTCTAACTTTCACACACCTATCCCAACCAGAGAAATGTAGAACCAACGACAACACAATCAATATTGATCATAATGCCCACCAATCGCGTAAATATAGACCGACTGACCATCAAACCGATAAACTACTCGATCCTTTTGGCTCAACCTCCGAGACCATAGACCAGAGAGATTATGCTTCAATGGTTCAGGTTTTCCGCTCCCGACAGCAGGATCATTTCGCAACATCTCCCGCAAAATTTTGCACAACGCAGTATGGAGCCTTTTGTCTTTTCGTCTGAGCTCTTCATAAGCAGACCAGGTATTTCCTTCAAACACCAATGATCTCATCCAGCTCTCCGGTACCAGGGCGATATCCTTGTTGATTGGCGTGGGTTTTTATCGATACCGCAATCTGCCGCATCAGATCACTGTTCTGCAAAACATAGAGCGTCTCTTGCTCTCTCTCCCAGTCGTCGGCACCAAGAACCACAAAGTCTTCCCCATTGCGCCGAGTAACCCGGACAGGAGCATGCTCACTAATCGACTGTTCAACATAGTTTTTCAGGTTATCTCGAAACCGGTTCACGCTTACACTTTCCATTTCAACCTCTCAACAATAATGTACGGCTACTCCGTACATTATATAAAGAAGGTGAAAAAAACAACATGCCATCAACGATTAAAACCCTTCAGACGCTCAACCTCAGCTGAGAACAACAGGGTCAGTTCTAACTTTAAAACAAAAAAGATTGTCCTTTGTTTTCTACAAACAAGAAAACAAAGGACAATCTTTTTATTATCAACTATTTAACCAGATAGCCTAGTCGTTTTTAAATGCAGTCCAGATCGGACTGTCACGGAAGGGGTCATCTTCATCGAAGTCATCAACCCGAATCAGGCTCAACACCTCTTCATCCTCCAGCTCCATCAGGATTTTGGAAAGCTCTCGCTTGCTGGTGTTCTGTTTACAGATACCACTTTTCATCAAGCGGTGATGCAAACTTTTCAATGAGAATTCGTCGATCTCGGCCAACCAGCCGGCCAGAAATGTTTTCAACTCTTCACTGGACATTTTCTTCAACCACTCCTTTCAATTTTTTTGACGCTCGCTGGGTAGATAGCAGAAACCATGCCTCGCCCCAGTAAGGGTTCCCCTAAATTGACCACACCATTTTACCCGGACTTCAGAGGAGTCCTTAGCGTCTGCCTCTGGCCTGTCGGTCGAGTTCGCGCAGATAGTCGAGCCGTTCTCCAATCTTGATCTCCATCCCCCGCTCCACCGGATGGTAATACTGTAACTCCCCCAGTTCATCGGGGAAATAGGTCTCCCCGGCCGCATACGCCTCGGGCTCATCATGGGCATAGCGGTAGGCATGCCCGTAGCCCAACTCCTTCATCACCCGGGTTGGCGCATTACGCAGATGAACCGGCACCTCTGCCGAGCCTCCCTGCCGTACATCGGACAGCACCTGCTTCCAGGCGCTGTAGATCGCGTTACTCTTGGGGGCAACCGCCAGATAGGCAACGGCCTGGGCAATGGCCAGCTCCCCCTCCGGGCTACCCAGCCGTTCATAGGT
This sequence comes from uncultured Piscirickettsiaceae bacterium, assembly GCA_964344435.1. Taxonomy (GTDB): domain Bacteria; phylum Pseudomonadota; class Gammaproteobacteria; genus Thiopontia. The sequence continues at coordinate 16,793 of CAYFNH010000047.1, read as the reverse complement.
TTGCCAGGCGCTGAGCGCAATCTGCAAGGCGCGTGGATCGGCATTGCCAATATCCTCACTGGCCATCCGCACCACACGCCGGGCCACATAGAGCGGATCGACTCCACCATCGATCATGCGCGCAAACCAGTAGAGTGCCGCATCCGGGTTGGAGCCACGAACCGACTTGTGCAGTGCCGAGATCTGCTCATAGAAGAGGTCTCCCCCCTTGTCGAAGCGCCGCCCCCCCTCTGCAACCACCTGCGCCACACTTCGAGTGGTAATCTGCAGCCTCCCCTGCTCATCCGTTTGAGCCAGTCCGATCACGATCTCCAGCAGATTAAGTGCCCTGCGAGCATCTCCATCCGCCGCCGTCACAATCTGCTCCATTCCCTCTTCCGGCAGGTATATGGTATCGGACTGGTGCTCCAATGCCTGTAGCACAATTTCTCTCAGCGCCTGCGGTGAGAGCGCCTTGAGCGTGTAGAGACGTGCCCGGGAGAGCAGTGCGTTGTTCAGCTCGAAAGAGGGGTTTTCGGTGGTGGCCCCGACAAAGGTGACGGTGCCATCCTCCACATGAGGCAGAAAGGCATCCTGCTGGCTCTTGTTGAAGCGGTGCACCTCATCGACAAACAGCAGAGTGCCCTTGCCCAACTGCCGTGATGCCCTGGCCTGCTCAATCGCCGCCCGAATCTCCTTGACCCCCGACAGCACCGCCGAGAGGGAGAGAAAGTCGGCATTGACATAACCGGCAATCAACCGTGCCAAGGTGGTCTTCCCGGTACCCGGTGGCCCCCAGAACAGCATGGAGTGGAGCTGGCCACTCTCTATCGCCCGGCGCAGCGGTTTACCAGTGGCAAGCAGATGCTCCTGCCCCTGAAACTGCTCCAGAGTAGCGGGGCGCATCCGCTCCGCCAGTGGCACGGTCACTATCGTTCTCCTACCACATCAACCCCTGCGGGAGGGACGAAATCAAACAGCGCTTCGGAGAGAGAGAGGTTGATACTCAGGTCGTGCAACTCAATTGTGGTCTGCTGCCCAAGACTGTCCTCAACCACAATCTTGCGTAATACCTCCCCATCCAGAGCAATCATCAGGCGCTCGAAGCCACCGCTACGTGGCTGCCGGGGGATCAGCTCAATCCACTCATATGGCTGCGCGCCACTACGCAACACCAGTGTGTACTGCTGCAGTGCATCGGGGTCGGTAAGCAGCATCGCCGGTGTGGTTGCCAGTGCATCCTGGTGGTGAAGGGTCACCTGCTCCAGATCCGGATCATAGATCCAGATCACCTCCCCATCGGCAATCACCTGCTGTGGATAGGGGCGCTCCGTCAGCCAGCGGAATTTACCCGGGCGTTGCACCTGCAGGGTACCGGCACTCTCCTCCACCAACTGCCCCGCTCCGTCCCTTACCTGCTGCACAAAGGAGCCCTGCAGGCTGTCGATCTCTGCCAGCAACTCACCAACCCGCTGCAGCGGATCGGCAAAACCGCACACTGGCAGCAACAGTACAAGCAGGCTTGTCCAGAACCGAATCATCGGATCAATCCATCTCTACCGGCGGGGGAGCCAGTACTTCGCGCTGACCATTGCCGCCAACCGGACTGACTACGCCGGCATACTCCATCGCCTCAACCAGTCTGGAGGCCCGGTTATAGCCGACCCGCAACCGCCGCTGTACTCCGGAGACCGAGGCCTTGCGGCTTTCGGTAACAATCCGTACTGCATCATCATAGAGCGGATCATTCTCTGCATCCTCAACACCTCCCTCACCCCCGGCACCAGCCTCGCTTGCATCCGGTGTGGCAAGTACATCTTCCACATATTGTGGCTCTCCACTACTCTTGAGATGCTCGACCACCCGCATCACCTCATCATCATCGACAAAGGCGCTGTGAACACGGGTGGGCATTCCCGCTCCTACCGGCAGATAGAGCAGGTCCCCCCGCCCCAACAGGTTCTCGGCCCCGTTGTGGTCGAGAATCACCCGGGAGTCCATCTTGGAGGAGACCTGAAAGGCGACACGGCTGGGCACATTGGACTTGATCAGCCCGGTAATGACATCAGCAGAGGGGCGCTGGGTAGCGAGAATCATGTGAATGCCTGCCGCTCGCGCCTTCTGACCGATACGGACAATCAGCTCCTCGACCTTCTTGCCCACCTGCATCATCAGATCGGCAAACTCATCCACAAAGACCACGATATAGGGGAGTGGTTCAAGCAGGGGCTGTTCATGCTCCGCCCCCTCCACCGCTGGGTGCAGCGGGTCTGCCAGCGGTGCTCCCACCTCAATGGCATCCCGAATCTTCTTGTTGAGGCCGCCAACACTACGCACATTGAGTGCCGACATCAGTTTATAGCGGCGCTCCATCTCGGCCACGCTCCAACGCAGGGCACTGGCAGCCTCGGTCATATCGGTTACCACCGGGGCCAATAGATGCGGAATACCATCATAGACCGAAAGCTCGACCAGCTTGGGGTCGATCATGATCAGACGAACATACTCCGGAGAGTATTTGAACAGCAGGCTCAGAATCATGGTATTGATACCGACCGACTTGCCCGAACCGGTGGTTCCGGCCACCAGCAGGTGGGGCATTTTGGCAAGGTCGGCCACCAACGGCTGCCCGGCAATATCTTTGCCCAGCGCCAGACTCAACGCCCCCTTGCTCTGATCATAGGCGTGTGAGGCGAGAATCTCTGACAGAAAGACGGTTTCACGTATCTCATTGGGAATCTCCAGACCAATGGTCGCCTTGCCCGGAATCACCTCCACCACCCGCACACTCTGCAGGGTCAGCGAACGGGCCAGGTCACTGGAGAGATTGGTAATCTTGCTGGCCTTGATCCCCGGTGCCGGCATCAGCTCAAACCGGGTGATCACCGGCCCCGGCTGTACCGCGACCACCTCGACCTCGACCCCGAACTCCTTGAGCTTGAGCTCCACCTGGCGCGAGAGCACCTCCAGCGTCTCGTGGGAATACCCCCCGTCCACCTGCTCCGCCTTGTTGAGCAGGGAAAGTGGTGGCGGCTGAATCGGCCCCTGTTCACCACTGTAGCTGCCATAGTTGGTGGTGAGATCCTCAAACAGAGAGCCCTGAGTCTCTTTCAGGGCACGCTCGCTGATCTCGATTTTGCCAATCTTGGGCTCAATCTTGGGCTTGGGGCGCTGGCGGCTCTTCTTGCGCTCCTTCTCGACCTCCTGCTCCCGCACCTCTTTCGCCTGCTGCCCTGCCTGTTTCTCATGAACCTTGTTGGGGATGGACCGCAACCGCAGCACCCCTTCCAGTACCGCTGCACCGATCCGCTCCATCACCACAAACCAGGAGATATGGGTGAATACCGAGACTCCTACCAGAAACAGCGCCAGCAGAAACAGGGTACTGCCAAAGGGGCCGATGGCAGAGGTAAAGAGGCTACCAATCCAGTCACCCAGTACCCCCCCCGTCTTCGCCGGCAAGGAGGCATCAAAACGGTGAAAGTGGAGATAGGAGAGCCCGGTTCCACCAATCACTGCCATCAGAAAGCCACCTACCCGCACCCCCAGAAGCTGGGGATCAAACCGCAACAGGCGGGCCCGATCGACAAACAGCAGCCACCCCAGCCAGCCGGCCACCGGCGGAATCATCCATGCCATGATCCCCAATACGGTAAAGAGGATATCGGAGAACCAGGCCCCCAGGACACCACCCGAGTTCTGATACTGCTCAACCGGAGCACTATAGTTCCAGGCCGGGTCATTCATGCTGAACGTGAAGAGAGAAGCCCACAGGTAGAGCGTGACCGCTGCGCTGATCAACAGCGCTCCCTCACGCAGACCACGCCCTGCTGGAGTGCTCACAGTGGCCTCCTTTTGCTGTTTCTGCCCCTTGTTTTGCGCCCGTGCCAACTGCCTACACCTCTACTGCGATCAAATAAAAGGACAAATTCTAACGGATTTTGGGCCACTCCAGAAGCCGAGACAAACTCTTTCATATTTTGCAACTATTCAGGAGGCACCCGAAATATTGTAAATGCCGGTAGCTGTTCAGAATCACCCCTGAAATTCGTCAGATCAAGGCAGAAAATGTGAGTTTACAAGTGTAAATGACCATTTTCGAACACCGATATGGCGGATTTCAGGGGTGATTCTGAACAGCTACCTTTTTTCTTGACTCTTGATAGGGCTGCCCTATCCTAAAGATAGAGCCTCATCCACGACGCTTCAGTGTAGACACCAAAGGCAGCCAGGCACACACGAACGGTACGATGGATGGGGCTTCGTTGTCTCTACAGAGTTGCCTCTGCCGATTTTCATGCGACCAACCCCTTCAGTGCCGGATAGACCACTTCGCCCGCCTCGACATTGATCGCCTCCGCCAGCGCTGAATCCATTCGCCATGCCGGATCAAGCAACTTGCCAACCCAGGGAAGTATGGCTGCCGACAGGGCCTGAGAGGCGGTTCGTGGTACCGCCCCCGGCATATTGGTGACCCCGAAATGGGTTACCCCAGACACCGCATAGGTAGGAGACTGATAGCTGGTTGGGCGGATGGTCTCGATACACCCCCCCTGGTCAACCGAGATATCAACCACCACACTGCCTGGCTCCATGTTCTCTATCATCTCCCGGCTGACCAGTTTGGGTGCACGATCCCCTTTTACCAGTACCGCCCCGATCAGCAGATCGGCAGTGGCCACCTGCTGTGCAATCTGTTGTGCGGTGGAGTGAATCGTGGTGATGCCGGGAAACTGCTCGGCCAGCTCGCCTAGGCGGCTCTCACTGCGCTCCACCAGCGTGACCCGAGCACCGATGCCGTAAGCCACCGAGATGGCCGCACTACCGGCTGCTCCCCCTCCCAGAACCACCACATGGCCGGGGTCCACCCCCTCCAGGCCACCCAGCAACACCCCTTTGCCCTGCTCCGGCTGGTGCAGCAAGCGTGCACCAGCCTGTACTGCGAGTTTACCGGCAATCACACTCATCGGGGTCAGTAGTGGCAGTTTTCCATCTACCTCCAGCGTCTCGAAGGCGATGGCGGTGAGGCCGATCTGGCGCAGCGCCTCCATCAGCTCGAGGTCGGCGGCAAGATGGAGATAACAGAAGAGCCGGTGGTCCTTGCGTAACAGGGGCAACTCACTGCGCTGAGGCTCTTTTACCTTGACGATCAGCTGTGCCTGACCATATAGCGCGGCACTATTCTCCGCAATCCCGGCCCCCACCTCCCGGTACTGTGCATCCCCAAACCCGCTGAGTGCCCCCGCCCCACTTTCAACCACTACTCGGCAACCATCCTGCACCAGCTGTGCGACCGCACCGGGGGTGAGCGCAATACGCCCCTCAAACTCCCGAACCTCACGAGGCACCCCAATTACGTTTGCATTCATGTACAATCTCCACCCGTTCTATATCACCCATTCTAGCTTTGGAGTTTATCATGAGCGATGTCAAGCACTGTCCCCTTCTGATTCTCGGCTCCGGTCCTGCCGGTTATACTGCAGCCATCTATGCAGCACGCGCCAACCTGAAGCCGGTGTTGATTACCGGAATGCAGCAGGGCGGACAGCTGACCACCACCACCGAGGTAGACAACTGGCCCGGCGAGCCTGAAGGGGTACAGGGGCCCGAGCTGATGGATCGCATGCTGAAGCAGGCCGAGCGCTTTGAGACCGAGATCATCTTCGACATGATTCAGAGTGTCGACACCTCGGTACGCCCGTTTCAGCTCAAAGGGGATATGGGTGAATACAGTTGTGATGCCCTGATTGTCTCCACCGGCGCCTCTGCCATGTATCTGGGGCTTGAGTCCGAGCAGGCCTTTATGGGCAGAGGGGTCTCCGGCTGCGCCACCTGTGATGGCTTCTTTTACAAAGGGCAGAACGTCTGCGTGGTCGGTGGGGGGAACTCCGCAGTCGAGGAGGCGATCTATCTGTCCAACATTGCCGCCCAGGTTACCGTGATCCACCGCCGCGACAGCTTCAAGTGTGAAAAGATTCTGGCCGACAAGATCCAGAAGATGGCCGATGACCCCAACGGCAACATCACCATCGAGTGGAACTCTCAGCTGGATGAGGTGCTGGGAGACAATAGCGGCGTGACCGGGGTACGCCTCAAACACAACGATGGCTCCACCAAGGAGCTGGAGCTGAGCGGGGTCTTCATCGCCATCGGCCACAAACCCAATACCGATATTCTGGCCGGTCAGATCGAGATGGAACACGGCTACATCACGGTACGCAATACCGAAGGGCACCACTACGCCACCGGTACCAATGTGCTGGGTGTGTTTGCAGCTGGCGACTGTGCCGATCCGGTCTACCGTCAGGCAGTCACCTCGGCCGGTAGCGGCTGTATGGCAGCCCTGGATGCAGAGCACTATCTCGACAATCTGGAATAACCCGGAACCCGATCTCACTTGATGAAGGGGCCTTTCTGGTTGAGTGCAGACCCGGAAGGCCCCTTTCCTCCACTGCACCTGGCCCTGGAAGAGCCCAACGGGCTGCTGGCGGTAGGGGGAGATCTCTCTCCACAACGCCTGCTCAACGCCTACAGTCATGGAATCTTCCCCTGGTACAGCGAAGGGGAGCCGATTCTCTGGTGGTCCCCGGCTCCTCGGGCGGTGCTTTTTCCACAAGAGCTCCATATTGGCCGCAGCCTGAAAAAGCGGCTGCGACAACACCCTTTCAATATCACGCTGAACCGCGCATTCGAATCGGTCATCGATGCCTGCGCCGCTCCCCGCAAGCAGGCCGATAGCGGAACCTGGATTACCTCAGGGATGCGCCAAGCCTATCTGCAGCTACACCAGCTGGGATATGCCCACTCCGTGGAGTGCTGGCAAGACGACAGCTTGGCTGGTGGCCTCTATGGGGTTCAGGTCGGCAGACTCTTCTGCGGGGAGTCGATGTTCACACGCAGCAGTGATGCCGCAAAGATCGCGCTGGTAACACTACTTACTCGGCTGAAAGCGGAGATCGAGCTGGTTGATATCCAGATGATGACACCTCACCTGGCTCAGTTGGGGGCACGGGAAATTTCACGAATCGAGTATCAACGCCAACTATCCCGGCTGGCGATAGCACCCGCTACGCCTCCTGACTCTTCTCTGCAACCTTGAGTGGCAGCGTCACCCGCAAGCGGCCACCGCGATTCACCCCTTCACTCTCTGCCACAATGTTTCCGCCAATCTGCTTCACGAACAGCGCGGCAGAGTGGAGACCATAACCACTTCCACTCTCCTTGGTAGTATGACGAGCAACAAAGATCTGCTCCAGCTGGTTGTGAGGGATGCCACATCCGTTATCCTCGACCACCAACTCAAAGTGCTCATCGCCTACCCCCCCCACCCGAATAGAGACCTCACCGAGAGCTACCTCTTCTGTCAGGCGTCGCTCGGCAATCGCCTCCAGACTATTCTTGAGTAGATTCAACAGCAGCTGCATCAGAGGATTCCTGGGTAGACAGACCTGTTTGATCTCTACTGCAATCTCACTGAAGCAGCGAATCTCATTCTTGTGATACCGATCCTCGATCAAACTGAGGGTATCCTCGATAAAGGGGCGTATATCAAACCAGGTGGCGGTAATCACCGGACGAGAGGCGCTCTGCTGTATGGATATAATCTCGCCAATATGGTGAATCCCGTGGTCAATCTTTTCGATGGAGGAGATCTTGTCCACAAAGCTGTCCAGTGCTTTGGATACCCCACGTAACAGCTCCGAGGTCTCATTCAGACGCTTTTCAACCGCATCCGGGGTATCGGGAGCCGCAACCACCTGATCATTGATCTCCGCAAATCGAATCAGCGGTTTGGTGTATTTGGAGAGGCTTTGGATCTGTTTCTTTGACTTGATCAGGTGCCCACTCATGCCGGTGACCACATTGCCAATATTGTGCAGTACCGAAGCCCCCATGTCGGCAACCCCTGCCTGGAATGCCGCATACTGCTCCTGACGTTCGGCCCGTATACGGTCACTGAGATCATGTATCAGCAGCACTGAGCCGATTGGCTCCGGTTTGTGTGGTGGATGAATCAGTGCGCCACTCACCTGCACCGCAACCACACCATCGATTGAGCGCAGAATCCGCTCCACACCAAGGCCATGCAGTGCATCCAGGGTAATCTCCTCTTCAAACAAGGTACAGACCGTAGCCCCAATCAGGGCATCCTTCTCTTTTCCGGTCATCTGGATAATGCGCTGGTTGATTCGCTGAATCTTCCCCTCGGTATCCACCACCACTACGCCGTCCACCATCACATGGAACATCTCCTCCAGCTCCAGCCTGACATCATTCAGCGCCTCCATGTTGAAACGGATCTTTTCTGCCATCGTATCCAGTGCCATGGAGAGCAAACCAAACTCATCCTTGCGCACAGGTGTATCCACTACGCTCTCCCGATAATGGCCGGAGGCGATTGCATCGGCCTGCTGTACCGCCTCCTTCAGTGGCCCGGCAAAGTAGTTGGCCAGACGCTGTGATGCCAACAGCGAAAACAGCGTCAGTAGCAGGGCTACCGGAACCAGACGCAACAGAATCTGTCGGCTCTCCTCTTCAATATCCTCCCGTGACAACTCCAGATGGAAGAAACCAACCACGGCTCCACTGTGGTCTGCCACCCGTCGGGTGATGGCGATATTGCCATTGTGCTGCCAGTAGTTGGTCTTGTTGGTGCTGCTCAAGGTTTCGAGGTAGGGAGTCACCTCATGCGGTGGCTGCCGATTGCTAAATACCGTGCCATCCCCCCCGGCGAGTACCATGCCATCGATATCGACGAAGATATGTTGCACAAAATCGGGCTCATGGATAATCGGCTCCAACAGTCGGTTCAACTGCTCCACATCACCACTACGCAGTGCCGGAATGGCCTGTTTACCGGTAATCTCGGCAAACTCCTTGCCAAAGTGTTGGTGCCCCTCTTCCAGCGCCCGTAACTGGAAGAAGATCATGGTTACCGAAGTCAGTGCTGCCCCCACCAGTATGACAACCAGTGAGAAGAGAAAGAGGCGGTAACGTATAGTGAGTTGCATCGTATGTTGTCTGACTACTGCGGATAATTCCGAATTCCGTTTCTGTACGGGATATCAAGAGATAGTACCACTACAGCAGACTCCCATCCGAATACCCTGCACGCCGCAGAATATCATGCAGATGGCTCAGCGCCCCTACCTGCACCTGTCTTACCCGCTCGCGCGTCACCCCCAGCTCCTCTCCCAGAGCATCCAGTGTCATCTCCTCCTCATCCAGCAGCCCAAAACGGTGCACTACCACCTTGCGCTCCCGTTCTCTCAGCGTATCAAGCCACTCGCTGAGGTGGCTGTAAATCTCCTCCTGCTGCAGCTGCTCTTCCTGGGAAACCTGTGACTCATCCTCAATCACCTCTGCGATGGTCTGCCCGGAACCGGAGGCCAGCGGCGTGTCAATCGAGGTCTGGGGTTCACTGAAGCTGATCATGCGTTCGACACTCTCTTCCGAGCGCTCGAGGAAGCTGGCAATCTCCGATACCGTTGGCTCACGATGCTCCTCCTGCGCCAACTGGCGGGAGACCCGCAGATAGGCCCGCATCTCCCGCAGGATATGAATTGGCAGGCGCACCGTGCGCCCCTGACTCATCACTGCACGATCCACACTCTGTCGAATCCACCAGGTGGCATAGGTAGAGAAACGGAAACCACGCTCCGGATCAAATTTTTCCACCGCCCGCATCAACCCCAGGTTTCCCTCCTCAACCAGATCCATCAATGCAACCCCCTGATTTCGATACCGACGCGCGATACTGACCACCAGACGCAGATTGGATTCGATCAAGCGGTTACGTGCCTCCAGATCGCCCTCAAGAATTCGGCGTGCCAGCGCCTGCTCCTCCTCTGCGGTCAACAGGGAGTACTGGCGGATCTCCTGCATATAGAGGTGCAGTGCATCGTGATCTCTACCCAGCAGTTTGCCAGCCATAAATTGATCTTCTTCTGTGGACACTGTTATCGCAGGTACCGCATCGGGTTAACCGGCTTGCCTCCTTTTCTCACTTCAAAATGGAGTTTGACCCGGTCGGTACCGCTACTGCCCATCTTCGCAATCTGCTCTCCCGCCTTGACCGAATCTCCCTCTGTAACCAACAGTGTACTGTTATGCGCGTAGGCCGTCAGAAGATTATTTTCATGCTTAATGATCAACAGCTTTCCATAACGTACCAGGCCGGTACCACTGTAGACCACCTTTCCGTTCTCTGCTGCATGAACCGGATCTCCCGCTCTGCCAGCAAACTGTACCCCCGTTACCCCTTTCGATTTGGAGAACTGGTGAATCACCTTGCCGGAAACCGGGCGCTTGAGGCGAACCGGGCCGGTGCCTGTCCGGCTGTTCTTTTTCCTGGTAACCGCTTTCTTTCGAATCGGTTTACGCTCCACAACCCGTTTGTGCTGCGCAGGGTAGAGTCGTAAACGCTGCTTGATACGAATGGTATACGGGGGTTTGAGCTGGTTCCACTGTGCCAGTGACTGGTGTGCAATGCCACAACGATCGGCTATCTCACTCAGGGTATCCCCCCGTCGTACCGTGTAGTAACGCCCCTTGCAGAGCCCCCCTCCCGGTGCGGTTGTCTGCTTCGACACGCTGCGCTTGCGTACCGGTGCGTGCAGTTGCAGCACCTGTCCACGGTGGATCGTATAGGGGCTGGAGATCCCATTCCAGCGGGCAAGATCGAGGTAGTCAAGATCATACTCCATCGCAATCATGTAGAGACTGTCCCCGGTACGCACGGTATAGGTTTTGGGGATCGCATTTGCACTCTGGGTATGGCTATCCACCGGCACCACATAACCGGACGGGGCACCACACCCCACCAACCAGATTGCTCCCAACAGGAGGAGCAATATCTGGTGTTCTCTCTTGCCGACCATTATCTTTTACCGACCCTATACATAGCGCAACAGAACATAGATCAGTCCCAGGGTAACGGCAATCCAGCCCAGGCGGGCCATCCACGCCCGCTCCATTGCCAGAAAGCGCTCGCCCCCCCAGATCACAAAGGCAGCAACCAGATAGAAGCGCCCCCCTCTACCGACCAGTGAGGCCAATAGAAACAGCGGGAAGGACATCGCCAATGCCCCGGCGGTGATGGTAAAGAGTTTGTAGGGAATGGGGGAAAACCCGGCCAGGAAGACGATCCAGATACCATACTCCGCAAACAGGGCCTCTGCCTGTTGCAGTGAGGATTCCATCCCCCAGTGCGCTATCCAGGGGGTGACAAACTCCATCCCGTACATCCCGATCAGATAGCCCAGCGCCCCTCCCAGCACCGAGGCAACTGTCACCAGCAGTGCATAACGCCAGCCCCTGTCCGGATGAGCGAGGGTCATCGGTGCAAGCAGCACATCCGGCGGTACCGGAAAGAAGCTGGATTCGGCAAAACTGAGCCCTGCCAAAGTATATTCCGCATGGGGACGATCTGCCCAGTCGGCAACCCGCCGAGTCAGCTGCTGCACCCATTTCATCAAGCCGCCCCCCGCACCAGGGGTACAAAACGCACCTCACACAACTCGTGGGTATCAAACGTATCCTCACCGGTACGTATCAGCTCCAGCAGTTTCTGCGACTCGCGCTCTGCACCGACCGGAACCACCATACGCCCGCCGATCTCCAGCTGTTTGAACAGTCGGGTGGGCACCCGTTCCGGTGCCGCCGTTATCAGGATGGCATCGAACGGGGCGCGCTCCTCCCACCCCAGATGACCATCATCCAGCTTCATTTCAACATTCAGTATATCCATCTCGCCGAGACGCTCCCGGGCCGCCAGGGTCAGATCACGTATACGCTCCACGGTATAGAGTTGAGGCACCAGCTTCGCCAGAACCGCTGTCTGATAACCTGAGCCGGTGCCGATCTCCAGCACCCGCTGTGGTGCGCCACGCAGTATTGCCTCGGTCATCAATGCGACAATATAGGGCTGCGAGATGGTCTGTTTATGTCCGATCGGCAGCGCATCATCGTCGTATGCCTTGGTCTCGAGCGCCTTGTCGATAAACCGGTGCCTCGGTACCTCCCGTATCGCCTTGAGCACGCGCTCGTCACCGATCCCACGTTGCTGCAGCTGGGCAATCAACCGATCACGGGTGCGCGCCGAGGTAAAGCCTACTCCGTCCTTCATGAGAGCCAACGCTCCATCCCCGCCAACATCGAGTGGTGTGTCAGATCGGTATGGATTGGGGTAATCGAGATCCAGCCATGCTCCACTGCATGAAAATCGGTCCCCTCTTCACCATCTTCTGCCTTGCCAACCGCCCCCACCCAGTAGACCTCCTTGCCGCGTGGGTCCCGCATCTTCACCACCGGTTCGGAACGGTGACGCCGTCCCAGTCGCGTCACTTTGACTCCCCTGATCTCGCTCCAGGGGAGGTCGGGGACGTTGATATTCAGGATAGTATCAGACTGCAACGGGTGCTCCCCCAGACGCTCCAACACCTGTTGTACCGCCTTTGCCGCACTCTCATAGTGGTGACACCCTCTCTCGCTACAGACCAGAGAGACTGCAATTGCGGGCAGTCCGAGAAAACGCCCCTCCATCGCCGCGGCTACGGTGCCGGAGTAGAGCACATCGTCGGCCATGTTGGCACCGGCATTGATTCCGGAGATCACCATCTCCGGCTCCTCCTGCAGTAGTCCGGTAATAGCCAGATGAACGCAATCTGTCGGGGTACCATCCACGGAGTAATCCCCATTGTCATGCTGAAAAAGATGTAATGGATGCTCCAGAGTCAACGAGTTACTGGCACCACTACGGTTACGATCGGGAGCCACTACCACTACCTCGGCGGTCGGTTTCAGGTGGCTGCGCAAACACTGCAGTCCAGGCGCCTGAACGCCATCATCATTACTCAAGAGAATCTTCATTGAGTCTGGATTTTACAAAAAAAAGGGGCCACAAGTGGCCCCTTTTTCCGACTTATAGCGGCACTTACCCTTCCGCTACCGCCTTCATGCTCAAGCGAATGCGACCCTGGCGATCCACCTCTAGCACCTTCACCCGGATCACATCCCCTTCAGAGAGCTTGTCACTCACCTTCTCGACACGCTCTTCAGAGATTTGTGAAATGTGAACCAACCCATCCTTGCCTGGCAAAATGTTGACGAAGGCACCAAAGTCCATCAGCTTGACCACCTTGCCTTCGTAGATCTTGTCGACCTCGACATCAGCAACGATATCGTCGATGCGGCACTTGGCCTCGTTGGCAGCCTCCCCATCGGTGGCCGCAATCTTGACGTTACCATCATCATCCAGATCGATCTTGACCCCGGTCTCCTCCTGGATGGAACGGATCACCACGCCCCCCTTGCCGATCACGTCACGGATCTTGTCCGGATCGATCTTCATGGTGACATAGCGTGGAGCAAACTCGGAAACCTCATCTCGTGGCGTACTGATCGCGGTGTTCATCTCACCAAGGATATGGAGACGGGCATCACGCGCCTGATCCAGTGCAATCTCCATGATCTCCCGGGTAATACCGGTGATCTTGATATCCATCTGCAGTGCGGTTACACCAGCCTCGGTTCCGGCAACCTTGAAGTCCATATCACCCAGGTGATCCTCATCACCAAGAATATCGGTCAGTACGGCGAAACCATCTTCCTCTTTCACCAGCCCCATGGCAATACCGGCAACCGGCGCCTTCAGGGGTACTCCGGCATCCATCATGGAGAGAGAGCTGCCACAGACCGATGCCATCGAACTGGAGCCATTGGATTCGGTAATCTCTGATACCACGCGCATGGTATAGGGGAACTCTTCCAGGTTAGGAACAACCGCCTGTACCCCTCGCTTGGCCAGCTTGCCATGCCCCACCTCACGTCGGCCAGGGCTGCCTACACGACCGGTCTCGCCCACCGAGAAGGGAGGAAAGTTGTACTGCAGCATGAAGGGGTCCTTGAAGCTCCCCTCCAGTGCATCGATGATCTGCGCATCCCGCTCGGTACCCAGAGTAGTCACCACCAATGCCTGGGTTTCACCACGGGTAAAGAGTGCAGAACCGTGAGCACGAGGCAGCACGCCTGTCTTGATATGGATCGGGCGCACGGTCTTGTTGTCACGGCCATCGATACGTGGCTCACCGGCAATAATACGGCCACGTACGGTCTTCTTCTCCAGCTTGCTGATGGCACTCTTTACTGTGCCCTCATCCCACTCACCCTCTTCGCTGACCAGCTCGTCAACAATGGCGGCACGCACCGCATCCATACGCCCGTAACGCTCCATCTTGTCGGAGATCTGATAGGCCTCGACGATCTGGTTGCCAGCTGCGCTGGCGACTGCCTCGGTCAATGCGGTATCCTCCGCAGCAGGCTCCCATGCCCACTGCTCGACACCGAGATCGGCAACCATCTCATTGATGGCCTTGATCACCACCTGCATCTGCTCATGGCCAAACAGCACCGCACCGAGCATCACCTCTTCAGAGAGGACATTGGCCTCGGACTCAACCATTAATACCGCATCTGCGGTACCCGCCACACTCAGTTCAAGATCGGAGTGCTCTTTCTCGCTCAACGCAGGATTGAGCACATACTCACCATCGATGTAACCGACACGAGCCGCACCAATCGGCCCCTGGAACGGTACCCCGGAGACCGCCAGCGCGGCGGAGGTACCAATCATTGCCGGAATTTCGGTATCGGTATCCTTGTCAGAGGAGATTACCGTGGCAATCACCTGTACCTCATTCATGAAGCCCTTGGGGAACAGCGGGCGGATTGGCCGATCAATCAGACGTGAGGTGAGCGTCTCCTTTTCGGTAGGACGCCCTTCACGACGGAAAAAGCCACCGGGAATCATCCCGGCCGCATAGAACTTCTCCTGATAATTGACTGTCAGCGGGAAGAAATCACGCCCCTCCCGAGCCTCCTTCTCAGCCACCACGGTAACCAGCAGAACGGTATCTCCCATGCTGACCTTGATTGCACCTGATGCCTGGCGGGCAACTTCCCCCGTCTCCAGGGTAACCGTCTGGTTACCGTATTCGAAACTCTTGATATATGGTTCCACGTTTTCTCTTCCTGACAGTTGCCACAACCGAGGCATTCCTCGGTTGTGGGTTCAAATTAAACTTGTTTACAGA
Source organism: uncultured Piscirickettsiaceae bacterium (assembly GCA_964344435.1). Taxonomy (GTDB): domain Bacteria; phylum Pseudomonadota; class Gammaproteobacteria; genus Thiopontia. The sequence goes on along the minus strand of CAYFNH010000047.1, from coordinate 1,722 downwards.
TAACTACTCAGATCACCCCTGAAACGAACCATCAGCTCGCTTCAGTGCGAAGAACCGTTTTGTTAACGGCGCAGACCCAACTCAGAGATCAGCGAGGTGTAACGCCCCGCATCATTGCGCTTGAGATAGTCGAGCAGCTTACGACGCTGATTTACCATCTTCAACAGTCCCTGGCGGGAGTGGTGGTCTTTCTTGTGCTCCTTGAAATGGCCAGTCAAATCCTGAATGCGGGCAGTAAGGATGGCAACCTGTACTTCAGGGGACCCGGTATCTCCCTCACTACGTTGGAATTTCTGGACGATTTCGCTCTTTTGCTCTGCAGTTACAGACATTTTTCATTCTCCTAAAATAGAGGCAGCATCATGCCATGGCCTCTATAACCAATAAAATAGTGGCTGTAACACCGCAGTGTGACACCCACATCCTTGTTGTCGGCTCGCTGAACCGACCTGACTGCAAAGCCTCTTTAGGATGAAGCCATACAATCGCTGTGCATTATAACGGATCGAGAACGCTACGATGCAACCAATCTGCGCGGGGCCACGCGCCCATCAGAGTCAATCTCCCCCACTCCGATAAAGCCCCCATTTTCCCCATAAATTCGTACCCACCCCTCCTGCGGGGCTCCGGCGATCTGTACCGCCTGCCCCTGGCGCAGGTAATAGCTGCTGTTGCCATCCAGGGTAACCGCATCATAGCCCTCAACGGCACTATCAAGAGGCAGCAGGTGTTTATCCATCGAGAATTTATCCTGTTCGTACATCTGCTCCAACTGCTCCAGTGTCAGCAGATCCTGTTCCCGATAGGGGCCGAGCTCGGTACGTCGTAACGCGACCACATGAGCACCACACTCCAACACGTTTCCGATATCCTCCACCAGGGTACGTACATAGGTCCCTTTCGAGCACTCTACCCGAATCACCATACGCTGCTCGGCGCTATCGTAGGAGACCAGCTCCAGCTGGTAGATGGTGACCTCACGCGGTTCACGCTCCACCTCAATCCCCTGGTGAGCCAGTTTATAGAGAGGCTGCCCGTTGATCTTGACCGCAGAGTGCATCGGTGGAATCTGCTCGATATCCCCCTCAAACTGCTGGAGTGCCGCACGGATTCTCTCCTCACTCATCTCCTCCACCGGCAGTTCACGCACCACCTCCCCTTCACTGTCACCGGAGCGGGTAACCACACCGAGCTGACACTCGGTCAGGTAGCTTTTATCTGCATTGAGCAGAAAGCCGGAGAACTTGGTCGCCTCCCCCAGACAGATCGGCAGAATGCCGGTCGCCAGCGGATCGAGACTGCCGGTATGCCCCGCCTTCTGTGCAAAATAGAGTGACTTGACACGCTGCAGCGCCCCATTGGAGGTGATGCCTGCTGGCTTGTCCAGCAGCAGGATCCCGGAAACATTACGGCCTCTCTTTCTTCGCCCCATAACTACTCACTCTCTTCCGTGTGGTGCGAGCGATCCTCGGCAACCACCTCATCGATCAGGGTCTCCATGTAACTGCCGTGCTCAATCGACTCGTCATATTTGAAGTGGAGCTGCGGCACAATCCGCATCTTCAGCAGTTTGCCCAGCCGGGTGCGCATAAATCCTTCCGACTTCTCCAGCACCTTCAAGGTCTGATCCAGCCCCGTCTTCTCACCCAATACGGTAAAGTAGAGAGTGGCATGGGAGAAGTCCGGAGTCACCCGCACCGCAGTCAGCGTAACCCACTGCAG
>CAYFNH010000046.1:0-18981 GCA_964344435.1 uncultured Piscirickettsiaceae bacterium | reverse complement strand
CCCGTTATTAGTAACCAATTGAATTTATTTGATTAAACGTTGGGACACCAGTGCCTGCAAGAATATTGCGGCGGGCATGGAAGCTCAGGGTGGTCATGTCACAACGCATATTGGGGTCACAAGCGTGCAGCACCTTCCCCATCACCAACGGATCCTCAATATAGCAGCCCGGCGCCTGCTGCAGGGTAAACAGGGTCTGCTGTGCCAGCTGCTTGCCCTGAAAGCGAAACACCAATGCCCCCTCCTCCAGGTCGACCAGAGTAATCACCCCCTCCCCCTTGTCCGCTGCAGTAACCACCGCAAAACGGTCACGTGTGGGTTCATCGGTAAAGGGCTCGCAACTGTGCTGGTAGAACCTCAGCCCCCCCTGCTCACCCATAAAAGGTATGACCTCAGCCTCTTGTAGGGAGAGATCATCGACCACTGCCGGCTCACTCAATAAATTGGCAGTCAACATGGCTACTTCCTCAACACAACCTGAAAATTGATATTCTCCGGGTCATACACCTCTTCAACCCGCTCTATCACCGCCTGTTCGTCAAACCACTTGCAGCTGAATACATCAAGATAGAGGTCACGTGCCTCATCATTGGTATGGGTCATCAACGCACTGGTGGTAATCAACTGCACAGCGGACAAGCCAACATGAATGCCATCACCAAAGCGTTCGACCAGCGGCTCACCGAAGCGAATCATGTCGATATCATCGGCCAGTTGGATCAGAAAGTTGGACATGATCCCCTTCTCCAGAATGGCTGTATTACAGCGTTCTGCGGTGATCATCATATGCTTGCCGTAATAGTGGACACCACCGACGAGAATGTTTTTGTACTCTATTTCCACCTGTATGATTTCCTGTCAAAATAGGTTGAGAAGATCGGTCTCACACCGCCTCCGCCCCTGCGCCGACAGCGCAGCCATGGCCTGCTGGATAAGGTGTAAAACCGTCGCGCTGTATACCGTATAGAGGCCCCGTGAACCAACAAAAGCTCATCATGGTGACGATCACCCTTTTTTGTCGTAGTCGACAACGGTGAACATCAACCTGCTAAAGACCTTTCTTGAGGTGGCCCGCCTGCGCCACTTCGGCAAGGCCGCAGATCGTGTCTGCCTCACCCAATCGGCTGTCAGCGCCCGTATCAAACAGCTGGAGCAATCTCTGGGGGTGCCCCTGTTCGAACGCAACCGCAACAATATTCAATTGACCCAGGCGGGCAGGAGACTGGCCCGCTCTGCCGATCAGATTATTAAACAGTGGGAGCAGGCACAGGCCGAGTTGGGGCTGGGCAACGATGAGGAGCAGCAGCTGATTCGTATCGGTACCATCCCCGACCTCTGGGGGGTGGTAGCGATTCACTGGCTGCTGGCGGTTCGCAACACTCTGCCTCTGCTGATGCTTCAGGTACAGACCCTCAACGGGCAACTACTGAATGAGCGCCTGCTATCGGATGAACTGGATATCGCAATTCTCTTCGACCCCCCTTTTCACACCGGAATCGAGCGTATTGAGCTGGAACAGATGGAGCTGGTACTGGTCGCTACCGAAGCGTGTGATATTGACCGGGCTGACCACCTCCCCTACATCCATGTAGACTGGGGCGGCAACCTGTTGCACCAGCAAGATCCTGTTGCTGAACGCCTGCAGCGGGTATTGAGTGTAAACCAGGGCTCCATGGCACTCGACTATCTGCTTCAGCAGCAAGGGGCGGCCTACCTGCCACTGCAGATGGTGGAAGAGGCACTGCAGCAACAGCAGCTCTTTCTGGTGGAACAGGCCCCCCGTTTTCAGAAAATGCTCTGTTTCGCCTTCAACCGAACCCATCCAAACCGCACCCTGATCGACCAGCTGATCCGATTCCACTAACCCTCCCTCCACGATCACCAATTTTGATCGTCACGACCCAAATTGTTTGTTGGTGATTACCCGATACTCCTCCCTACAATCCGTGCTCCGAGCTCTCTTTATGCGGCCCCTATCACCCCACTCCCTGAATGCCCCAACTACCGAAGCACCGATATGTCGAGATGGATCTGCTGCGTGGATTTGCCGTACTCGGCATCTTCCAGATCAACATCTACTACTTCGGGATGCCGCATGAACTCTATAACTCACCCACGCTGAACGGCAACCACGACCTGTTCAATACGCTCTCCTGGTTCTTTACCACATTGCTGGTCGATGGCTCGATGTATGGCCTCTTCTCACTGCTGTTCGGCGCCAGCGCCATGCTCTATCTGGATCGAGCCAGTGCCGATGAAACCCTGTTACGGGTAGACCACTACTACCGCCGAATGCTGTGGCTGGTTCTGTTTGGCCTGATCCACGCCTATCTGCTGCTCTCACCGCTGGAGATTCTCTTCACCTATGGCGTGCTGGGGATGTTTCTGTTTCCACTGCGAAACCTCTCCCCTGCTGTCCTGCTATTAGCGGGGGGAACCCTGCTGGTTCTCGGGGTGTTTGACTTCGTGATCATCAACGATGCCGAGGCAGCCATCGCCATGGAGGACCGGGAGACCATCTATCAGCTGATTCTCTCGCAGTATGAGGTCTTCCGCTCCGGCTATGGGGTGATCTTTCTCGACAATTTCGAGAAGGCCCAGTCATGGCAGAGCGTAAACTTCATTGAAGACCAAATCTATGACTCCGGCGGCTTCATGCTGGTTGGCATGGCCCTCTATCGGCTCCGGGTGGTAACCGGTGAGCAGCGTATCCGCTTCTATCTTCTGCTCTCACTCAGCGGTTACCTGATCGCCCTGCTGCTGCGCTGGCCAACGGCCATCATCCTGCAACAGAGTGACTTTGACCCGGTCGTGTTCAACCAACTACCGACTGGAATCATGTTACTGGGAAGAATCTTTCTGGTATTCGGACACCTGGGGCTGTTGATTGCCCTCTATCGCATGCGGTTGTTGCGTCGCCTCTTCTTTGCCCTGCAACAGACCGGGCGTATGGCGCTCACCAACTACATCACCCAGACCCTGTTTGCCACCACCCTCTTCTACAGTTTCGGGTTGAGAATGTATGGCCGTTACGAGCGCTACGAACTGCTCTCCATTGCCATCCTCTTTACGCTGTTACAGGTTGCCGCCAGTATCGCCTGGCTTCACTACTACCGTCTCGGCCCGCTGGAGTGGCTCTGGCGCTCTCTGGTTCGCCTGCAGCCGGAACCGCTTCGGCTGCAGAGCACATAGGACTGCACCCACCACATCAAACTTTCAATGGAGTTGACGTCCCGCTGCAACCGCTTGCACACCCTCCATAGCCACCTGCTCTCCCACCACCAGCCCCCATTCTGCCGTCCTGGCCCCCTCGATCAGCAACTTGACCAATGCATGTTGTAGCTGTGTATCAAGATTGATAGTGAGCTTCTTGCCTCCTTCAAACTCCTGCGCCAGCGTCAACGCAAGGTTGCCATCGCTCAACCGGGTGTAGTCGATCCGTGAAACCAGCAGTGGTGTCTCTCCAAGGGGCGAGGTGGAGACCAGCTCTTCCCGGTAGCCATCCTTGAAATTGCTATCACTCAAGGCCGCCTCGCGTTGAAATGCCTTGACCGCCTCAACCCCTGGAGAGGCCACGCTATCTACTGCATACTCGATCAACTGATCCAGCACCTTGAGTAGAAGTGCGGTGTACTTGCGGGTTAACCAGATTCTCAATTCACTGTTTTCACTAGAGAGTATACGCAGCAGCAGGCGATCCTCTATCGGCTGATACTGGATATTCAACTGCTGTATATTCACCACAACACTCCAAACTGCCCTGTAATCAATCTTCTCGAAAGCTCGTTCATACCATCTTGCCTCCCACTGTACCTCTCCAGCCCAGCAATTGCAGCCCCGGCACAGAATATGCTGATTTTTCAGTACTGCGTGAAGTTTTCCGCACACCAGAACGAGAGGGATCATCATGGATATTTACAGCATCAGCACCGTTATCCTGCTTACCTTCAACCCGGTACAGGAGTTACATTCACAACAGGTGATCGAGCAGAACATCCCCACCCGGGAGTGTCACACTACACTCGAAAAGTATCACGATAGCTATAATGAAGGAACCTGGAAGATGTATATCTGCCGTCAGGAGCAGGTAATCTGACCGGCTCAGCCGTCGCCTGCAAACAGAGGGCTATGCGAGGTGCTGCTTCATCTGCTGCAGCAGGGCCTGAGCGGCATCGCGTACCTGCCCCTGCTGGTCGGCCCGATAGGCCTTGCACAGCACAATTCCCGTCTGTGCTGCCTCATCAAAACCAAAGGTGGTGGCACACCCCTTCATCTTGTGGCCGATCTCCATCATCTTTTCCAGGTCATCCTGCTCCAATGCCTCGAAAAGTACACTCGAGTGGTGTCGCAACTGCTCCAGAAAGACCTTTTTCAGATCATTGCTGATCAGTGGTTCACTTTCCCGTTGAGGAGGGGCTTCCTCATCGGTATCCACCAGTGTGAGGTGCTCACTCAGCGTGGTAATGAAGCCTACCCGGTCGATAGGCTTCTTGATGAAGCCGGAGGCCCCCGCCTTGATGAAGGCACTCTTGTGCTCACTCATCACATTGGCTGTCAGCGCAATAATCGGCACATCGACCCCCATGCCACGCAGCAGACGGGTGGCCTCAACCCCATCCATCACCGGCATCCGCATATCCATCAGAATCAGGTCATACTGCCCTGCAAGCCCCTTCTCTACCGCCTCGGATCCATCGTCGGCCACCTCGACCGTAAGCCCGGTATTTTTCAGCATGTGGGCCACCATCACCTGCAGCTCCTTGGTGTCTTCCACCAGTAGCACATGACCGCTGAATTGCAAGCTACTGAGATAGGGCACCCACTCCTCCTCTTCACGGATCACCACCGCCTCGTCACTTTCGTGTAGTGGCAGATCCAGGGTAAAGCAGGTTCCCTCACCCAATACACTGCTCACATGGATCGTCCCCCCCATCTGCTCGGCCAGCGACTGGGAGATATTGAGCCCCAGCCCGGTACCGCCAAAGCGGTTGCTGATCGACTTGTTGGCCTGGGTAAAGGGGGCAAACAATTTCTGGATGGCACTCTCCTCAATACCGATACCACTATCCTCGACCTCAAACAGCAGTCGTTCTCCCCGCTTGTTGATGGCCAGACGCACCGTTCCCTGCTCGGTAAACTTGATTGCATTGCTCAGCAGGTTCACCAGAATCTGATGGATCCGCTGCTGATCCCCTATCAGCAGATTCTCCGGCTGATAGCCACGTTCCACCGCAAAGGTGATGCCATGACTCTTGGCCTTGATGCTGAACAGGCTCTTCACTCCGGAGACCATCTCGTTGAGGTCATAGGGGTACTCATCGATCTCGAACTTGCCCGACTCCATCTTGGAGATATCTAGAATATCGTTCACCAACGCCAGCTGGCTGCGAGCTGCCGCCAGAGTATCCTGTAGCATCTTGAAATGGCTGGCATCAAAGCGGTCGCCTATCTCCTCCACCACCAGCTCCACATTACCGATGATGGCGCTGAGCGGAGTACGCAGTTCGTGGCTGACCGAGGCCAGATAGTGATCCTTGGACTGGTTGATGCGACGCATCTCTGCCAGCTGTTCCCAGGTGATCGCCGCAGAGATCGCCACCTGGTAGAGCTCATCACTCTGAAGCGGCTTGGTCAGAAAGGTAAAGTTCTCACCAATGCGCTGGCGAATTTCGCTCAGGCTGTAGTCCATGAGGGCGGTAACAAAGATGATGGAGATATGTGGGTCGAGCTGCCGAATCCGTGCGGCGGTCTCCAGCCCATCCCAGCCACCGGGCATTCTCATATCACAAAATAGAACCGAAACTGGAGTCCCCAGCCTGGCTTGTTCTTTTACAATCTCCAGCCCTGCCTCACCGGAGGAGGCCGTCAACAGCTCAAACAGCTCCCGATTTTCGGTGATTTCGGGTAGATCCTTGAGACTAAGCTGATGAATGGATGCCAACTCCTGGGCATACTCATCCGCCATGGTGTGATCCAGCACATCACGATAATACTGGATCAGATCAGGCTCATCATCGATTGTCAGTACGGTAAACTTCCTCCCCATGGCGTTATCCTAACCTTTACATTCAACAAATACAATTTGAATCATTGCAGCGCCTGCTGCAGTCTTTGCAACCGTGCTTCACACTCCGATTCGGCATAGGCAAGTGCTGCAGAGTGGCCCCATACCGGCCCGGGCCAGGCTGGATCATCCTCTCTACGGGCAATATGGTGCAGGTGTAACTGCGGCACAATATTGCCCAACACCCCCACGTTCATCTTGTCGCCCTCGAACAGGGCCTGCATCACTCGGGTAACATGACAGGACTCCTCCATCAGCTGCTGCCGATCCTCCCGGCTCAGCTCGCACAGTTCTCGTACCCCAACCCGCTGCGGTACCAGAATCAGCCAGGGATAGCGCCGATCATTCATCAGCAACAGACGGGAGAGCGAAAAATCCAGCACCGGAATCGTATCCCGTTGTAGACGCGGATCAAGCTCAAACCGACTCATGCTCTGCTCCTGCCCCCTCCCTCCTGGAGCCAACCGCAATCACATGTTTGACCTCACCACGCTCATCCTGATCGAGACTACTCTTCCAGCGCAGAGAGAGCCGTTGCTGTCCCTTGGTCAACCACTCACTCTCATAGACCTGCTCCTGATCCCCCTCCTCAATCATCCTGTCGAAACGGCGTCGATGCTGCTCCCGCTGCGCTGGTGCAATCAGTAGATCCCAAACCGTTTTGCCAACCACTTCGGAGCCTCTATAGCCGGTAGCCTGTTGTGCCTCACGATTGAAGAGAATGATCTTCCCTTGCCGATCGAACACCACCACCAGGTCACTTACCATATCCAGAACGGCCTTGAGGAAGTGCTTCTCCTCCAGCAACTGGTTCTCCATCCGTTTATGCTGGGTAATATCCCGATCTATACCGTGATAACCAATGAAACTGCCATCGGCATCAAAACGGGGCATGCCACTGGTCTCCAGCACGATGCGATGACCATCCCGATGCAGGTTGACATTCTCCAGGTACTGGAAAGAGCGACGTTCCGCTACAATCTCGGCAAAGAGCGTACCTACCCGCTCCGCCTCCTCCGGGGGCATGAATTCAAATGGCGTTTTTCCCACTACCTCTTCACGCCGATAGCCCAGAATCTGCTCAATACTTTGACTGGTGTAGGTATAGACTCCATTTGCATCTACCTCCCAGATCCAGTCGGGGCTGTTCTCGAGCAACTCTCTTAAATGCTTTTTCTCACTCATGGCCGGAAAACCACTCTACCTCACGGTTGCTCACTCTGTCTGTCCAGTTTTGGCACATAGACATTGAAGGTGTCTGGTCCAAGCCGGTAGGGAAACTGAAGCACAAACGACATCTCGAAGGGACGCTTCACCGGCCCCACATCCGCCCCGAGCACCACCCCCTGCGCAGAGGGTTGCAGAAAACGTTGCCGCACCACTGCGGTATCATCATCCGGCATCACCCGCACCATCCCCTGGAGCTGTTGAGCTGCATTCACCTCCTGAGTATAGGCATTGTAGAGCACCGCCTGTGCTCCACACTGCTCACTGTAGCGGAACTCGACATGATGGATACCATTGGGCGCCATGTAGAAAGTACCCCCATAGCGGGCAGCATGATCATCATGAGCAATCCGTAGTGGTGATTTGCAGTAAGGCCCCTCATTGAGACGATAACTTGATCCCCCATTGAGGTGCTCCGCCTCTTCACTGACCACAATACCCAGTTCACACGGGTCACGCAGCGGCTGTGGCGCACTCCCCAGCATGGAGACCAGCAGCGGCAGAGTAATCAAAACTGCCATCCAGAGTGTAATCCTGTGTTTCATCTCATCCCCCTGTACAACTCATCGTAAAAGCGTGCCATTACTTTTGAGATCATTGATAGTCGTTGCAAATGGTCAGTGAAGTGTCTCGAAGGCAAAGGGAATCTCTACCCAGTGGCCATCCCGCTTCAGTCGCACAATTGCCAGCCACTCCATCAAGCGGCGCACACAGACCGAAAGGCTACCCTTGCCCGCATAGACAGTCCCCCCCTGTTCCGGCTTGAGCCGGTACTGCAGAAACCCCATATACATATCCCGCCCCTCAAACAGTACCTCGGCCCGTTCCACCCCGGCAGCGGACAGCGTCAGCTTCAGATCGATCGGCTCCGTTGTTGGCAGCGGGTGCGGCCCCATCTCGAAACCTATCTCAAGCCCATCACTCAGGGTAGTGGTACAGCGCTGCTGGTGTAGCATGCACCCCTCAACCTCTGTCAACCGGGTTATCGACTGTGAACCCGGCGGCCACTGCAGCAGAAGGCCGGCCGCAATCGCAACGGCCACCCCCGCCAGTATCACCAGCCGGTAGCGCTGTAACATGATGCGACCTACCCCTTTTTCCAGCTATCCACAATCATATTGAGGTCACGCACCATCGCCTGAGGTTCATGCGGTGTGGTGAATACGGCATGCAACTTCCCCTCCGGGTTGATCAACTGGATCGTGGCCGAGTGGTTGATCAGATAGGCCATATCGGTCGGAGTCTCGCCAGCGGGAATGACTACCTGCTTGCCATCTTGATAATAGACTCGCTCGTATATCACCCCCATCGATTTCACCAGCGGATCGACCTCACTACCGGGGCCGGTCACCCCGAGGAAGGCGGGATGATAGTAGCCCGCATAGGTCTGTAACCCCTCGATGGTCTCCCGCTCGCCATCCACCGAGACAAACACTACCTGTGGAATGGTCGCAGCCTGCTGCTTCTCCAGCTCACGCACCATGCTGGCAAGCATGAAGAGCTCGGTCGGGCAAACATCAGGACAGCGGGTATAGCCGAAAAACATCATCGACCACTTGCCCTGTAACTGTTCCGGGCCAAACTCACCCAGTGTCTGCTGTTGCAGAGAAAAGGTTGGGATCGATTTGGGTTTAGGCAGCAGCATGGCCCCCTCCAAATCCAGCGAAACCGGCGCACGCTCACACCCTGCCAACAGCAGGAGCATTACCATCCCGGCAATCCATCCACTCCACCCTCTAGTATTCATGATTATGCTTCACCTCTTTATATCCATCGCTTCATGTATCAATGGTTCCGGAAGGTTCGTTTGTGCCATGCCTTCCATACTATACCGTGAAGAGAGGTTGTATCGTCATCCACCCCCAATGTCAATCTATCCTCCGCAGCCCGATCGCGGTATCCTCCCGCCATGTCAACCGATACCCCTTCTCTCAACAGTCTGGTTCTCTACAAGAGTGGCCCCGCCCGCATCACCGCAGTAGAGGATAAAATCACCCTCCAACTCCCCAATGGTAAAAGCAAACGGGTGCGGCAAAAGGATTTTATACTGCTCCACCCTGGCCCAACTCCCGCTCTCTCCACGCTCGACACCCCCATGGCGGGAGAGGTGGAGGAGGCCCGGGAGCTGATCGGAGAGGAGTCTGTTCCCCTGCAAGAGCTATGTGAACTGATCTACGGCAGCTTTACTCCGGAAAGTGCCTGGACCGGGTGGAAACTGATCGCCGACGACCTCCACTTTCACGGTACCCCGGAGGCGGTACAGGCCCATAGTACCGCCCATGTGGAGCGGGTAGAGCGTGAACGCACGGCACGAGAGGCGGCACAACAGCAGTGGGAGGCCTTCATGCAGCGACTGCAGCAGGGCATGCTACTGCCCCAGGACCATGGTGAACTGAGCGATGTAGAGCGGCTGGCTCTGGGCCGTAGCGAGGTGAGCCGCATTCTGCGCGACCTGAACCGGGACCAACGCCCGGAAAATGGCCACCGCCTACTGATTGAATGCGGATACTGGAACCAGGAACACAACCCCTATCCTGCCAGAATGGGGATCGAAGAGAATCCCGCAGCAGGAGAGGTACCAACACTGGCACAGGAGGAGCGAGTCGACCTTACCCACCTGCCTGCCTGGGCCATTGATGATGAGGGTAACCGTGACCCGGATGATGCCATCTCACTGGATGGCGAGCGCATATGGGTGCATGTCGCCGATGTGGCGGCACTGGTTGCAGCCGACTCTCCACTGGATCTGCAGGCACGAGGACGTGCAGCCAACCTCTATCTGCCGGAGGGGACCCGAACCATGCTGCCCCAGGCCGTTACCGAGCAGCTGGGACTGGGGCTGCAGCAGCACTCACCGGCGCTGTCGATCGGATTTTCACTCTCGCCACAGGGTGAAATTGAGAACATTGAGATCGTTACCAGCCGTGTTGCGGTAGAGCGCACCAGCTATCAGGCCGTGGAACAGCAGATCGAGCAGCCCCCCTTTGCTGCGTTATACCAGCTGGCTTTACGCTACCAGCGCCGCCGCCTTGCCCAGGGGGCGATCCGTCTCGAACTGCCGGAGGTCAAGATCCGGGTGGTAGACGGAGAAGTGGAGATTACCCCGCTGCCGCGCCTGCGCAGCCGAGACCTGGTTACCGAGTTCATGTTAATGGCAGGAGAGGCAGCTGCCTGTTTTGCACAGCAGCATGAGATCCCCTTTCCCTACTCCACCCAGCCACCACCCGAGGCAGACGAGCAAGGCAACCCCTACCCACATCCACAGAGTGCTGCCGAGATGTATGCCTTCCGCCGCCGTTTTCAACGCAGCCAACTACAGACCCAGCCAGGATCACATGCCGGGCTGGGGATGAGCCAATACAGTCAGGTGACCAGCCCCCTGCGACGCTATCTTGATCTGGTCGCCCATCAACAGCTACGCAGTTGGCTACAGCAGAAACCACTACTGGACAGTACTGCCCTGAGCCAACGGGTAGGCGCGGCTGAAGCGCTGATCGGCAACATCCGCCGGGCAGAGCGGCTCTCCAATCTACACTGGAAGCTGATATGGCTGATGCGACAGCAGGGGTGGAGTGGCGAGGGGGTGCTGGTAGATACCCTCAAGCAGCGTGGCACCTTTCTGATCCCCGAGCTGGCCCTGGAGTGCAAGGCTCGACTGAAACAGCCACTGGCGCTGAATCAGCGCCAGACACTGAAACTAAGCGAAGTAGACCTACCTGAGCAGGTGGCCTACTTTAGAGTAGAGGGATAAGCGGGCGCGTCAACTCGGTTTAGCACTTTCTTGGGCACTGTAGTGGCAGAGACACCTTGATCACCGCCCCCCTGCCCTCGCCCTCACTCTGCAGGGAGATTCTTCCTCCCATCGCATTGACGGAGTTGGCCGCACTGTGCAGCCCCATACCACTGCCATCCATCTTGGTGGTGTAACCTGCCCGGAACAGGGTTTCAGCAAGCGCCGGGGGAAAGCCGATGCCATTGTCCCTGATTTCAAAATACCAGTTGGCGCTATCCTCCGAATCCAGCGCAACGGTAAGATCAACATGACCCTCCCCCCCCTGCAGCGGCCCTCGTGCCTGCTGTTCGATAATGGCCTCATAACTGTTCTTGACCAGATTCACCATCAGCTGTCCCAGCGGGCTGCGTGGCAAATAGAGTTCCGGCAGCCCCTTTTCCCCCTAGATACTGAAATGGATACCCCGCTCCCGGAACTCATCCCCCAACAGCACCCTGATCTCGGCCACCAGTGAATCGAGTTGAAAGTGGGAAGGCATCAACCCGCGAGAGGTAACATTGCGCTGCGCATCGAGAATTGCATTGACATGGTTTACCGCAGTGCTCATCTCTGCCTCGCGCTGCTGCAGGTTGACCGCATACTCCTCTCGCAGTAGTTGAGCAGCGAGCCCCAGCAGTTGCGTCACCCGCTCTTCATTGCCACCCTCCTGTAACAGGGCAGCCCCCCGTTGCAGCGACCTCCCCAGTTCATCCAGCTTGCTGGAGAACTCCCCCATATATCCCAGACGACTGTTGACCCCCACCATGGCATTACCAACATTGTGCAGCACGGTTGCCCCCATTTCCGTCAGACCATTGCTGTAGGAGATGGCGCGCTCTTCACCCCGCTGACGCTCCTCGCGCTGATGATAAAGATAGAGCTGCAGCTGGCTCTCCACCCGGGCAATCAGGATTTCGGGCTCAAAGGGCTTGTTGACATAGTCTGCCCCTCCGGCCTCGAACCCCTCTACCAGATCCTTTGGTTCCACCCGGGCGGTCAGAAAGATTACCGGAATGGCCCGCCATAGCGGATTACTCTTCACCTCCCTGCAGACTTCGATCCCACTCAAACCCGGCATCGTCACATCCAGCAGAATCAGCTCCGGTGCCTCCGACTGCAGCAGCGTCAGCGCCTCCTCCCCGCTCTGGGCAAAGCTGAGCCGGTAACGCCCACTGTCGCGTAGCACGGTACCGACCACCTGCAGATTGATCGGCTCATCGTCAACCACCAGAATCCGGGGTAGCACTTCGCTCATCACGCTCTCTCCATAAAGTCACGGAACTGCTGCAGCAGGCGCTCCATCTGTGCAATATCAATCTGCTCCAGCGCAAACTGAAGCTGTCGAGACCAGGCAGCCACTTCCGGCAGTTCACGTGATTGTGCCAGCGCAGCGACACTGTTGGCAAATGTCTCGATCCGATCCAGATCATGGGTGCGCTCCATCTCGATAAAACGCACATGCAGCTGCCTGCGCAGTTGATCGGCATCCTCAACCGGCAACACCAGGGTTGAGAAATCCACCCTTTTTTCAACGTTGCTCTCCTTCTCTTCCTCCTCAGTACCACGTTCCTCACTGACATCGATGGCAAACACCCTCGACAGCAGCTGTTCCAGCAGATCGGAATCAATTGGTTTGGCCAGAAACCCCGCCATGTTGGCCTCCTTCAGGGAATCTCCACGCTCCCCCACCATCTCGGCGCTCAGCGCATAGACCGGTGCGGATAGTTCGGGAAAACGCCTGGCGATCTCTGTGGCGGTCTCTACCCCATCCATTCCCGGCATCCGCAAATCTATCAACACCAGATCTGGCGGATTACCCTCGGCAATAGCGTCCCTCAACCACACCAGTGCCGCGCTACCACTGTCCGCTTCAGCCACGTTGAGGCCATACTCTTCCAACATCAGGCGAATCACCAGCAGATTGGAGCTCTGATCATCCACCACCAGTACTCGCCCTTCCTGCAGGCGCTGTTCCAATAGCCCCCCCCCATTACCTACGGATGGGCCTTGCTGCGTGATGGACTGCGCCTCTGCGACATACTCGAAGGGGAGCACAAAAGAGAAGGTACTACCTACCCCTTCCACGCTCTCCACCTCGATCCCCTCTCCCCCCATCAGGTAAACCAGCTCCTGACTGATCGCCAGCCCAAGGCCGGCCCCCCCAAACTGCCGGGTTGTAGAGCTGTCGGCCTGAACAAAGGCGGAGAAAATCAGTTTCTGTTGCGCCTCACTGATACCGACTCCGGTATCCCGGATGGCAAAGCGTAACCAACAGCGTGTGGTCTCTGCCCGCTCCAGCGCAACCTCGAGGCTTACCTTACCCTGCTGGGTAAACTTGACCCCATTGCCACAGAGGTTGATCAGCACCTGTAACAGACGGTGCTCATCTCCCAGTAGCCTGTCCGGGATCTCCGGCTGATGATGGATAGTGAAGTCGAGCCCTTTCTCCCGGGCAAGGCCGTTGTAGATGGTGACCTGAAGCGCATCCAGCTGCTGCTGCAGACTGAAAGGGTGTGGATCGACCTGCATCTTTCCTGCCTCGATCTTGGAGATATCGAGCACATCATTCAACAGCCGCAGTAACACCTCTGCAGAGCGTTGCTGATTCTCCAGGAATTGTCTCTGCCTGGCATTGAGATCGGTCTGCAGCAGCAATCTGCTCAACCCCAGTACGGCGTTCATCGGAGTGCGGATCTCATGGCTCATGTTGGCAATGAACTCCGATTTGTGGCGTGCACTCCGCTCCAGCTTCTTCAGGGTCTGTTTATGACGATCCATCTCCAGCTGAAGATCTTCGGTACGCTGCTCCACCCGTGACTCCAGCTCCAGCTGCGAACGTTTGAGGGCCGCAGCAAACTCGTTACGCTCCTGTGCCTGACGGCGAAAGATCTCAAGTGCATTGGCCATATCGCCCAACTCATCCGGCTGGTTGCGATAAGGGATTTCCACCTGCAGAAATCCGTTGGAGAGTTTGCGGGTGCTGTCGATCATCCGCCTCAGACCCAGCCCCACCTTGCGGTGAACATACCAGACCCCGAACAGGGCCAACAGCACAATCAACACCGAGAACAGCGAGACCAGATTGCGCCCGTCCAGCAACAAGACACTGGTCTCTCCGGTACTATGATTGAGCTCTACGCGCACCTTGCGCAACAACTGCACCACTTCCCCCTCCATCTTGGTCTCCGTCAGTCTCAACTGCTGTACAAGTTGCTCCCGGTTCTGCAGCAACTGCAGGTACTCCTGTTGAAACGGAAACAGGTCAAGCAGCTTTTTGAGCTCACCGACCATCTCGGCCAGTGCATCCTGTTCCTCACTGAACCCTTGCGCATTACGGGATACACGACGCCACAGGCGTTCACTTCTTTTGTCCAACACATCCAGGGCCTGCTGGTCACTCGCCAACAGCGCCAACTGCAACTGCTGGCTCAACTGGGTACCCGCATTCACTGCAGCGTAGAGTCGCCGCAGTTGATCCACCTGTCGGGTTCGACCCTTGATTCCAACCCCATCGGCTACCGGAGCGGTAATCTGGTTCCAGACGATATTGACCTGAGGGGTAATTCCCATCAGAAAACGGCGTTGCGCCTGCTGTACCCGTTCACTCCATTGACGTTGCCGATTATTGCGTTCAATCAGCTGCTGAACCTGGTGATCCACCTGCTGGATATTCTGTTCAAGCTGTCGCAGATCCTGTCGTAGCAGTAGTTGCAGTGTTGCATAGCCACTCCCTGCGTCACTGAACAACTCATCAAACAGTGAATTGACCTCCAGTGCCTTGCGGTTGACCTGAAACAGATAATCCCAGCGTTCACGTTCACTGTTGGCATAGTGCAGTGTCTGCAGGTCATGAGTAAGCTGTCGGGCCGCAACGGCAAAGCGGTTCGCCTTGACGCTGATGGGAATGGTCATCTGTAGTGTCTGCTGGTGGGAGCGGTTGAGACGTTCGATCGCAAGCCAACTCGAACCAGCGGCAACCATAACCATCAGCGCCATACCACCGAAGGTGAAGGAGAGTCGTTGGCGTATATTGAGCATGATTGCTATGGCTGCAGTAACTGACGGGCCGCTATCCAGATTTCATGGCTGTACCCAGTTTCCTGGGGATTGTGCTCAAGCAATCCACTCTCGAGCAGCTGATCTACGGTCTGCCGATATGCCTCTGCAGAAAGCTCACCGATTTTCTCATCCAGTGGATGCAGTAGCTGTAGCACCACCCTGAGCATGGCCTGCTGATGATCGGGATCGAGTGCCCCGGTGGGGTCGTGATCCAGCACAATCTCCATCACCTCATTCGGGTGCTCACGGGTGTAACGCCACCCCTCTATCGTGGCCGCAACGAAGCGGATAAGACGATCACGAAACTGTGGATCTGCCAGCATATCTTCACGTACATAGAGCCCATCCTCCAGAGTGGATACCCCATGGGCATCAAAATCAAAGGTGGTGAGCTCCTCCGCCTTCACCCCCTGATCAAGCAGCTGCAGATATTCGTTGTAGCGCATGGTGGAGATGCAGTCCGCCTCCCCCCGGATCAGATCACTGAGATTGAAGTTCTGCGAGTAGATTGAGGCCTTCACCCCCTCCTTGCGCAGTAGTGCCTGTATTCTCTCTTCATCCCCAACAAACCAGGAGCCGATCCGCTTTCCATCCAGGTCTTTCACGCTATTGATACCATGATCCTTTCTGCAGGAGAGGATGTAGCCGGAGCGGTTGAAGATCTGGGCAATATTGACAATCTGGTTGCCAGAGGCGCGCTGCAGCAGTGCGTGGGGCAACCACTCGATCCCCACATCGACCACACCACGCTTGAGGTTCTGCACTGAATCGAGGTTGGGACCTCCCGGCAGAATGACCACATCGAGCCCTCGGTTACGATAAAAGCCCTTGTCGAGCGCCGCATAGTAACCGGCAAACTGGGTTTGGGTAATCCAACGCAGCTGCATGGAGAAGGGCTCCAGCGCATCGGCAGCCGATAGCGAAAAGGGGGCTGCAACCAGCAGCAATACACCTAAACAGAGATGGATGAAGGGACGTTTCATCTCACGTCGACTGGCTTGACCAGCGTTCTCGGGTATAGGTCTTGATGGCAAGGGCATGGAGTTCACCACTGATGATGGCATCGTTAACGGTTGCCATTACTGCACGTTGTTGGGCCAACAGCCCCTGTCCCTCGAAGCTGTCACTAATCACCGTTGCCTCGCAGCTACAGCCATCCCCACTGACAATCGCCTCTGCACCGGGGATCCCCTGTTCGATACGCTGTTTGATCTCTGCCAACTCCATCTGTTTCTCCTTGTCCTTGTCGGATCTATTTTTTTGACTCTTTTTGATCTGCCCACTCTGCTACCTTCAACAGGATGGAGTCGATACGATTACGAATCTTGCGACTGCCCGAGGCGTAATTATTGACCAAAATGGCGAAGGTAAGTGGTCGCCCCTTCGGGCTCTTGAGGTAGCCGGCAATTGCCCGAACCGAGGAGAGGGTGCCGGTCTTGGCCCATACCCGCTCCTCCAGTGGAGTTCCACGCATGCGCCATTTGAGGGTACCATCCCTCCCCGAATGCGACAGTGACTTTCGATAGACCTCGGCTTGCGGATGCTGCGCCATCCCCTTGAGTAACCGGACCAGATCCTCCGGACGTACCAGGTTGTAGCGCGAGAGGCCGGAACCATCCACAATGTGGTAGCGATAGGACTCAACCCCCAGTTGGTTGAAGTATTGCGCAATCTGCTGCAGCCCCCGCTGTACCGATCCCCCCTGAACCACCGCCCCGCTCTGATCGCGCTGCACCCCACTGCTACGTAACAGATGTTCGGCCACCAGATTGATGCTACGCTTGTTGGCCAATGGCAGAATCTCCTTCAACGGTTTGGAGTGGTGTGTCCAGACCAGTCCGCTGGCCGGGATAAAGTCACGCAGATAATCGCTGTCGACTGCCTGCCCCTTGACCTCGATACCGGCCTCCTGCAACGCCTCCCGAAACAGGGTTGCGGTCCAGGCAGTCGGATTCTTCACCGTCACACGCCCGGACATCGGCGGATTACGCTTCATGCTGCGAGGAACCTCGACCACAAAGTGGTTGGTGCCCCGCATGCGGGTAATCTGTACCTGCCGTTTCTCATCGGTAACCTGAATATGGGGAGTGAGGTAGTCACTCTTTGGGTAGAGATGGAGCTGCTTTTTACTCAGGCGCTGCTTCTTGTTTCCCTCAATCCGGTAGCCAGCCGTACCTCCATGCAGGGTCAGCCCGGAAGACTCGGCGGAAAAGTGGTACTGCTCATCATCCCAGGCCCACCCCTGACCCAGTGGCTCCTCCACGAAGATATCATCGACGCCCACGATATGACCACTGATCTGTTTCACACCTGCCTTCTGCAGCCGTTTTACCCAGCCATCCAGCACATTGCGCCCCCCTTCCCCCTCAGCTGTACCCAGGGTTGGGTCACCACCACCGATGATCTGCAAATCCCCCCGGACAACCCCATCAGCCGGAATCTCTCCCCCCGGAAAACGCAGGTGCGTGGTAAATGTGTAATCCGGCCCCAGCCGATCCAGCGCCACCGCCGTGGTAATCAGCTTGTTGACCGATGCTGGAACAAAAGGGATATCCCCATTGCGCGAGTAGAGCACCTCATCCGAATCGCTCGCCTCGATACGGATCCCCCAAAGAGCTGCCGGGGTTTTGGGGGAGTCGATAATGGCGTCGATATCGGATTTGAGACCGGCGTGTGCTGTTTGGGTGAACCCCAACAGCAACAGCAGCCTCACGCAAAGGCGCAAAGACGCTAAGGAAATTTTATTGATGACTCTTTGATAACTTGCAAATACTGATAGCCTATCGATATCTGTCAGGTCAAAAAGCCGATTTCGGATTTTTAAAACCAGCACCTCGACTAAAAAACGCAAAGACCCAAAAGAACAGCATACTTTATCTGCCGTTCTTTGCGTCTTTGCGCCTTTGCGTGAGGCCGCTGTTTTCTTACCCGGCAAGGGTCTGCAGCAGTCCGTTCAAGCGGCGGGTGAAGCTGGCCGGGTCATCCAGCTGGCTGCCTTCGGCCAGTAGAGACTGATCATAGAGGATGCGGCTCCAGTCAGCGAAGCGCTCTTCATCCTGCTCGTTCTGCAGGCGCTCCACCAGTGGGTGTTCCACATTGATCTCCATGATACGTTTGCTGGTAGGAACCTCCTGCCCCATGCTCTTCATGATGCGTTCCATATTGGCATCCATTGCTCCGGCACCGGCAACCAGGCAGGCCGGTGAGTCGGTGAGTCGGTTGGTGACACGGATATCCTCCACCTCTTCACCCAGCACCCCCTTCATCTGCTCGATCAGCCCCTTGAAGCTCTCCTCCTCTTTCTTCAGCTCCTCTTTCTCCTCCTTGTCTTCCAGCTCCCCCAGATCCAGGTCGCCCTGAGTCACGGAGACCAGTGACTTGCCATCGAACTCACGCAGGTGGTTGACCACCCACTCATCCACATGGTCAGTCAGCAGCAGCACTTCGATCCCCTTCTTCTTGAAGACCTCGAGGTGAGGGCTGTTTTTGGCCGCATTGAAGCTTTCACCGGTGATGTAGTAGATCTTGCTCTGCCCCTCTTTCATGCGCTCTACATAGCTTTCCAGCGAGACATCCTGAACAGAACTCCCACTCTCTGAGGTGGCAAAACGACAGAGTTTGGCGATACGCTCCTGGTTGGCGGTATCCTCGATCAACCCCTCCTTGAAGACCGGCCCGAACTCGTTCCAGAATTTGGCGTACTCCTCTTCACCTTTCTTGACGATCCCCTCGAGCATCCCCAACACTTTTTTGATGGAGCCCTTCTTGATCTGGTCCACCACCTTGCTGCTCTGCAAGATCTCACGCGAGACGTTGAGCGGCAAGTCATTGGAGTCGATCACACCACGCACAAAACGCA
>CAYFNH010000045.1:0-19078 GCA_964344435.1 uncultured Piscirickettsiaceae bacterium | reverse complement strand
GTGTTTTATGGGGCTACGTGAGTTTTACCTCTTCAACGTTGGGACACCAGTGATACGGTTGTGTATCAATGGCGTCAGTAAAAAGAGGCGAGTAGACTCGCCGTTACGAGAGGTTGACGTGGTTCTGTCATGATTCTGCAAGAAGAGATGGAGGGGATGGAGGAGGTGCCTCGACAGCATGTGTTGGTGGTAGAGGATGATGTGCCGATACAGCACCTGATCATGCGCTGTCTCAAACCCATCGAGGCGCTCACGATAACCGTGCTGGATAGTGGTGAAGCAGCACTGGAGTGGATGCAGCATCACTGCCCTGATCTGCTGGTTCTCGATATCGGGTTGCCGAGTATCGATGGCTATCAGGTAAAGGAGGCAATGAACCAGAGCTCCGTGCTGAAAGAGGTTCCCGTGATCTTCCTGACCGCCGAAACTGCGGTGGAAAAGCTGCTGAAAGGCTTTGAGCTTGGCTGTTCTGACTATGTACACAAGCCGTTTGAATCCATGGTGTTGCGGGCCAGAGTCAGAACACAGCTGCAGGTGCGTGACTACCAGCTGCAGCAGAAACAGCGTCATCAACAGGCATTGGCACTGGAGAAGCAGGAAAAAGAGGCGGCCTATCACAATGCAGTGGTCGAGGTAGCGAGCAGCACTCAACACCATCTCGGCAACCTGATCACCGGGCTCAACCACCATCTTCACGGAATTCTCCAATCGACCTCGGTACTTGATCAATTTGCTCCGGCCTTTGCCAGGATCAAGAGGGATATGGCGCGCCAGGAGGGCTCTACTCAGACCATCGAGATGGTTGAAAAGCTGGAGCAGGTTCTTCTGAACGACTTCAAGCAGATGCTTGTCAATGATGGCAACGGTATGGAAGCCACCCTGAGGAAAATGGCAGATCGTTTGAGGGTTCGCCAGGTGGAGAACGCACAGGAGTTCATCAGTACTCACTTTTCACTGCAACAGCTCTGTGGAGATGTACGGGAAGAGGTTGAGGGGATGGTGGATGCGCAGGGTGTGGATCTCCAAATCAGTGTAGATGAAACCCTGCCGAATGTATTTCTACCGCGGATGCCCCTGAAGCAGATTATGCTGCTGTTGGTCGAAAATTCTACCCACTCCATCGCCAGGGCTATCGAGAACGGGCAGCTCGCCCCCTTTACAGGAGAAATTCAGTGTCAATTGCAAGGGCAGGGAGAGATCTGGAGAGTCAGTGTCAGCGACAATGGAGAGTGCTTGAATGACGAACAGATCAAAGAGCGCCTGAGTCCAGAGGGCCGACAAAGTAGTTTTGGTGCTGGCATGAGCATGCACGATATGGCCAATATTGTGAAATACCTCAATGGTCGGGTAGAGTTTGATAGAGGTGCACAAGGGAGAGGGGGTTCTTTTACGATCAGTCTGCCGTTCGGAAGGTAAACATGGAAAGATTCCTGACAGGGGGGGGAGCGGGAGATGAAAATATTACTGGTTGATGACTCCAAAACAGTCTGTGCAGTCTATAGCGATCTGCTGACCGAAGCGGGTTATACCGTGCTGGTTGCCAACTCGATGGAGCAGGCGATGCAACTGGCAGAGGAGCATCGCCCCCCGCTGGCGATTGTCGACTACTTCATGCCGGGAGGGAATGGAGACGAGCTGACCCGGGCACTGCACGAAAACCCAGTGACGGCCTCCACCGTGGTGGCTATCCACTCTCAACACCACGATGTGGTCAAAGAGGCACTCTCGGCTGGTGCCGTTGAGTTGATTGGTAAGGAAGATCCCAAGGATCTGTTCCTGATGCGGGTTGCGGCACTACGGACCATGGTGGAGGCACAGACCTATCAGCGCAATATCGAGCAGCTGGTCACTGAGAAGCTCAGTGAGGATCAACCGCTGAAGATATTGCTGGTGGATGATTCACCAACGATACGTGCGGTTTACGGTGCTTATCTACGAAAAGGGGGCTTTGATGTGTATGAGGCAGGCACCATCCGTGAGGGGGCTGCAGTGGCACATCAGGAGCTGCCCGATATGATGCTGATCGACTATATGTTGCCGGATGGCCATGGCGATCAGTTGGTGCGTACCCTGTTAAGCCAGGCAGACACCTCCAACATCCTGATGGTGATATTCAGTAACAAGGAGAACCTGGAGGATGCTGCCTTGAGTGCTGGTGCGATCGACATCATATCCAAGGATGATCCGGACGAGATCTTCATGCGCAGAATTCAATCCATGCGCCGGTATGTGTTGACTCAGCGTAAGCAGAGGCGGTTGATGCGGGAGGGTGGTGAAGAGGTGGAAAGGTTACTGCTGGAAGCAGAAACGGCACGCAGAGAGGCTGATAAGGCCAATCAAACCAAGGATGACTTTCTCGCCTCAATGAGTCATGAATTGCGTACACCACTCACCTCGATTATCGGAAATTGTGAATTACTGATTCAGAAAGGGCAGTGTGGAAGTAGCTGCTGCCCTCAACATGATGCAAACAGTATTATCCGCTCGATACATGCTGCAGGCAGTAATCAACTTTCACTGGTTAACGACATCCTGGATATGTCGAAGATTGCATCGGGCAAATTCACCATCGAGAATGCCCCTTTCGACCTACAGCAGCTACTCGATGAGATTGATTTGATGCTGCAGATCAAGGCCAGAGACCAGGGGATACACTTAATTTTCAAGGTCGATAGCCCACTACCGTATCAGCTCTGGGGAGATAGTGCCCGGATTCGACAGATTCTGATCAACCTGCTGGGCAATGCCATCAAGTTTACCGAGCAGGGAGAGGTATCGCTGCACTGCAAGGTAGAGGGCGATCACTTACAAATTACGGTAGAGGATAGTGGTATCGGTATGCCGCCGGAGGTGGTGGAACGGCTGTTTCAGCCATTCGAGCAGGCTGACAGTAACACCAGTAAACGGTTTGGTGGCACCGGGCTTGGGCTCTATATCTCGCAACAGTTGGCGACCCTGATGGAGGGGGAGATTTCCGTAACCAGTGAGGAGGGCGTGGGTTCCTGTTTTCTGCTGACTCTGCCCTACCATCCCAGTGAAGTTCCCGTTGGGCAAAAAGATCCATCTGCAAAACAGAGCGTGGCAGTATCAGAAATACCCAGTAACCTACGCGGTACTGTACTGGTGGCAGAGGATACGCCAGAGCTGCAGCTGCTGGTGCGCCGTATGCTTGAATCGATTGGGGTTGAGATTGAAGTTGCTGAGAATGGTCGTGTGGCCGTGGAGAAAGCTACCCGGCAGCCATTCGATCTGATCTTGATGGATATGCAGATGCCCGAGATGAATGGGATCGAGGCAACCGAGATGTTGAGGGGCATGGGGGTAGAGACCCCGGTAATTGCACTCAGTGCCAACGTGATGCAGAAGCATCGAGATTTTTTTATGCAGGCTGGTGCGGATGGGTTTCTGGCCAAACCAATCAACCGTAGCAAACTGCATGGGGTACTTGCCGAGTATCTGCAACCGGCAGAGCAAAGTAGTGAAGATCCGGCAATTGTCAGTTCAACTGTGAATGATGAGCAGAGAATACTCGCAGTGGATGATGAGGAGTCCATGCTCAAAACCTATGAACTCTGCTTTACCAGGAAAAGGACAATCGATGAAAAGATGTCTGAATTCAATGCAATGCTTGCGAGTGACGGGGCGAAGGAGGATGAACCTGAAGAGTTCTCCATTACCACCTCCAATCAGGGGCTACATGCGGTAAAGCTGGCCAGGATGGCGTTGGAAGAGGGGAGGCCCTTCAAGGTTGCGTTGATTGATATGCGCATGCCGCCAGGGATTGATGGCCTGGAGACGGCAAAACTGCTGAGAAGAGTGGATGAGCGTGTTTTTATCGTGATGGTCACTGCGTACACGGATATCAAGCCCGAACAGATTCAGCAGGAGCTTGGTCATGGTGTGCTCTATCTCAATAAACCCTTCAATCATTCCGAGTTGCAGCAGATCACCCGGCTACTGATGGAGAACTGGAACAGGCTCTATGTTGAGCAACAAGAACTCACCTCAAGCACGCAGAAACAACCGCCTCCGGTTGAGACCTCCTCTTTTATTGACGATGAGTTGATGGCACTGTTTCAGGAGCGCTGCGTGGAGTTGAAACGTAATCTTCATCTTGGTATCGAAAAAGAAGACTGGGTGCTGTTGAAAAGTACGGCGCACATTATTAAAGGCAGTGCGGGTACTTTTGGATTCATGGACCTTTCTGAAAAGGCCAAAATAGTTGGGCTCAAGCTCAATGAGGAGGAGTTTTCTGAGGCCGTCAAACTGGGCAGAGAGATGATCGAGGCAATGAATGAGGTATGAAATTACTTCGGCTAATCCTCAGGAATACTGGGGCACCTGAGCAGGTGAGTCAATACCTGACTGAATCGGTATCAATGCAGGTTCTCTGCCGGCGGGAATACACTGCTTCTCAGGTAGACCGTGGTAGGTACAAACTGGTCGTTGAACTCGATGGTATCCTTGATCTCAGAGACCAGTTTGGCTACCTGGTAGTTGGTACGAATCTGTAGCGTTTCGCTCATTTTGTTGTCGGCATAGTCGGCAATGCTTTCGATCAGCGTGTTCATCAGCGCCATCTCTCGGTCTTCCGATTTGATCATGGTTATCCGCTCCCTGTGGAATTTCTATGCCTGTAGATATCGACCGATAACGGTATTTCTCCAGTAGGAATCTGCTCAATTGGTAGTAGTTGTTGGAGCGGGTTGGGTGAGCAGCCGGAGTATTCCCTCTCTCTTGAGGGCAATTTCGGCTGCCTCTTCTGCCGCAGAGGATCCTGCGACGATGCCTGCCCCGGCATAGAGCGAGGCTTGGTGTGGCTCTATCAGGGCGCAGCGTAGCAGTACATGAATCTCCCCTTCACCCTCGGAATTGATCCAGCCAGCCCCGCCACAGTAGTACCCTCGCTGACTGTTGTGGTGTTCTCTCAACCACGCCAGTGATTCGGTTTTTGGGGTGCCACAGATGGCCGGGCTCTGGTGGAGTGACTCCACCAACTGAAACAGGCTGGTCTTCTTCCTGAGTTTACCCTGAAGACGGGTACGCAGATGTTGAATGTATTCAAGCTTGTGTACCGAGGGTTGTTGAGGGTATTCCACCTGATGACAGTATCGGACGAGTTGTTGCTCGATGTAGTCTGCCACCAGCCGGTGCTCATGCAGCAGCTTCTCCTCCTGTAGCAGACGGGTCTCCAATCGGTCGGCCTCCACTTCGCACTCGCCACGAGGCAGGGTACCGGCGAGGGCATCGGCCTCCACCCTGTCTTGCGTCAGTTTCACCAGCTGCTCCGGTGGAGCGGCGATCCACGATTTGGAGCCGGTTGAAAAGTGGAGCTGTACCCCCGAGGGGTTGGCCTGTTCCATCTGCTGCAGCACCGGTTGTAGTTGCAGTGGTTGTGGCAGTGGAAGCGGTGTGCACTCTCCCAGTACCACCTTTTGCAGCTGACCAGTGGTAATGGTGTCAATGGCGGATTGCGCCAGTGTCAAAGTTTCTCTATTGGGTGTGGCGCCGTTGTTGTGTTGAAATTGAACCGGAGGGGATGGTGGCTGCTGCAGTAACCACTCAAGTTGGTTAAGTTGCATGCTCCAGCACGACTTGATCTGCTCGGGGGGTTGGTTGGTCAGTGGATGGGAGAGTGTTATCCACTGCCGCTGCTGTTGTCGGACCAGGAGCAGAGTGGGGAGCCTCAATTCGGTATTGGGCAGCCCCTGCCAGTGCTGCTCCATCGGGTCGGCCTCATCAAAGGCGTACTGAAAAAACAGACGAGGGCTTACCTCACTCTGTTGAGGGTCGAGCTGAACCCAGCCATTGCGCAGCTGCTCAAAGGCTTCACCACTGTGCTGAAAGCGGTGCTCGCCTTGGCTCTGATGGGACCAGGCGCACCCCAATCCCAACAGACGCAATGTGCTGCTGCCCCGGTGCCAGTAGATGCCCTCAACGCCGGGAGGGGCAGTGGTGAAGGGGAGCGTGGTAAACGGGAGGGTAAGACTGAGAAGCCTCCCCTCTGGATCCGGGTGTTGAAAGTAGAGATCCAGCTGATCATCAATCTGCTGGATCAGTTCTGTTCTCATGGTCTGCGTGGATAGGCGCTGAAATCAGGCGGTCGCTTGTCGTTGAAGGCGTTACGTCCCTCCTGCCCCTCGGCACTCTGGTAGAAGAGGGCGGTGGCATTACCGGCCAGCTCCTGGATGCCCGCCATGCCGTCGGTATCGGCGTTAAAGCCCGCCTTGAGCAGACGCAGTGCGGTAGGGCTGTGCTGCAGCATGGTCTGGCACCAGGAGACGGTCTCTGCCTCCAGTTGATCGAGCACAACAACCTGGTTGACCAGCCCCATCTGCAACGCCTCTGCAGCACTATACTGCCGGCATAGAAACCAGATCTCCTTGGCCTTTTTCATCCCAACGGTTCGGGCGAGGATGCCTGCCCCCAGCCCTGCATCGAAGCTGCCCACCCTGGGGCCGGTCTGGCCGAAGATGGCGTTGTCGGAGGCGATGGAGAGGTCACAGAGCAGATGCAGTACATGGCCACCTCCAATGGCATATCCATTGACCATTGCCACCACCGGCTTGGGCAGGGTACGGATCTGTCGCTGCAGATCCAGCACGTTGAGGTGCTGGATGCCCTGCTCATCGTTGTAACCGCTCTCACCGCGAATCTTCTGGTCTCCACCAGAGCAGAAGGCCTTGTCACCAATACCGGTGAGGATGATGGCCCCAATCTCTGCATCAAAATGGGCCCGGTGAAAGGCATCAATCATCTCATTGACCGTCTCCGGACGGAAGGCGTTGCGTACCTCGGGCCGATTGATGGTGATTTTGGCGATGCCTTCGAAGCGGTGGTAGAGGATATCCCGGTAGTGGTTGTCGGACTGTTTCCATGCAATCACTGTAGTGACTCCCAGTAGTGTTGATGGGTGGCAACGGAGTGGCTGCCGGATACCACCCATTCTACCAAGTTAGGACCGCTTTGCCGCAGTGCCCGGGAGAGTAGTTGCTCCAGATCAAGTGGCTGTACGCTCTCGGCATCGATCCGTTGATAAGGAATTCGGTATAGCGTTGCCGCCTGTTCAAAGTCGAGTGCGGGCGGGGTGAGCCAGAGTGGCTCCAGCAGTGTCTCCAGTTCCGGCAGGGTGGCGGGGGGAAGATAGTTGAAGATGTTGCCTCCGCCGTTATTGATCACAATCAGGGTCAAATTGCCCCCAGTCTGCTGTAGCAGTGAGAGTGCATTGAGGTCGTGAAACAGGGTTACGTCTCCCAGCATGGCAACCATCGGATGCTCCGGCTCCAGTACGGAGCGTATTCCACAAGCCGTTGAGAGGTTGCCATCGATGCCGCTGGCCCCGCGGTTTGCATGGAGGGTCAACGGGGCCTCGCGAGATCCGAGCCAGCCATCGATATCACGAATGACCATGGAGTTGCCGCTGAAGAGAACGCCTCCGGCTGGAATCTGTTGCCGTAGTTGCTGTAGCAGTGCAGGTTCGCTGGCGGCTGTTTTACTGCACCAGCGTGCTGCCTGCTGTTCGCGGCTGAGGAAGGGGGGGCTCCAGTGTGGCAGTTGGACAGGGTGTTCAATCTGCTTGAGGAGGGCCTGTACAAACTGTTGCGGACTGCAGTGGAAGGTTTCGGTAGTGAGTGCTTCCGGGTCGCTCCAGAGTCGACGGTGCTGGATGTTGAAGAAGTGTTGCGGCGAGCTCTGCCGGAGCCAGTTGGCTACCGTTTTGGAGAGTGGGAAGTCACCGAACTGGATGACCCAGTGAGGTTTTTGTTGGGCCAGTGCGCTGCGCAGGGTGGCATCGTAGTGGGTCAGCAGGCGTGGGTAGGGTCGGTTCCCCCAACGCAGATTGGAGAGTGGATCGGCAAGGATCACCGTATCCAGCCGTTCACTCAGAATAAAGAGTTGCTCTGCAAAGTCATCCTGGTACTCCCCCTCTCCACAGAGGATGACTCCCGGCTGCTGTCCGATCTTGCTGGTTACCTCGTGCAGTCGCAACCAGCTGCGGGAGAGGGTGCGGGGAGGGAGTAGTGGGGAGGTGGCTGGGCACCAGTCGATCCCTTGCAGTGACTGCGGAAGCAGCGGTTCGCGTAATGGAATATTGATGTGAACCGGACCGGGGATCGGCTGTTGCAATTGCGTGACCACCGTCTGTAGCAGGGTAGCGATGGTCTGCTCTGGTGCCTCCTGTTCGTCAGGAGGAGAGAGTGGATGGGTGGTTCTGGTATGGGTGCTGAAAAGCTGTTGCTGCTCGATGGTCTGGTTGGCCCCTCGGTGGTGCAGTTCGGCCGGGCGGTCGGCTGAGAGCAGCAGCAGGGGAATGGCTGCATGGTTGGCCTCGACCACGGCGGGTAACCAGTTGGCTACAGCCGTCCCCGAGGTACAGATCAGGGCACTGGCCCGCCGCCGTTGCCGGGCCTGTCCGAGAGCAAAATAGGCAGCGCTGCGCTCATCGATAATCACCCGGTAGTGGGCGTTCGGGTTGCGTGCCACGGCCAGCGCCAGCGGGGTGGAGCGTGAACCGGGGGAGATCACAAAATGGTCGATCCCTTGTTCAACCAGGCTTGCTACCAGCAGGGTGCACCAGCGCAGGTTTTGCTCGCCAGTGGTGCTATGCGGATCCATGCAGAAGCTGGCTGATCGGGGCCGGGAGTGGTATCGAGCGCTGGTGATGTTTGTCGATAGTCACATAGACCGTGGTTACTACCGCCTTGGGCTGCTGTTCTTCCCCGTTGATATCGGCCCGCAGGGTGAAGGAGGTTTCGCCAATGTTTGCGGCATGGAGTGACAGGGTGAGCGTTTCGCTGAGCCGGATCGGCTCGATATAGTCGGCCTCGGTATGGGCCACCACCATGGTAAAGGGGTGGTCACGCAAGAGCTGGTTGAGCGGCAGCCCATGGCGCTCCAGCAGCGCTTCATGGGCGTTGTGGGCCAGGGTGAAGACCTGACCATAAAAGAGGATGCCGGCACCATCGGTCTCATGCAGGCGAACGCTATGTTGGTATTGGAACAGGGGGGTCATGGGAGGGGAAGTATCCCGTTTTTCAGAGGCAGTGCAAGTTTGCTCTGCTCAACAAAGAGTGCCGTGGTAGCCAACCCGTGTGCCTGTTGCTGTTGCGGGTCGATTGCAGCGGCACAGTGGGCCGCTATGGTGACACCACAACGGGATTCCAGAGCAGAGGTCACCACCACCTCGGTACCAAGGGGTTGAAATTGGCGAGCCAGCCGGTAGCAGGTTTCCGGACCACCAAGACGCGTCGGCTTCAGCACCAGCCGCCGGGGAGGGTGCTGAAGCAGGGAGTCAATACCGATCTGTGGCATCGATTCATCCACGGCAATCGGGATTGAGGTGGCCTGCTGCAGTGCGCTAATGGCCTCTGCGCTGGGGGCCTGGAGTGGCTCCTCCAGTGATTCGACCGGCAGCGCTTCCAATTCACGTAGTATTTCTCTGGCTTCATCCGGTTCCCAGGCCTGGTTTGCATCCAGCCGCAGTTGCTGCCCGGGAGCGAGCTGCCGGGCCAGTTCACGCAGCTGTTTGAGTTCATCCGCTGCTGGCTGTATCCCCAGCTTCAGCTTGATGATGGAAGCACCAGTAGTATCAATCTGTCGGCTATCGAAGCCGGTAAGGAGCTGATTGACACGCACCTGTGTTGCACTGTTTCGGTTCAGCAGTTGACGCAGGCTCAACCCCCGTTGTGCCGATTGCAGTTGCAGGACGGCCCCTTCAATCCCGCAACAGAGTGCCGGATAGTGTTCGCGTAGTGGTTCAATCCACTGCAGTAGTTGCTCACAGCTGCTGTAGTGCAGTGCCGATAGCGATTGCAGTTTGTGCTCTGCTGCTTCAATCGTCTCCGTGCCGATCTCCTCAAGGGGGGCAACTTCTCCCCGCCCCTGGTGACCGGCACCATCTTCCAGCTCAATAATCCACCCTTCGCGCTGGTGACGAGTGCCGTGGTGGGTACGCCAGGGAGTTTTGAAGGTGAGACGATAGGGGGTAAGCCGGAGCTGGCTAATCATCATCCAGAATGGAGAGGTAGGCGAGCAGGTCGTGGATCTGGCTATCGCTGATGGAGAGAAAGATCGACTCGGTCGGTGCCTCCTCATCATGAATGCGCTCTCCGTTGCGGTAGGCGTTGATCTGTTTCAGCAGGTAGTTGGTGTACTGTCCGGCCAGCAGGGGGATCTGCTTGCTCATCTTCCCCTCTCCATTGCGCCCATGACAGCTGCTGCACTCCCTGCTGTAGAGTGCCTCTCCGGCAGCGTAATCGCCTTCGATCTTGCGGACATTGAGTAGCTTCTTGCTCAACAGCAGGCGCTCGTAGGCATTGAAATTCTCCTCGTCAATCGGCGGGAGTTGGGCGTAGAGTTCGATGGTGGTCAGATAGGCGGCTACATCCTGAAGGTCCTCTTCCGGCAGCTCGCGCTCTTTGGTATAGGGGACCATCGGGTGGTTGAGTCGCTCCTTGCTCTTGAACAGACGCAGCTCCCGTTCGATATATTGTGTGGGCAGGCCGGCAAGGCGTGGGTACTCCCCCTCTTTGCCCCCTTCGGCATATTCGCCATGACAACCGGCACAGACCTCGTTGATCTCCTCCCCGATATCCAGGTTGGCTGCGGTAGTTGTGGTCTGCCATAGCAGAAGTGCAATCAGACCGGAATGGTGAAACTTCATAACTGATCTCCGCTGCGGAAGAGACGGTAGCCGAGCCAGGCGGTGATGGTTCCCAGAGAGAGCGGATAGCCGATCGCCCAGATCAGATACCAGAATTGTCCAAAGTGGTCGAGAATAAGATAGGCAGAGGGGCCAAGCAGTACCAGCTGCGGATCGAACAGCAGCATCGAGGCGGTACGAAATACCTGTAGCGGGTTGCTCAGGGCGATTCCAACCACCAGATCGGCAGGGGCCTGCCCTTGAATCAGGGTGCCAAGCAGAATCAGATCGAGGAACAGCAGCAGCAAGAGCCAGACCAGAAAGGCGCTCCCCTGTGCCACATCGGGCGAGCGTGCCAGGGTGGAGATCAGCATGCCGATACCGAGGAAGCACCACGACAGCGCAAACAGGAAGGCGGTGTAGAAGAGAAACAGTGTCCACGGGATCTCCATCCCTTGAACCACTCCCCAAACCACCGCCCCGGCCATCGCCAGAAAGACCGGCAGGAAGACCACGGTAAAGCGCCCCACCATCTTGCCCCAGAACCAGGCAGAGAGAGAGACCGGCAGGGAGAGTAGATACTCGAAGACACCGGCATCGCGGTCACCCGCCACCGAGCGCACCGTGGTAATGAGGATAAAGATCGGCAGAATGGCCATCGACAGCTGAATATAGGTGATCAGCAGGCGGGAGAGGCCGACAAACCCCATGATGCGCGACTCGGTCAGGCCAAAGGCGAAAAGCAGGGAGATGATGCCGCCAAAGACGATGGCGTAGATCATGAACCACTTGCTGCGCAGAGATTCAGAGATATCCGCCTTGGCGGTGAGCCAGAGATGATTCATTGTGGGTTGCTCCGTGCGGCCTCTTCACGGCGATGTTTGAGGCGTGCCTCTACCGAGGCTTGATAGGCAGCCTCTTGCTGGAAGACCGCCTCTCTGGCGCGGTTGAAATCGATGGAGCCCTCGCCAGCTTCGGGTTGGGCACTGAATCCATAGTTCATCGGAGTATGGGTCAACTTGAGGTAGTGGGCAGTGCGTGCATTCAACCAGCTTCCATCTCGATGGTCATTGACCCAGATCTCGGTTTTCGGATCATCCTTCCACGGCTGCTCCTCCAGCCAGAGCAGGGCACAGCCAAGGTCATCAAAGTGGTAGGCCTGGTGGCGATCTCCACCACGCACCTGAGCGCTATGGAAGCGGTCGCTCAACGCCATCACACAGCGGTCGCAGTTATCCCGATCCCATACCACATCGACCGGGCCGGTTGCCGGCTCTCCACAGGCGGTCAGTAGCAGAAAGGTGGGTGCAAGTAGAAAAGCTTTATTCCTCACGCAAAGGCGCAAAGGCGCAAAAAAAAGCAGATATAGTGTTTTTGTAAATAGCGAGCCTATACCAATAGAAAATAGTTTCCGGTTTGTTGTTGACCCAACAAATAAAGAACTTTTGCGCCTTTGCGTCTTTGCGTGAGACATGCTGTTCATGCCGCCTCCTTGATCTCTACGGCTGACAACAGTGCAGCATAGCGCGAAAGCATGCCGAGGAAGCGCAGGCGGTCGGGGCCGGGGATGGTGCCGCTCCAGTGGCAGTCGCTGCTTCCCGGGCTGAAGCCCCAGTGGCTGATGGCCTTGCTGAAGGCGGGCTCGCTGCGGGTGATGGTGATGCTGCAGTCGAGCAGGCTGGAGAGATCGGTGCTGTCATCCACCCGGTCGTCGAGCACCACTTTGCCCCGATCCAGTTCAACCACCCGGTTGACCAGCGAGGCAACTTCATCCAGACGGTGGCTGGTGATGAGCATGGCGCTCTCTTTACGTTTCTGCTCCAGCAGGGAGAAGAGGGTGTGACGTGCCTCCGGGTCGAGGTTGGCGGCTGGTTCGTCGAGGATCAACAGCTTGGTGGGGCGCCCCAGTGCAATGGCGATCAGCAGTTTTTGCTTCTGCCCACCCGAGAGCTTTTCAAAGGGGCGGCGGTTTAGCGCATCAAGATTCAACCCCAGCTGCGCGGCAATCTCTTCCATCTGCTCGGTACTGCAGCCACAGACCCCGGCAGAGAAGGCGAGTAGTTGCTGTACCGGCATCTTCAGTGGTGGTGGCAGTTGAGGCACGAAGCCAATCCGGGCCAGTACGGTTTTGCGATCACTACGGGGATTGAGTCCATCGACCAGGATCTCTCCCTCGAACGCATACTCACCCAGCAGGCAGCGAATCAGGGTGGTCTTGCCGGCACCGTTGGAGCCGATCAGGGCGATACGATCTCCCGCTTGCAGTTCGAGGGTGAGATCCTGCAGTACGGTTGTTTGTTTGAAGGTTTTTCGAACCCCCTGGAGCTGGATCATTTTTTCTTGCTCAATCCCTTGAAGTGGTAGCTGAGGGAGTCGGTTGGACAGATGTCTATACAGAGCCCGCAGCGGGTGCAGTCTGGTCCCAGCTCGACATTGCGTTGTGGGGAGCGACCTTTGATGGTCCAGTCCAGTACATGGGGTACCAGACAGACCTTGCGGCAGTCTCCTTCATGGTGACATGACTCCGCATTGTAGCTGACCTTGAGAGGGCTTAACACGCCCACAAAGCCGTAGGTAAGTCCGATCGGGCAGACATAGCGGCACCAGGCACGGCGCGAGTAGAGGATCTCCACGCCGAGCAGAAAGACCACCCAGAGCAGTGCCACGGTGGGGCCGTAGATCAGCGCCCGGCTGAGAATACCGGTGGGGGAGATGGTCTCGAAGATGGTGTAGCCGGTGCCGAAGGCGAGCAGGGTGAAGAGGATGTAGAACCAGGTGCGGGCCCGGCGGTCGAAGGTGTGGTTCTGGATCAGCTTCTTCTCCACCAGCTTGAGGTGGATTGCCTCGGCCCACTCCGCCAGCAGGTGATAGGGGCAGACCCAGGAGCAGAAGGTTCTTCCACCAAGCAGGATCCACATCAGTAGTACGGTAACGAAACCGATCAGCAGGTTGATCAACACCTCCTTGAAGGCAAGTACTACTTGCAGTGCGGAGTTGAGGTCAGCCATGTGGAAGCCAAGGAAACGGGAGGCGGTCAGTGCCCCCTCCAGTAGCTGGATATCGAGGGCGTAGGAGATGACGAAGAGCAAGTTGACGAAGATCAGCGTAGCCCAGCGCCGTTTGCGCCACTTCTTGGTGTGGGTCTCACGGTGAATCTCATGCGCCTCGCGCGCCTTCACCTTCTCCAGTTCGCCACTCTCCTTCTTGCGTTGGTGGAGTGCCAGCATCTCCTCGGAGTAGGCCTCTTTGGGGAGTTTTTTGGGGGTTTTGCCAAGCATCACCCCGACACACTGTTGGCTTGCCTTCATGCTACCTCCTCCGACCACTGTTTGCGGATGTCGATCACGATTACCGGTTCCTCGGTGGGGCAGACCATTTCGCATACCCCACAGCCGACACACCCCTCCAGCACCACTGGGGCATAGCTGGCCACGCTGCCTCCCCCCTCGATCTTCTCCAGTTTGATCGCGGGGTGGGGAGGGCACTGGTTGATATCGCCGGAGGGGGGGGTACCGGCATCGCACTGGGCTCGGCGGATCTCGATCGGGCAGAGGCGTACACAGAGGTCACACACCTCCAGATCAAACGGGTGCTGGTTGAGGGGGATCGGATTCCAGCGGTCAACCTCGTCAAACCGGAGTTTTCCGTTGTAGGCTTCACCACGGGCAATGCCAAAGAAGCCTTTGCCCTGTACTGCCAGACATTTTCCGGGCTGATCCAGTCGTGCCAGCCCCATGCGGGTCTCGTGAGAGTAGTTGATCTCGTGGGTCAGTGCGCCGGTAGGACAGGCCAGTACACACTGCAGGCCGTCGCAGGAGAAGTCGCAGGCCTGATTGCGGGCATCGATATAGGCGGCTCCCTGTCCCTGTCCATCGAAGATGTCGGCAAGAAAGATCGCCTCTACCGGACAGACCTGTACACACTGGCCGCATTTGATACAGGAGGAGAGGTACTCCTTCTCATCGAGTGCACCGGGGGGGCGCAGACGGGGAGCAGCATCGGTGAGGGTTGGAATCAGTTGCAGCAGGGAGAAACCGGTGACACCGGCAAGCAGTGCACCGGTACGCAAAAACTCGCGGCGCTCACGCTCCTTGCGGCTGAGGCGAGGTTTTTTATCTTTCGGGGTGGAATCACTCATTGTTGTAGACTCTGCTCCAGAAGTTTTAGTGATGAGCCCCAATCGCGTTTGGGGGACTCGTCGGTATCGGCGTTGGTGGACTCTGGCTCAACGGCCTGAGTTGCCTCTCGCTCGCTGACCGGGGTACGCAGGGCGGCGGTCATCAACGGCTGTTCATCCCGCAGCAGCAGGGTCGGCTCGGAGAAGGGGGCCAGCTGCTCCAGAAAGTCGAGGGTCTCCAACAGCGGGGTGCCCATGAAAAAACGGGCATCGGGACGGTCCATCCAGATGCGGTCAGCATAGGCGTAGAGTTCATAGGGGGTATCCCCAGTGCCATCCCGGTTCTGGTCAAAGCCTTCATAGTCATCCCAGTGGTTCCCCTCCCACACATTTTTGGTGGCACCGCCATTGCCATCTACCACCACCTGGGTGATATTGTCCTTGAAGGTGTTGTTGCGGGCAACATTACCCCACCAGGGGGTGTGAAAGAGCATGCCGACCCCATTGAAGGCGACCAGGTTATCCTCCATTCGGTTGGTGGTGTCGGGCTGGTAGGGGGAGACGTCACTGTAGATCCCGGTGGCATTGTAGAGAATCTGGTTGTTGTTGATCTCTACATCGC
Source organism: uncultured Piscirickettsiaceae bacterium (assembly GCA_964344435.1). GTDB lineage: Bacteria > Pseudomonadota > Gammaproteobacteria > Thiopontia. Next base: position 3,697 of record CAYFNH010000045.1, on the reverse strand, counting down.
TGGTCTCCTTGAGGCCGATGCCCATGCCGGTGACACCCTGTGAGTGGGCGATGTAGTTGTTGCGTATGGTGGCCCCGTCACTGTACATCAGAAAGATGCCGACCGAGTTCTCTGTATAGCGGTTCTCCTCTACCAGATTCCCCTGCGAGTACATGAAGTGGAGGGCGTAGCGTCCTCCGGAGGAGTTGTTGCGGGCGATGACGTTGTCACTGGAATACCACACCACCATGTCACGGGCGCCACGAATGGTGTTGTCGGTCACCTGGTTGTCGAAACTGTACCAGAGCCGTACCGAATCCCCCTGCATACCCAGTTCGCGATCACTCTTGGAACTGATCCGGTTGCGGCGGATGATGTTGTTTTTGGATTGGGCCAGGTCAATGCCGAACAGACACTCCTCGATAATGTTGTCCTTGACCACGTTGAAGTTGCCCTTCACCTGTACCCCGGAGTCGACATCATTGTGGGAGTAGCCGGAGTGAACCAGTCGCAGGTTTTGCAGAGTGGCGCCATCGGTATCCAGATAGACCACGCTGCCTTTGCCACCGGCATCGATGGTGACCCCGTTGCGCCCATCCAGCGTGATCGGTTTCTCGATGGTCAGTGGCCCTTGGTAGAGTCCGGCGGGGGGGGTTAGCGTCCCCCCTTTGGGGGTCTCATCGACCATCTCCTGCAGCGTTTGTGCCGACACGGTGGTGCCAAACAGGATGAGCAGTGGCAGAAGAGGGGCAAGAACAGCACGCTGGCGCAGAGACGCAAAGATGCAAAGGTATAAATTGGTGGTTTTTCTTTGCGTCTTTGCGTCTTTGCGCGAGTATAAAGTGCCGAATCTTTGCACGAGTTTGGGGGTTACTGGGGGGACTTGAACCGAATCAGTGCCGCTGCAGCCAGAACAATCGAATTCAGCATAATCAACCCAAAGCCATAATAGGGGTAGGAGTAGGTTGCAAACTGGGCCACCTTGCCGACTCCAAATACCGTGGGCATGAAGGGCTTGACGGTAAAGGCACCCATCTCACTCAAGTGGTGACCGAACCACCAGAGCCAGCCCGCATAGTCCATGATAAAGAAGAGAGGCAGGGCCATCGGTACCAGAATCAGTACCCACTTGAAGATGTGCTCCATCTTCCATAGCCCAAACACCAGCAGGGCCATCGCACCGAGCAGGGCGATATAGACAATCTGGGTGATGGTGACCATCATCTCGGTGCGCTCGATATCGGTCATACCAATGTTCTTCGACATCAGCTCACAGCGCTGCATGAATCCGGCGACCTGTTGCTCCGGAGTCATCTCCGGATTCTTCTGGATCTTCTTGTACATCTCATGGAAGGTGGACATCACTGCAGAGGTGGCTCCTGCATTCACCAGCAGGTCGTTGAGCTCGTCAAAGGGCCGTTCCTGAGTGGCGTAGAGATCGACATAGGTCATCTTGCTGGCATAGCTGTCACAGTCCACGGCGATGGTGGGGAAGTAGCGTCCCAGCGCCTCTTCGTAGCTGGCCTGCAGCCCCTCGATGCCACTCCACTGGTTGACCTCCTCATCGGTCAGCTCCATGGTGCTCATCATGTCGGCCCGATAGGGGGAGGATTGCAGTTTCATGCCCCCCTCGCCATAGAGTGCGTTGTAGCCCCAGCCGGCAATCAGCAAGGAGCCTGCCCCCATCAGCAGTATACGTTGTCTGTTGTTGGGGAGGGCAAAGGCGATCACCATCAACCCCAGCAGGGCAAAGACGAAGGGGGAGACCGCACGCTCTACCGGAGCGCCGGCTGCAATCGGATACATGCCCACATAGTGGTTGATCGCATCCATCTCATGTTTGCAGTTGAGTGCCTCCTCCTCGAACTTCTCTTCGGTCTCGATCTTTTCGCAGCCATTGAAGACACCATTGACATGGAAGTGGATACGAATCCCCTGCGGGAAGGCCGCTTCCGGATACTGGGGCGCTTTCAGGGAGACCCACCAGATCGGGCTGTAGAAGATGGAGATCATTAATCCGATGGCCGCCAGTGAGAGGGTGCCGATGATCAGGTTTTGTCTGGAATTGGAGAGGCTCATGGGAAACTCCTGAGTGAGAATGTTGGAATGGCCAGGCTTTGGCTTTACCGCTCTCTCCTCCCGTATGTGCAGTGCTGCACCTCTCAAGAGAGGGGTAAAGCCTGCCCCGCACTTCAGTGTGGGGGCAGGTGGTTACAGGTTAGTCAAAGTCGGGGTTGGTCCAACCGACCGGAGCCAAGTTTTCCTTGGGTACCGGAATACGGGAGACATAATCGATCACCGCAACCATATCGGCATCACTGAAGCCGGCAATCTGCTTGACCATGTCCGGGTTGGCGTTACGGCGCTTGCCATCACGAATCCACTCAAACTGGCGCAACATGTAGGCGTAGTGCTGCCCCTGGATCTTGGGGTAGAACTTCTCCTGGCTGCCTTCGCCATGCTCACCGTGACACTGTACGCAGTTGTCCTTGTAGAGCTGCTCACCATGCTCCAGATTGTCGCCAGGCCCCTTGCCGTTGTCGGGGTTCATTGGCAGCTTGGCGATGTAGTCGGTTACGTCGGCAATCGCCTGCTCGTCGCCGATTGATTCGGGCAGTGCGAAGGGGTACATAGTGGGGTTATCACGGTTCAGTGCGCGGATGTCGGCAAGCTGTTTGATCAGTACATTCTTGTGCTGTCCTGCCAGCTGCGGGAAGGTACCATTCTTCATACCCCAGCCCTCCAGCATATGGCAAGCAGAGCAGACCTCGTAGACCTCGATGCCGTTTTCGCGATCAGGTGTCAGGGTCATCGCAATATCCTGCTCACCCCCCCCCGTGTTCCAGTCTTTAACATCAGTCGCTTGTCCACCATGACCTCCAGCGGCCATGGCTGAAGCGCTGATAGTCAGTGCAATTCCTGTAGCGATTGCGGTCATCTTCTTCATTGGGTTGATCTCCAGCTTGATTTGATAAGGTGGTGAAAAGAATAGAGGAACCGTCTTGGTGACACCTTGATGTATGTCAACGGCCCCTCTAATCCATACTATTAGAGTGGGTTTTTACTCTGTTTTTTTGCTATTGAGTAGCCAGCCAGTCGGCAATCTCACGCATCTCGGCCTCATTGACCAGCCCCATTACCCCCTGCATCGCAGCCGCCTGTCCATTGGCACGAACCCCGGACTTGATATCCTTCATCTGGTTGAAGGCGTAGTCGGCATTCTGACCGGCCAGCTTGGGATAGATTGGCAGCAGTGGGGTTTTTGCATCCTTGCCATGGCAGGAGAAGCAGGTCTTGGTCTGGAACAGCTGGGCTCCATCGGCAGAGGCGCTCATGGAGAAGCCGCTGAGCAGTGCGATGGAGGAGGCAATCAAGAGTACTTTTTTCATTTCGGTTATTTCCTTGGTTGTTGCTAAGAAATCTGGTAACTGTTCAGCTTGTCTCTGAAATCGGCCATCTCTGCGTAACGAAATCAGTTGCTGAACAGACTGACAAGAGTAGGAGGATAGCAGACTATTTTCCTTGTCCAAAATCAAAAAAGGGGAGAAGAGTTTTCACCCTTCTCCCCCTTTGGTTGGTGTATCAGAAGTGGTTTACTTCTTCACGACAGCACCATTTTGCTCCAGGTAGGTCTTGGCACGCAGACCGATGTCCGCAGCCTTAACCTGGTACTGCCACCACTGACCAGCCTGCAGGGTTGCATTCTGGTAGTCGTTGG
>CAYFNH010000044.1:0-19750 GCA_964344435.1 uncultured Piscirickettsiaceae bacterium | reverse complement strand
AATACCGGCCTGTCACGCCGGGGGTCGCGGGTTCGAGTCCCGTCCGCTCCGCCATCTGCAAAAGCGCATCTGGTCGTCCGGATGCGCTTTTTTATTGCCCATTTTATTGCTCAGAGACCTCCTAATAAGCCTTGAATTGAGGCACAATTCGCCTCTGTTTTTCTTCTTCTGTTGCCCGTTCGAGAGTGAGGGGCAGCAGCATCGCATTGAACTGTTAATAGCTGAGGATATAGAACCATGTTGCAAAAAATTCATGATCAGGCACAGAGCTGGATTGCCTGGGTGATTGTCGGACTGTTGATCATTCCGTTTGCACTGTGGGGAATCAACTCCTACTTTGATGGGGGCAGTGGTGGCGTGGTGGCCGAGGTCAATGGTTCCGAGATTACCCTGCGTGACTATCAGCGCTCACTGCAGCAACAGCGCCAGCGCATGCGTGCCATGCTGGGGGCCAACTACAGCCCGGAGCTGCTGGAGAATCCACAGATGCGCCGTGCCGTGCTCGATGCGATGGTAGAGAACGACCTGATCAGCCAGCAGGTTCAGGCCGATGGCTTTCGCATCAACGACGCCATCCTCTTCTCCCAGCTGCAGCAGGTGGGGGCCTTTCAGCAGGATGGTGTATTCAGCCCCGCGCTCTATGAGCAGGTGCTGGCCTCGCAGGGGATGAGCAAGCCCTTCTTCGAGAACAGTCTGCGCAGCGATATCATGCAGTCTCAATTGTTGACCGGATTCCGCCAGGCCTCCTATGTGACCGACCATGAACTGAGTGAGGCGGTGCGCCTGCAGCAACAGCTGCGCTCGGTGCGTCTGCTCACCATTCCTGCCGAGGTCGAACGTCTGAAGGATCACAGTGTCAGTGAGGAAGAGATCAATACGCACTATGAGCAACAGACCCGGCGCTACCAGATTCCGGAGCAGGTCTCGGTGGAGTATGTCGAGCTCTCGACGGCTCAGCTCGCAGAGGGAGTTTCCGTTGACAAGGGGGAAGTGGAAAAACTCTACCAGCAGCGCAAGGAGAGCCTGGTGGCAGAGGAGGAGCGTCGTGCCAGCCACATCCTGATTGAGCTGCCGGAGGGGGCAGACGAGGCGCAGATCCAGCAGGTGGAGTCGCGTCTCAAGGAGGTGGAAGAGAAGCTGGCGGCAGGAGAATCCTTCGAAGCGCTGGCCAAAGCGTACTCCGATGACCCCGGGTCGGCAGGTGCCGGAGGGGATCTGGGCTTCTTCCCGCGCGGGATTATGGTGCCGGAATTTGATGAGGCGGTCTTCAATATGGCGGTGGAGGAGACCTCTGCCCCGATTCGTACCCAGTTTGGTTATCACCTGATTCGTCTGCACGAGATCCAGGCCGAGGAGATGCGTTCGTTTGCGGATGCGGAGGCGGAGTTGAGTGGTGAACTCAAGCGTAGAAAGGCGGAGGAGCTCTTCTACGAACTCTCCGAAACCCTCTCCAATATCGCCTATGAAGAGCCGGATTCACTGCTGGGGGCGGCTGCAGCGGTAGAGATCAAGGTGCAGCAGAGTGCACTGTTTGGTCGACAGGGAGGGAGCTCGGAGGTGACGCGTAATCCGGCTGTGGTACAGGCAGCATTCTCTGATCTGGTGTTGAAAGAGGGCAAGAACAGTGACCCCATTGAATTGAGCGACGACCATATGGTCATCGTGCGGTTGTACGAACACAAGCCCGCCAGCCGCAAGCCTTTGGCGGATGTACGTGATGAGGTGGTTGAGGCCGTGCTGAAGCAGCGTGCGGCTGCTACGGCTGGAGAGCAGGGACAGAGTCTGTTGCGGCGACTGCAGCAAGGTACGGTCTCGGTGCAACAAGTGGCCACCGAGAGTGCGTTGGAGTGGAGCGAACTGCAAGAGATCACCCGGGAGGAGCGCTCCCTCTCACCGCAGGTGGTGAAACAGCTGTTTGCGATGAAGTGGTCCGCGGAAAAAGAGGCCTCACCACACTATGATGGGGTGGCACTGCGGAGTGGTGACTACGTGCTGATCGAGCTCACTGCGGTGAAGGAGGGGGCACTGGCAGCACTGTCCGAGTCCGAGCAGGAGCAGTTGCGTCGTCAGCTCTCCGACCGTAACCTCGCCAGCCACTATCAGAGCTATATTGCCCGGCTGCGTGAGGAGGCGGATATTGTGGTTTATGAAGACCAGCTCAACTGATAGCTTTCAGCTCACCCCTGAAATCCGCCATATCGGTGTTAGAAAATGGTCATTTACACTTGTAAACTCGGGAACCTCTGAATAAGTCTGAGTAATTTGAATCGCGTCTGTAGCGTTCAAGATCAAGGCGGAGATCGCAGCCAATAGCAGGCTATTAGCAAGATCTTCAACGAAGATATTGGGCGCTACAGGCGTTAGGCATTTGCTCATGACTTGTTCAGGGGTTCCCTCACATTTTCTGCCTTGATCTGACGAATTTCAGGGGTGATCTGAATAGCTATCGTTATTTTTATAATTTTCGGGTAACACCACCGACTAGTTTTGCTTGAACGAAGAAGTTGCCTTCAGGTATTATCCAATAAATTTTAATTACAATAGTTTATAGAATAAGGGGTGGGATACACGCTATGGTGGGGAGGATATTAACGTTTGCGATTGCTGCTGTTGCCGCGACGACACTGAGCGCAGCAGAGCCGAGTGGTGACCTGTTCGAACTCAGTCTCGAGGAGTTGATGGAGGTCGAGGTGGAGATCGCCACCGGCACCAAAAAGGCACTCAGCAAGGCCCCAGCAGTGGTCACCCTGATTACTGCCGACGACCTGAAAAAGACCGGCTACACCAATGCCATCGAGGCGCTGGAGATGGTGCCCGGTATCCATGTCCGTTTCAACCGCATGGGCTACAGCCCGTTTGTCCATATTCGCGGTGCCAACACCAACCAGACCCTGTTGATGGTCAATGGCCAATCGATGCGCAGCCACGCCTCCGCTTGGCCGCAGGATCAGTTCTGGAAGGGGTTGCCGGTAAGCGCAGTGGAGCGTATCGAGATTGTCCGTGGTCCCGGTTCGGCACTCTACGAGGCCAATGCCAGTGCCGGTGTCATCAATATCATCACCAAGACCGCCGGCAAGATTGAAAAATCCGAGGCGGGGGTTCGGGTCGGCTCATTTGACACTGCCGAGAGCTGGGTTCAGCACGGTACCCAGTGGAATGGCTATGAGGTGGGGATGACCGGTGGGTTTTCGAGTACGGAGGGTCACAATCCTGTCCACGATCCAGACTTGAATACTAGTGGGGATGATAGAAGCTTGGGGCTGGCTTGGAATCACTTGGATCTGCGTGGTTATCTTGCCAGTGAACTATGGCGGTTGCAGGCAGACTATACCCACCAGAATGGAGTGGAGATTGGAATGACCGGTAGACCTCTGTATGACAACACAGCGGAGGGGGATACGCAGCGGCTTAATCTGAGCTGGCTTTACAAGGATCTTAACCACAGGGAAGATTGGGGATTGGACTCTGAGATTCGCTATCAGCAGCTGAAGTATGACTCAGGAGATGGCTTTCAGGAAACTGACCACTTGAATCAGGAGGGTGCAACTGAACAGTTGTTGAAGTCTGAGGTTAGTGGTCTCTATTCTGGTTATACTGGTCATGCCCTTCGCATCGGAGGCGGTATTAGTTATCAAAACCTGGATGATATATTGGATTTGAATGATGGCGTGGTCGATACCACTCCGTTTGTTACCGCTCATTCTCGTACCACCTACTCGCTATTTGTGCAGGATGTATGGCAGATCAACACGGACTGGGAGCTGACCGTAGGCAATCGATGGGATCGCTATAATGATTTTGGCAATACCTCCAATGCGCGTGCTGCACTGGTCTGGCAGACTACCGATCGATTGATCTCCAAGTTGATGTATGGGGAGGGGTACCGTCCATTAACATTCCGGGAAATGTATGATCCTCATGATTCAAATACCCCAACCGGTTTGGCAGAAGAGACAAAAACCTATGAGTTGGCATTTACCTGGAAGGCATCCGAGCAGTTGACTTTGGGTAGCAACCTGTTTGTATTTGAGATAGAGAATATGTCCCGCTCTGGCAGTACCGGGTATTGGGGAGGGGATAAACACACTACGCGTGGAATTGAAATAGAGGGTACTTGGCAACCTGACGAAGATCTTAGGTTTACAGGAAATATAACCGCTCGAGAACCGGACAATAATGCATCACGCAAGTTGTATGAACCCTATAAGGATGCCTATCTGCGTATGGATTGGCGGTATAAACCAGATTGGAATCTGAATACTCAAGCAAATTGGATAGCGGATCGTAGAAGAAATTATTCAGGAGATACCACTCCAGATCCTCGGCCCGATCTAGATAATAACTTCATTGTAGATAGCACTATTCGTTATGATGGGTTGAAAGAGTGGGAGTTGGCTGTATCAATTCGCAACCTGTTCGACGATGATGCGATGGAGTATACCGGAGGCAATACCCGTGGTGACCTCCCCCTCCCCGAACGCAATCTCTTTGTTGAGGCACGCTACCACTTCTAACCCATTATTTTCGGCTGTATCTGTAGCTTGCCAAGCGTATAATTCTAGCTTTTGGGGTTAGGGTAAAAGCTTGCAGGTCAGCGTGAAACGAACCGGGGTCAGTACACCATTGCAATGGAGAAGGCGCATCAGCCAGGCGCTCCTCTCCCTTGTGCTCTGTCTGCACGTCATTTCTGTCTCAGCTGAGGTGCCCGAGTATCGACTCAAGGCGGCCTATCTCTACAACTTTGCGTCGTTTACCCAGTGGCCGGTTGAGCACGGTGATTTCCAGCTCTGTGTGTTTGGTTCCAATCCGTTTGGCAGTTACCTTGAGCAGATTGCCAAAAAGCAGCTGCGTCAACGTACCATTCAGACTCGCATCATCAAGACGGTGAAGGAAATTGAGGGGTGTGATCTGGTCTTTGTGACCCCGCTGGCCGGAGATCGAATCAGTCAGGTGTTGAAGAGGGTCGAGGGGCTGCCGGTATTGACCGTGGCCGATAGTGCAGGTGCCTTTGAAGCCGGGGTGATGATCAATCTGCAGACCGAGAGCGACAAGGTACAGTTTGATGTCAATCTTGCCGTGGCCAGGCAGAGTCACTTGCGGGTCAGCTCCAAGCTGCTGCGTCTGGCAAGGCGGGTGGAACAGTGAATCAGCCGTTGCCACAGATCGGGCTGGCAAACCGCCTGTTGCGGATCAACCATGCTACGGTACTGGCCGTACTGGGTATTGTGATTACGGTGCTGCTTGTAGCCAGTATCATGTTTCAATTCGATGCCCTAGTCGAGAGTAACCGGGCACAGGGGGAGGCCATTGCAGACAACGCCAGTGCAAGTCTGATGTTTGGAGACAGGCAGAGTGCCGAGGAGCTGCTTTTTTCCATGCGCCATATGCCGGATACCATCTGCGTAGCGCTATATGGCGATGATGGTGAATCGTTTGCCCGCTACCAACGCAGTGATGAGCTCTGCAACAAACAGCTCCCCGCAAAGCTGGAGTCGATTGGGCAGGAGAGCACCATTGGTTTCAACCGAATTATCCTGCATACCCGGGTACTCCATGATGGCGTGCAGCGTGGGGTGCTGCGTATGGAGGTTAGTCCTGCCTCACTCCGGCGTGCGGTATTGCAACAGCTGCTGCTGGCCCTGTTTACCATTGTTGCAGGGCTATGGGTGGCACAGAGAGTTCTGGCCCGGTTGGCTCACTCGGTACTCGACCCGGTGAGGGAGCTGAGTGGGTTGATGCGTTATATCTCCGAGAGTGAGGACTTCTCCGGTCGAGCCCCCCAATCCGAGATTGCTGAGTTGAGCCAGCTCTCCCACGGGTTTAATGAGATGCTCAGCCAGATTGGAGAACGTGACCGTAAACTTGCCGGATATCGTGAAAATCTTGAACAGCAGGTAATCGCCAGAACGCATCAGCTGCAGGAGGCGAAACTGGAGGCGGAGCAGGCCAATGAGGCAAAAAGTCTCTTTCTGGCAAACATGAGCCACGAGATTCGCACCCCGATGAACGGTATCCTCGGTTTGGCTCAACTGCTGTTGAAGGGTGAACTCGCGCCTCGGGAGCGCGAGCTGATGAGGAAGATCAACTCCTCTGCCGGATCACTGCTGCAGATCATCAACGATATTCTCGACTTCTCCAAGATCGAGGCGGGGCAGATGGAGATCGAGCAGATCCATTTCCGGCTGGAAGAGGTGTTTACCCGCCTGGCTGACGTAACCCTGCTCAAGGCATTCGAGTCACGGCTGGAGCTGTTGTTTGATGTGGATACGGATCTTCCTCCGGTTTTGCTGGGAGACCCGCTGCGCCTGCAACAGGTGTTGCTCAATCTGCTCAATAACGCAATCAAGTTCACTGCAGAGGGGGAGGTGGTCGTCATTGCCCGGGTGGTGAAACAGGATGAGCAGAGCGTGGAGGTCGAGTTCAGAGTGCAAGATAGCGGGATTGGCATCAGTGAGGCGCATCAGCGCAGACTGTTCCAATCCTTTAGCCAGGCCGATAGCTCGACCACGCGCAAATATGGGGGTACCGGTTTGGGGCTGGCGATCTGCCGGGAGTTGGTGGACAAGATGGGCGGGGAGATCGAGGTGGAGAGTGTGCCGGACAACGGCGCCACCTTCCATTTTACTTTACCGTTTGCGCTTGCCGAGACCACAACCCCAGCGCATCAACCCGGTCATGCCCTGGCGGGTGAGCGTCTGCTGGTGGTGGATGCGCATCCCTATGCCCGACAGGTGATCGAACAAACCATACAGCGTGCAACCACGGCAGAGGTGAGTGTGGAGGCCAGCGCAGAGGCGGCACTCGAGGCAGTGAGTCGTGCTACTACTGAACAACGGCCCTACCGAATGCTGTTGCTTGGCCTGGGGCCGTCAGCCAGCAAAGAAGTGGAATTGCTTCGCAGCCTCGAGGCGCTTGAAGATGCTGATCGACCTCTGCTGGTGGGGGTGGGAAGTCCATTCCTGCGGGATGAGCTCGATCGAGCCGCAGCGGATCTGAAGTGGGATGGCTGGATCGACAAGCCGTTCCATCCAACCCTGCTGCTCAGCCAGTTGCAGAGTCTGCTCACAGGTGAGCAGTCAACCGCAACGGGTCGGATCGGCGAGCAGCAACGCGCCATGGCAATATTGCGAGGCAGAAAGATTCTGCTGGTAGAGGACAATGTGACCAACCAGATCGTGGCACAGGAGGTGCTGAAAGAGGCTGGCATCGAGGTCACCATTGCCAACAATGGACTGGAGGCGGTGGCACTGGTCTCCAGAGATCAGTTTGATCTGGTGCTGATGGATGTGCAGATGCCGGAGATGGATGGCTATGAGGCAACCCGGACCATACGTCGTTTCCGCTCCGCAACAGAGCTCCCCATTGTCGCGATGACAGCCAACGCGACCAGGCGTGACCGTGAACAGGCGCTGGAGGTGGGGATGGATGACTATCTGGTCAAACCACTGGAAATAGAGCAGATCTATCGTACCCTGCTGCGCTGGTTGCCGGAAACCGAAACCAGTAAGCCCACTGAATTGGCGCCCGCAGAGACGGTTGAAGCAACCATGGAAGAGGCAGATGAGGCTTCAGAAGGTAGTGGTGATGAGTGGCCGCAGAGCCTGCCCGGACTGGCGGTGGCGGAAGGCTTGAAGCGGGTGATGGGAAAACGGGAGATCTACCTGCGAGTACTGGAAAACTTTGTCAGTGAGAAGCGGGGCTTTGTGGAACACTTTGTTGCGCTGCTGGAGCAGGGGGATCAGGAGGAGAGTCGCAAGGCGGTCCACTCGCTCAAGGGGGTTGCCGCCACCATTGCTGCCAATGCGTTGTCCGAGTCGGCAAGACAGGCCGAGGCGCAGCTGCTGCAGCGGGGACGGGTAGATGCCGCTGCCATTGACGACCTGCAACAGGAGATTGAGCAGACCTTTGCTGCCATTGCGCAGCTCTTCGACAGCGCGGGCTATTCCTCGTAGTCACTCCTTGGTATAAAGCATCCTGATTACCCACAAAACTCAGCCAAAAACTCCCTCCCCTCTATCAGGGGGAGGGTTGGGGTGGGGGTTACCGCCCAAGGGCGTTCCGAAGGGATAAAGTGCTTGATCTGACACACTACTCCCATCCCTACCTTCCCCCTCAATGGGGAAGGAGATTTGAGTTACGTGTTTTATTGAGGAGTTATTATAAGTTCAATCAATATTGTGATGGATAAGAGTGATGTTTTTGCAGGTCACGAGAAGATAGGTGGCTACTCCTTGCTCTCCATGAAGATCTGTTGTCCCAGGCTGACGCAGCCGAGTGGAATCACAAACAGGGTCAGCAGGGTGGAGACAAAGACCCCGAACAGCAGCGAGATCGCCATCCCCTGAAAGATCGGATCGGTGATGATCACCGAAGCCCCGAGCACCAGTGCCAGAGCGGTAATCAGGATGGGCCGGGTTCGTGCCTTGACCGCCATGATCACCGCTTCTACCAACTCCTCTCCCTGATGTACCTGATGAATGGTGAAGTCCACCAGCAGGATCGAGTTGCGCACGATGATGCCGGCAAGTGCAATCCAGCCAATCATCGAGGTGGCGGTGAAGTCGGCCCCCAGCATCCAGTGCCCGGGAATGATCCCGAGCAGGGTGAGTGGAATCGGGGCCATGATGATGGCGGGGATCAGAAAGTTGCCAAATTGCCACACCACCAGCATGTAGATGGCAATGAGTGCGACCATGAAGGCGGTACCCAGGTCACGGAAGGTCTCGAAGGTAACCGTCCATTCTCCACTCCACTCAAAGGCAGAGTGGCGGTCACTCTCCGGTGCAGCGGTATAGTGGGGCTGCAGCGAAACACCGTCAGGAGTGCGGTACCCCTGCAGCCGCTGCTCGACATCGAGCATGGCGTAGATGGGGGCAGCGTAGGCGCCGGTGGTATCGCCTACTACAAACTCAACCTCCCGCAGATCCTTGTGGAAGATCATCTGCTGGCGTGGCAGGCGCTCGAAGTGGCCCAGCTCCGAGAGGGCGATGGTGCGCCCATCCATGGTGGAGATCGGCATGTTGTTGAGGTTGGGTAGCTGTGCCCGCTTCTGCAGGGGTACAAACAGGGTGATCCAGGTGGGTTCCTGAACCCCCGGCTGTTTCAGATCCACCACCTTGAACTGTCCCATCGCCATCGCCAGATGCTGGTTGATGGTGGCAACCGAGACCCCTTGGCGGGCCGCCTTCTGCACATCGACCTTGAAGTTCCAGTAGTAATCTTCGCTACGCATGAAGTTATCGACATCGGTCACCAGCTCCGACTCCCGGAACAGTCGGGTCATATCGGAGGCAACCTTGCGCCGGGTCTCTGCATCGGGGCCATGAATTTCCGCGACCAGGGTTTGCAATACCGGTGGTCCCGGTGGCATCTCCACTACGGTCAGGGTGGCGTTATGGGCACGAACCAGCGGAGTTAACTGAGTGCGGATGGCCGAGGCGATCTCATGGCTGCTGCGCTTACGCTCTCGTTTGTCCAGCAGCTGAATGGCGATGTCGGCCTGCCACGGCATGGTGCGCATATAGTAGTGGCGTACCAGGCCGTTGAAGTCGAACGGCTGAGCGTTACCGATGTAGCTCTGCAGAGAGAGTACCTCGGGTACGGATTGCAGTTGTCGGGCCAGTTTGCGGGTGAGGTTGGCGGTCTCGGGCAGGGCGGTTCCATCGGGCAGGTCAATGACCACACTCAGCGTCGGTTTGTTGTCGAATGGCAGCATCTTTACCGTTACCGACTTGTTGTAGAACATGTACATCGAAGCGGCAAAACCGAGAACCAGCAGCAGCATGAAGCCCCAGCTGTGGAGTGGGTTGGTCATCAGGGCACAGAGGGCACGATGGAAGAAGGTGTCCAGGCTTGAGTCCAGCCGCTTTTCTCGCGCCTCCATCTTCTGCAGATGGGCCATCGGTGGGCGCATACGCATCGCCAACCAGGGGACAAAGATCAGCGCCGAGAACAGTGAGAGCAGCATGGCGACCGAGCCCAGTACCGGAATCGGCTCCATGTAGGGGCCCATCATGCCACGCACAAACCCCATCGGTACCAGAGCAGCCACCACGGTATAGGTGGCGAGAATGGTTGGATTACCCACCTCGCGAACGGCATCTACCGCAATCTGGGTCGACATCTTGCCGGCACGCAACCAGCGGCGGTAGATGTTCTCTACCACCACAATGGCATCATCGACCAGAATGCCAATGGCAAAGATCAACGCAAACAGGCTCACCCGGTCGATGGTGTAGCCCAGCAGCATTGCAATAAAGACGGTAGTCACCAGAATTACCGGTATGGTGAGCAGCACCACGATGGAGGGGGTGAGCCCCAGACTGAGCCAGACCAGCAGGGTGACCGCAGCGGTGGCCACCAGCAGTTTGAAGAGCAGTCCGTTGACCTTGTCGTTGGCAGTCTTGCCGTAGTCGCGGCTGACCGTTACCGATACATTTTCTGGAATCTTGTACCCTTTCAGCTGCTCCAGTTCGGCCAGTATCTGGTTGACCACCTCAACCCCGTTGGTGTTGGCCTGTTTGGCGAGGGCGATGGTGACGGCGGCAGCATCGGTCACCCTGCGCTGTGCAGGGTCGGGATGGGCTGCACCGTTGCTGTGCAGAACCAGTGAACGGGTCTCCTCCGGCCCTTCGATCACCCGGGCGATGTCATGCAGGAAGACCGGAGCCCCCTGATGTTGCCCCACCACCAGGCTCTCCACATCACTACGGCTCTGTAGAAAGCCCCCTGATTTGACAAAGCTGTAGCGGCCGTCGCGCTCCAGTGAACCCACGGTCATGCTGCTGTTGAATCCCTTGAGGGTCATTGCGATCTGCCCGAGGCTGATCCCATACCCCTCCAGACGTCCCGGTTCCACCTCCACTCGAATCTGCCGCTGTCGCCCCCCCACCACAAAGCCGGTACCGGTCATCGGCAGCTGTTTGAAATGTTGCAGCAGGTCGACGGCAAGGGTACGCAAGATCTCGTCATCCACCGCCTCGGACCAGAGGGTGAGGGTGACTACCGGAACATCATCCACCTCCTTGGGCTTGACCGTTGGTGGTTCCACCCCGGGGGGGAGCAGCTGCAGGTTGGAGGCGATCTTGCTGTGTACCTGCACCAGAGAGGGGCCCATCGGCTCACCCACCTCAAACTCCAGCGTGATCAGGCCATGTTCATGGTCACTCATCGAGTAGACATGCTTCAGCTGGGGGATCTCGCTCAATACCCGTTCGAATGGGTCTATGGTGAGGGCAGCGACCTCCTGCGGAGTGGCTCCGGGGTGCTGAAAGAGAATATCGATCATCGGCACCGAGATCTGTGGATCTTCCTGTCGCGGGGTGCTGAATAGGCCATAGATGCCGATGGCCAGCATCAGAAAGAAGAACAGGGGAGAGAGGGGAGAGTGGATAAAGGCGTTGGCAATCTGTCCGGCAATGCCCAGCTTGTCGAGATTGATCTCCTCATCGCGAAAGTGCGCCTCATCAGCCTGTTTGTGATGCACGCGACGGCTACACGCTTTTTTGGCCTGCAGATAGGAGAATTTGAAAAAGCTCTTGCCGGTAAAGATCATCTGACAGTCGAACTCTGTAAACGGGTGTAAATGATAGTGTTCAAGTATATCATAGATTGATTGATTTTACATTGTTGTTCAAGAGCAGCGGGACTCAGCCTGTATCTGTCTCTAATTGGCCATCCAGATGGGGTTGATCAGGGGATGTTCAGTGTCTGAAAGGATGAATACAATCGCGGTATGAACAAACTTATGCAATGCTGTATAGCTGAGGAAACAGAATGAATTTTGAACAGTGGATAATGGTCAATGAGCCAACCATTCGGCTCTCCTTCTTTCTGGGAGTGTTTGCCTTGATCGCCATCTGGGAGGCCAAGGCTCCGCGCAGAGAGCGACTGCTGACACGGAGGGTGCGCTGGAGTAACAACCTCGGCTTGGTCGCACTCAATACGGTAGTACTGCGGCTCCTCTTCCCGCTGGCGGCGGTTGGGGTGGCGGCTGCCGCAGCAGAGGAGGGGTGGGGAGTGCTCAACCGCTGTGATGAGGTCTCGGCGATGGGAAAAGTGGTCATCGCAGTGGTGGCAATGGATTTTGTTATCTGGGTACAGCATGTCATGGTCCACGCCATCCCGCTGTTGTGGCGGCTGCATCGGGTTCACCATGCCGACCTCGACTACGATGTCACCACCGGTGCCCGCTTCCACCCGATCGAGATCATCCTCTCGATGTTGATCAAGTTTGCCACCATTGTACTGCTGGGGCCGCCCCTGGTCGCGGTCGTGATCTTCGAGGTGATCCTCAATGCGATGGCAATGTTCAACCATGGCAACATCCATCTGCCTGAAGGGGGTGACCGGGTACTGCGCTGGCTGGTGGTGACCCCGGATATGCACCGCGTTCACCACTCCATTGAGGAGGATGAGGCCAACTCCAACTTCGGTTTCAATCTCTCGCTCTGGGACCGTCTCTTCGGCACCTACATCGACCAGCCTCGAGGGGGCCATGAGGGGATGACCCTCGGGATCGACCACTACCGTGAGCCGAGCGAGGTCAACCAGCTACCGGGCATGCTCTGGTTGCCGTTTCGGGGGAAGATCTCCCGCTATGCGATCAATAGCCGCCGCTGGGAGAAGTCGGAGTCGGTCGAATGAAGCGGCAGGGTCTTTTCCGAATCCTCCTCGGGGTACTGCTGGTTGCCGCCATTGCGGTCGCCTTCCTCTATCGTGAGCAATTGGATGGTGCACAACTGGAGCAGTGGCTGGCCGATGCAGGGGGGGCGGCACCGCTGCTCTTCATCGCGCTCTATGCAGTGGCGACAGTCCTCTTTCTCCCCGGTTCAGTATTGACGCTGGTTGGAGGGGCGCTGTTTGGCCCGGTTTGGGGCACCCTCTACAACCTGACCGGGGCCACCATCGGAGCGGGTCTCTCCTTCCTGGCGGCCCGCACACTGGTCTCTGACTGGGTGGCGCAGCGTGCCGGGCGTCGCATGATGCAGTTGATCTCCGGGGTGGAGGCGGAGGGGTGGCGCTTTATCGCCTTTGTCCGTCTGGTTCCGCTGTTCCCCTTCAATCTGCTCAACTACGCCCTGGGGCTGACCCGCATTCCATTCTGGACCTATCTGATCGCCACCTGGCTCTTCATGATTCCAGGGGCGATCGCCTACACCTGGCTTGGATATGCCGGCAAGGAGGCGGCCAGTGGTGGGGCATCGATGGTACAGAATGGCCTGATTGCGCTGGCACTGCTCGCGGTGGTCATGCTACTCCCTCGCCTGGTGGCGAGAGTGCGGCAGGGAAAGCAGATCTCTATTGCGGAGTTGAGCGAACAGCTGAAGGATACCCACCCGCCACTGGTGCTTGATGTCCGAACCGAGGCAGACTTCGATGGAGAACTGGGCCATATTCACAATGCACTCAACATCCCGCTGGAGGATCTGAAACAACGACTGGAAGAGCTGGAGTCGTGGCGTGAGCGCTCCATTATGCTGGTCTGCACGACAGATCGGCGCTCCGTCAGGGCGGCTCTGCTGCTGGTGCAGCAGGGGTTTACTGAGGTACATGTGGTAGCTGGTGGGATGACACAGTGGAACAGAGATGGCCTACCGACACAGCGCTGATGGATCTTGTGGTCTCCACAGCAGCCATCCCCGATATTCAAGAAAGAGAAAGCGCTGCTTTCAAATCCTCATGTTCAAAGGCCGAGGCCATGCGATCGATCTCGGATGGCGTCAAACCTAGTCGAGTGGCCTCTTCACGCCAGGTGCTCACGGCCATCCCGACTTCGGCAGCAATCACGTGTGCCTTGTTTTCATCCAGTTCAAAATATCCCGCTACGCTCATCGCTAGATCCAGTGAGGCTGCACAGTCATCAAGGTCAATGGCTGTTGTCAGAATGCGTGGTTTGATATCCGTTGGCACCGGATTGAGGTCGTAGGCTGGAGCCAATCGCCAACCATCCGGATCGGTATAGAGGAAAGCGTGATTCCGTAAATGATCATCGGTGTTGGAGATCAGAATATTGAAAACGATGCGTCGCCACAGCTCATGCATATCCTGATTCGGGCTGGCACCATACCGGCGCAGTGCATCAACAAACTCGAGATAACTGCGTGACTCGTTGTCACTGGCCCCGAGCATGCTCATGGCTGAAAGAAACGGGATGCGCTCGCCTTGCACTCGGTCGAAACGACGCAAAAGCAGTACCGGCCTGTTCAACACATGTTCAATTCGCCAGTCGGGAACAGGGATGCCAGCCTTTCCTGCAAGGCGGAGGGCAACTCCTTCCCAGAGAACCGCATTGATTTCATCATCCTTGTGCGGGAACTTGGCGATGGCGAGATGCCCGTCCCGGTCCCTGACAGAAGCCTTCGGGCGAGCGCCACCCAATGAGGAGCCAGGGGCCAACAGCAGGCGTAAATCCTCGTCGCTATCCGTATCATCAACGACATGTTCCGCTGCCGATAGCAGTTGTGGCAAATCAATCAGAGGTGGTATGCGTGCTGCTTCATGTTCGGCAAGAAATGGGCCTCCCTCCTGACTGGCAAAGCGTAAGGCGCCCTGACGGGCTTCATCATCAACCCCGAGCAGATAGTCGATTTCCATCAAAGTGCGTGGTGTCTCACCCATTCGCTCAGCGCGTCTCCGTTCAGCCCGGCGCATTAGAACTCGCCCCCAGCGATCTGGAGCGGAGTCGCCAAGGGCGCCAAACAGGGGTCTACCTGAAGTAGTATGAAAGGGGCCTGGGTCAAGCGTGAGGGCCGGCTCCAGAGCGAAACGGTTTGCATGCGCGAGCCAGTCCGCATCATATTCGAAGGTGGCGCTTTCTCTGCCCTTGCGCACGCGCGCCCACAAACGTCCTGCCAAATGCGGCGTATTGCCAATATCCACATAGACAAGCACTTCTGTTTCCATCAGCCTGGATTGCTCTTCTGCCCAGTCCGGCGTGGCTTGCGGATACGTTGCGGCAAGCGTTCCTCTTCCAGCTCCAGACCCACCTCATCCGTTCTGACGTCCGCCAGGTCGCCCAACCGTTCTGCTATCCCCAAAACAAAGAGCACATTGGCGTAGTTACCGAGCGAAACGCCGGAATCACCCTTCTCTATCTTGTTTAACGTGGTTCGACTAATAGAGGCCCGTTCTGCCATAACGGCCGTGGGGATGCGCCGCCTGAGCCTAGCATCACGGATATCCTGGCCAAGCTTGCGCAGAGCCCGCCTGACCGGAATCGGCATCATCAGATCCAGTTGAGTTTTACTTGTTTTTGTGTCCATTTTTATAGTCGCTGTTCAATGTAGCGTATATTATTATGGACTATAAAACAATCTATCCATGCTCAATAAGTTCAGGCAGCTCAAAGTTCCTTCCTCATTGAGGGGGAAGGAGTTGCTGCCTGGATATATTGAGAAGTTACGGACAGCCGAGCTGGCTCTGATTATTTGAGGCTGGCGGCCGCAACGGCACACTGTCCCACGGCGATGCCCTGGTCGTTGGCCGGGAGAGCACTGCTGCTTAATACCTGGTAGCCCTGCTGGTGCAAGGTGTTGGTGACCCCCTCCAGCAGAATCCGGTTTTGAAATACCCCCCCTCCCAGTACCACTGTCTCCAGCTGATGGGTTTTGCAGAGCCTGTCGGCCAGGGTGGAGACCGCCTCAACCAACCCTTGATGAAAACGGGCGGCAATCAGCCCGGCAGGGGTCTCTTCAACCAGGTCATCCAGTATCGCCTGCCACAGCGGTTGCCAGCTGAGCTGTAATCCCCGGTTTGTAGTTTCGATGGTAAAGGGGTAACCGGGTTGGTTGGGGTGGTTTTGGGCCAACGCCTCCAGGGCGATGGCGGCCTCTCCCTCAAACCCGATCTGTTCACGCTGCAGGCCAATGGCGGCGGCCACGGCATCCATCAGGCGTCCACAAGAGGAGGCGAGTGGGGTGTTGAGGTTACGCGCTACCATCTGCTGGAGGGTGTCGAGTGGCTTCTGTTGCAGGTATCGGGTCAGCTCCAGCTCGGGATATTGAGAAAGCAGAGCAGGCAGACCGATGGCGGCGAGCAGGTGGGCGAGGGTATTGCGCCAGGGTTCATGGCTGGCACGGTTGCCACCGATCATCGCCACGGGGGCAAAATGGCCTGACCGTCGATAGTGTTGGTAGTCGGCCAGCAGGAACTCTCCCCCCCAGATTTCTCCCGCCTCTCCATAGCCC
Source organism: uncultured Piscirickettsiaceae bacterium (assembly GCA_964344435.1). Lineage (GTDB taxonomy): Bacteria > Pseudomonadota > Gammaproteobacteria > Thiopontia. The sequence goes on along the minus strand of CAYFNH010000044.1, from coordinate 3,563 downwards.
AGCCCATCCAGTGCAATGCCCAGCACGGGAGAGGTATTCAGGGGGAGCTGGTGCTCGAACATCACCGAGGCGATATGGGCATGGTGGTGCTGTACCTTGATCAGAGGGAGTTGTTGCTGCAGTGCCTGTTGCTGTCCCAGTTGTGAGGATAGATAGTCCGGGTGGGCATCCACCACAATGGCCGCTGGGTGGTGGTCAAACAGTTGTTGAAAGAGCGTGTGCGTCTGTTGATACGCCTGCAGGGTCGCCGACTCTTCCAGGTCACCGATATATTGGGAACAGACTACACCGGTTTCACGCAGCAGTGCAAAACTGTTCTTCAACTCCCCCCCCATGGCCAGCAGGGCAGGAGCGTTCTCGAAGCCATCCGGTAGCGGGAGGTTGGTGGGGGCATAACCGCGCCCCTGGCGAAGGGTACGGGGGCGGTGGTTGGCAAAGCGTACCACCGAGTCATCCACCCGGTTGATGATGTCCCGGTCATGCAACAGCCAGTAGTCAGCTATCGAAGCAAGATCCTTGCGTGCATCCTGGTTGCTGATACATTGGGGTTCTCCGCTACGGTTTCCGGAGGTCAGCACCATGGGGCGCTGCAGGCATTCCATCAGCAGATGGTGCAGGGGAGAGTAGGGGAGCATGATGCCGATACTCTGTTGCAGCGGGGCGATGGAAGGGGCGAGTGGCTTCTCTCCTCTCTCCAGAATGACAATGGGTGCAGCACTGCTCTGCAGCTGTTCTGCCTCGCCGTCGGAGACCTGGGCATACTCTTGTACCTGTGACAAGGTCCCGGCCATTACGGCCAGCGCCTTGGTGGGGCGTCTCTTGCGTTGGCGCAGTGTACGAACGGCTGCTTCGTTGGTGGCATCACAGGCGAGGTGGATGCCACCAATCCCCTTGATGGCGACAATATGGCCTGCGCGGATCAGCCGGGCTGCCTGTTCGATCGGGTCTCCTTGCAGTCGTTGCTGCTGTGGATTTTCCAGCCACAGTTCAGGGCCGCATTCCGGGCAGCAGTTGGGCTGGGCATGAAAGCGTCGATCCGCCGGGTCCTCATACTCCTGCTGGCAGTGTGAGCACATGGTGAACGGGGCCATTGAGGTGTTGGGGCGGTCGTAGGGGATGGCACGGATGATGGAGAGCCGGGGGCCACAGTGGGTACAGTTGGTGAAGGGGTAGTGATAGCGGCGGTTGTTGGGGTTGCGGATATCCTCCAGACAGGCGGGGCAGGTGGCGGCATCGGCGGCAACCCGGGTGGTGATGTGGCCCGCCCGACTCGGGATGATGGTGAACCCATCCGGTGCATTGCCACTGAGTGGGGAGCGAGTGAGTTGCTCGATGATGGCCAGTGGGGGCGGGTTCTGTTGCAGCTGCTGCTGAAACTGTTGCAGTGCTGCTTCCTCTCCCCAGAGTTCAATGGTGACCCCGTTGGCCCCGTTCCAGATCGAGCCGCTGAGGCCAAGTTGATGTGCAATCTGCCAGACGGTGGGGCGAAACCCGACCCCCTGTACCACACCGTTGACCTGAATGGTGACCCCGTTCATCTAATTTCGGTTGCCGCGCTCTGCCGCGGCTTGCTGGATTGCGCTGGCTACTTCTGCAGCACCCGCTCAACAATACTCAGCAGTTTTTCCGGGCTGAAGGGCTTGTTGACCCAGCCGGTGGCGTGCAGGTCACGGCCACGCTGCTTGGCCTGATCCGAACCCTCGGTGGTGAGAAAGAGGATTGGGGTGAAGCGGTAGTCGGGCATCTCCCGCACCTGCTCCACCAGCTCGAAACCGTTCATCACCGGCATGTTGACATCTACCAGAAGCAGATCGAAGGTGTTCCCTGTGTTGTTGCGAAACAGCTCAATGACCCCCAGTGCATGCTTGCCATCCTCCGCCTCCTTGAGTTCGTATCCCCCCTTTTCACAAACCGCATAGCGGATTGCACCACGAAGTGACTCGGAGTCATCAACCGCAAGTATTGTTGTAGCCACTAAACATTCCCCCCTGTTCTAAATTCGGCCAATTGTCATTGTCGTTGTGGATAGACCGGATATCATGGAGAATAGATGAAACGGTCGAGAACCGTCAATCTCATTTTTGTTAGGGGGAAGAGTGAGTACTGTAGATACCAGATCAACCAATTTGCCGCTGCTGATCGGTTTTGTTCTGTTGCTGTTGATGATGGTGGTGCAGGCAGGATTGGCGCTCAACGAGATTCGCTCCATCCGTAACAGTATGGAGAGTATTGTCGATGAGAAGCTGGTCAAGAGTGATCTGGCGCAGACCATGTTGGCCGCTTCACGGGAGCGTGGTCTGATTCTGACGCTGATCTATTATGAGGATGACCCTTTTGAGCGCGATGAACTGAAACTCCGTTTCAGCCAGTATGCAGGTGATTTTCTCGCGGCTCGTGAAAAGCTCTACGCAATGAAGTTGAGTGAGCGTGAGCGTGCTGCGCTGGATGAGTTGCAGCAGTTTGCCAAACAGGGGACACCGGCCATGGAGCGGGTGCTGGAGCTCATTTTGCAGGAAGAGGGGATGAGTGATGCCGACCGGGCAGAGGCGATGGATCTGATGCAGAAAGAGGCCATCCCTGCGCGTGAGCAGGTGGGTGCTTACCTTCGAGAGGTTACAGAGATCACTCGCGAGAGCAGCCAGCAGGCCATTGTTCAGGCAGAGCGCAACTACCACCGGGTCTGGAACCAGATGCTGTTGCTGGCAGTGGGCATTGTGTTGCTGTCGGCGGGAATCATCGTTGTGGTCTATCGCAAGATTACCGCTGCAGCGAAAGAGGTGGAGCGGGTGCACCGGCAGATGCGTCAACAGGTGACGGAGACAGTTTCCATGTTCAAGGTCTCGGTGGCGTTGATCAAGCACTCGATGTCGGGGGGAGACCACTCCATTCGGGAGATGATCGATCGCCTCTCGCAGAAGGCGAGGGTGGCTGCAGAGGTGAGGCAGCAGGTTGAGTCACTGCAGCAGTGGCGCCGGGAACATGAGAGTGATGGTACGGATAAACAGCACGACCTCGATTCCGGCGATGAGCTTGCACAGATTGAGGAGCGCGTGGATGCGGGGTGCGACTCACTGAACCGGACACTGGATGAAGCCATCGTCACCTTTCAGGATTTTGACCGGGTTTCGCAGCAACTGTCTCACATCGGCAATAGTCTCAGTGAGACCGCAGAGCTGCTGAGTGATCCGGCTCGGGTTCATGTCGAAACGGAGTGGAATCTGTTGCGGGAGAGGATGCGGGAAAACTTCGTGATGATGGACGCACAGGTGCTCTATGACGCCATCATGAATGGTGAGGACAAGGAGGAAGCGCTACGCAAGGCCAGGCAGATGCGTGACGACTCCATGGACAATTTCGAGATGTTCTAGTACTCCGGAAAATTACACATACAATACCCCTATAGTTGGTGCATGAATTGATCTGGATCAATTTCTGGAATGGCGCTGTGTTGAGGTAATTGCCTGATATCGTTGAATAATTAGTGTTACAAAGTTGTTACAAAACTTATATACCATTATTTATCAAAAATGTGTGACTTATAGTACCATGTGCTAATGGAGCCA
>CAYFNH010000043.1:0-19830 GCA_964344435.1 uncultured Piscirickettsiaceae bacterium | reverse complement strand
ATTATAGAAGGTGATTTACCCAATAGAGCAAAGAAACTTGTCACCGAATGGGCGTCAATCAACAAAAGTGAAATGAAAAAGATGTGGAAAACTCAGGACTTCCATAAGCTCCCCCCTCTAGAGTAAGACATGAAATATCCAAAAGTTAAGACTGTATTAGCAATTGAAGATTACACTTTAGTGGTTGAATTTAATAATAATGAAAAGAAAAAATACGATGTTTCTCCTCTTTTAAACAAAGAAATGTTTTCACCATTAAAAAATATTGCATTATTCAAATCGGTAAGAGTAGAGAATGGCGGCTATGCCGTATTCTGGAATAACGAGATTGATATCAGTGAATATGAATTATGGAGTCATGGTCAAGCCATACCCTAACGAATAAGGATAGATCTCGCGTAGCCGTGATTTTATCCTGTTGGTGAACCCCGTCCATGATCCTATTAGGCTAACTCGACCCAGCTCCCCCCTGCATGGGGGAGGGAGTCTGAACCACACTCAAAACCCCAGAGTTTGAGGTGCATTTTCTTTCTAAACAACTGATAATCCCCCCCATGCCGAAAGAGCTGATCAAACGCTATATGCCCGACCATCAGAAGCTCAAGGAGCACAAGCATCTGAAGATGTTCGGCTCTTTTCTGCACTCTGCCGATCTCTGGCACCTGAACCGCCGCTCGATTGCAGGGGCATTCGGAGTGGGGTTGTTCATGGCGTGGGTTCCTCTCCCCTTTCAGATGATTATGGCTGCGGCTACCGCGATTCTGTTCAGTGTCAATCTGCCGGTTTCGGTGGGACTGGTGTGGCTTACCAATCCGCTGACCATCCCCCCGCTATTCTGGTTTGCCTACTGGGTGGGCTCCTCTCTGCTCGGCACCCCACTGATCTCGGTCGAATTTGAGCCTTCGTGGGAGTGGCTACAGGGTATTCTGCCGCAGATCTGGGCCCCCTTTCTGTTTGGCTGCTTCGTTAATGCAGTGGTGAGTGCTCTGATTGGTTATTACGGTATGCAGCTATTCTGGATCTGGCATGTACAGCAGCGTTGGAAACAGCGCAGAAAACGGCTCTGACTGCCCATTTTGCATTCCACCCCCATCCCAGCCTTCCCCCTCGATGGGGAAGGAGCCAGGGCGCCATGACTAGTACTCCAACCACACTTCATTCAGCGCTCTGCAAACTGCCATCTACCAGTGTCAGGGTGCGATCCATTTTGGCTGCCAGCGCAGTATCGTGGGTGACCAGCACCAGCGCGGTACCCACCTCACTATTGAGCTCCAGCATCAACTGGTAGACCTGTTCTGCACTGACCCGATCCAGGTTTCCGGTCGGCTCATCGGCCAGCAACAGTGCCGGGTGGTTGACCAGCGCACGGGCGACTGCCGCACGTTGTCGCTCCCCCCCGGAGAGGGCTGCAGGCCGGTGGTGGAGACGGTGTTCCAATCCTACACGGGTAAGTATCTCGGCCGCCCGCTGCTGTGCCTGCTTGCGATTGTAGCGTTGTGCTCCACGGGCACGACGCATCAGCAGGGGTAGAGAGACGTTTTCCAGCGCACTGAACTCCGGTAGCAGGTGGTGAAACTGGTAGACAAACCCGAGATACTGGTTACGTAGCGCACTCTTGCGGTTCTCCGACAGGGTTGCCAGATCGACCCCCTGTACGGCAACCGAACCGGAACTGGGCTGGTCCAGCCCTCCCAGCAGATGGAGCAGGGTCGACTTGCCCGACCCGGAGGCCCCGACAATCGCCAGCTTCTCTCCAGCTTGCAACGCAAGGTTCACCCCATCCAGCACCGTGACCCGGTTGCCCCCCTCGGCGAAGCTGCGACACAGATTTTCACAGCGTAGTACCATCGGGAGCTCACTCATAACGCAACGACTCTGCCGGTTGTACCCGGGAGCCTTTCCAGGCCGGGTAGATGGTGGCCAACAGACTGAGGCCGAGCGAGACCGCCGCAATCATCCCCACATCTCCCCAGCGCAGGTCGGAGGGAACCGTGCTGATGTAGTAGACCTCGGCAGAGAGAAATTCGGTATCCAGCAGCCGCTCAATGGCAGGTACCAGGGTCTCCACCTCAAGCGCCAACCCCACCCCACCAGCCACCCCCAACAGGGTGCCCACTACCCCAATCACTGCCCCTTGCACCATGAAGATGGTCAGAATATCGCGTGGCTGGGAGCCCAAGGTACGCAGAATGGCGATGTCGGCTGCCTTGTCGGTGACCACCATCACCATGGTGGAGACAATATTGAAGGCAGCCACCGCGATGATCAGGGTAAGGATGATAAACATCACCCGCTTCTCCATCTGGATCGCCCGAAAAAAGTTGGCATGTTGACGAGTCCAGTCGGTATAGCGAAAGGCCCGCTGTGCCTGTTGTGCGATCTCGCGGGTCACTTGTGGGGCCAGAAACAGATCGGTCAATTTCAGGCGAATGCCACTCACCTCCTCCCCCATGCGCAACAGCTTGCCGGCATCACCAATCGAGAGCAGTGCCAGGCCGCTGTCAAACTCATGCATACCCGCCTCGAACACCCCGACCACGGTAAATCGTTTCATTCTCGGCACCAGTCCGGCCGGGGTTACACTCCCCTTCGGCACCATCAAGGTGACTAGGTCCCCTACCCCCACTCCAAGCTGGCGGGCAAGTTCCACCCCCAGCACCATGCCGAAGCGCTGCTGCTGCAGCGCCTGCAGGGTGCCTTCCACCATCTGCACAGCCACCTCCGACACCTGCTGCTCCGCCTGCGGATCGATCCCGCGCACCATCACTCCAACAGTCTGCTGTGCATTGACCAGCATCCCCTGTCCTTCGATATAGGGGGCGGCCCCCACCACCTGATCATGCTCCAGCGCTCGCCCGGCCAGCGTACGCCACTCGCTCAGCCCTCCCTCCAGCCCGAGCAGACTGGCATGTGCCGCCATCCCCAGAATACGCTCGCGCAACTCCTTTTCGAAACCATTCATCACCGAGAGCACGGTAATCAGCGCCATCACCCCCAACGCGATACCCAGCATCGAGGTTAGCGAGATAAAGGAGATAAAGTGATCCTTGCGCTCGGCTCGGGTGTAGCGCAGGCCTATTCGAAGTTCGAGTGATCGCAACACGATTGACTCAGGCGGATGCCCGCTCGATGAACTCTTGTTGATGCTGCTTGATCAGACCAACCAGTTCACCATTGATCTCGCCATCACGGACCATGGTATCCATGATCTGGAACACCTTGCCGATCTCCATCGGTGGACGATAGGGACGCAGCTGCATTAACGACTGGAAAATATCGGCTACCGCAAGCACCTGGGCCTCTTGTGGGATCTGCGCCTGCTGCAGACCTCGTGGGTAACCACTGCCATTGAGCTTCTCGTGATGCATCCAGATCCACTCGGCCACTTCTCTCAGCCCTTCCACCTCTCGCAGGATCTCCCAGGAGTCCTGCGGGTGGCGCTCTATTGCCATACGCTCCTGCGCATCGAGCTTGCCCGGCTTTTCCAGAATTTCGTCCGGCACTCGCAACTTGCCCACATCGTGCAGCATACCCGCCATACGGATCTTGTTGGTGGCCTCACGTGTGAGGCCGGCCTTGCTACCGAGTAGTTCAGCCACCTCGGAGGTGAGCTGTGAGTGTTGGCTGGTAAAGGGGCTCTTGGCATCCACAACATGGGAGAATGAGGTGGCAATCTCCTCCATTCTGCAAAGATGGATCACCCGCTCACTGTCTTCACTACTCTGCGCCAACAGATATCCGGCAAGCTGCTCTGGCTGCTGCAGCCTCTCCCAGAAGGATGAGTTTTCTGTTGCACTCAACATATTCTCGATCGCCTGCGGGGCAAACATCAACCCCTTCAGCTGCAGCAGCTTGTCCAGCACCGCCTGTTGCTGCTCGGCATTAACCGGCTGATACTGCGCCACCAACACATCGAGACGATCCGCCAGAAAGATGAGGTTACTGTAGAGGGCGATGGTCGGGTCGACCTCATCAAAATCAAACTGTATCCAGTGGTCATGGTGGTAGCGCACCAGCGGCGCCAATTGGGCATACGAAGTGGTAGCCCCGATGATGGCCTCGCCCACAACACAGTGCCGGATTGCATCCGGTACGTCGATCTGTTCAGTCAACATCTTGTGAACCAGAGTGGAAGAGACCCCGATATCGTGCAGAAGCCCCGCCTCCAGCAGGCCAATGCGGTGATCCTCCATCAGCCCCATCGGCTCACTGAAGCACCACACCATATAGCCGACCCGGTGACCATGAAAGGTATCATCCACCCCCACCAGCCCCAGCAGCTTGGAGAGCATCAGGGTCAGCTCCATGCGAGCAATTTTCATCTTGCCACCATGAGTATCAATGGTATGAAAAACCGTTGCATTCCTGAGCCATCACCGATACTCACTACTGCACACCATGCGACTGCAGAAAGGGGCCATACTCTCGATCAGAACCCTGAATATGCTCCTTGAGCCAACTCTTGAGGAAGTCGACCAGCGCATCGCTGAAGATCAACTCTCCATTCAGGTGGCGCTCTCTGAGTGTCTGCACCTGCTTCCTCAGCACGGCATGCTGACGCTGATGCTTCTCGGTACCGGGGTAGCCATACTCCTCCAACAGTTTCTCCTCGTAGCCAAAGTGGTCAACGGTATAGTGTAACAGCTCATCGAAGATATCCTGCAGCACCTCTGTGGTCTGATCAGTGGCAACCGCCTGTTGCAGACGGTTCAGCAGGTCAACCAGACGCCGGTGCTGAAGATCGATCGAGGGGATCCCAACACTGAAGCGTTCACTCCATTCAATGAAATCGGACTCTGCCATCACCCTGTGCTCCTGAATTATTTGCAAGTATTGTGTCGACCTCCTCCGCCAGAGAATTGTAGACATAACGCCTACACATTTCGAGCAGAAATCGGGCATTGACGATCTTCCCGGCACGTTACAATAGCACCATGGGAGATACAGCAACCAACGCCCCCCCCCTTCTCACCCCTCCGCTACCACAACGGGCCGGGCAGAAGGTAGTTTGGGCCCAACTGTACGGCAGCGCCCGTGGACTGGCCATCACCGAGGCGGCTGCCCGCCACAACGGGCCACTGCTGGTCGTGGTACGGGACAGTGACACCCTGCATCGGCTCAAGGAGGAGATCCGCTTTTACAGCAGCGGCAGCGCTACCCCCCTGCTGATCTTCCCGGATCAGGAGACCCTCCCCTACGACCGCCTCTCCCCGCACCCCGACCTTACCTCGCAGCGACTACAGGTGATGACCCGTCTGCCCACGCTACAACAGGGGATTGTGCTCACCACCCTCACCACCCTGGCGCAACGTCTGCCCCCACAGAGCTATGTCGACCTCCACGCCTTTCAGCTCCAGTGTGGCGACTCACTGGACCGGGAGGCACTGCGGCTGCGACTGGAACAGGGTGGCTATCAGGCGGTCTCACAGGTGATGGAGCATGGTGAATACGCCTTTCGCGGCTCCATTGTCGACCTCTTTCCAATGGGGGCCGAGACTCCCTATCGCATCGACCTGTTTGACGACGAGGTAGAGAGCCTGAGAGAGTTCGACCCCGAAACCCAGCGCACCACCAAACGCATCGAGGCCATTCATCTGCTACCGGCGCGGGAATTCCCGATGAGCGAGTCCGGCATCCGCCATTTCCGTCAGGCCTGGCGCACCACCTTCGAGGGGGATCCGCAGCAGTGCCCCCTCTATCGGGATGTAAGTCAGGGGTTGGCTCCCGCCGGGATCGAGTACTACCTCCCGCTCTTCTTTGACCACTGCAGTACCCTGTTTGACTACCTGCCCACCGACCATCTGCTGGTCACGGAGCAGAGTCTGGTCGAGCCGCTGGAGCAGTTTCAACAAGAGGTTCGCCAACGCTTCGAGGACCATACCGTCGACAACAGCCGCCCACTGCTCCCCCCCGAACAGCTGTTTCTGAAAACCGATCAGTTTTTTGCTCACCTCAAGGGCTCGGCACAGGTGCAGCTGGAACATTTTGAGGTAGAGGAGAAGCCGGGGCATCACAACCTGGGCAGTCGCAAACCAATGCAACTGGGGATGCCACCGCGCAGTGAGCAGCCCCTCCAGCGGTTGCTGCAATTCCTCGACGATTATCCCGGTCGGGTAGTAATTGCAGCCGAATCTCCCGGCCGCCGTGAGGCCCTGCTGGAGCTATTACGCCCCCATCAGCGCCACCCCCGGGTACTCCCCGATTGGCAGGCCTGCCTGAGTGTTCCATCAAAACTCTCCATTCTGGTATCACCACTGGAGCAGGGGTTACTGCTTGCCCCCCTTGCGGTCATCACCGAATCCCAGCTGTTTGGCGAACAGGTACTGCAACGTCGCCGCCGCAGTCGTAAACGGGGCGTTAGTGGTGATGCGGTCATTCACCACCTTTCGGAGCTGCAAATTGGTGCTCCGGTGGTACATATTGACCACGGTGTGGGACGCTATCAGGGGCTGGTAAGCCTCGATGCCGGTGGCAGTGAAGCGGAGTATCTGCTGCTGGAGTACAGCAAGGAGGACAAGCTCTATGTTCCGGTTACCGCCCTCCACCTGATCGGCCGCTATACCGGGATCGACCCGGAGAAGGCCCCCCTGCATCGGCTCGGTAGCGACCAGTGGAGCAAGGCACGCAAAAAGGCGGCCGAGAAGGTACGTGATGTGGCTGCGGAATTGCTCGAAATCTATGCCCGACGTGCCGCCCGACAAGGGGTTGCCCTGCCTGAACCAGACATTGAGTACCAACAGTTCGCTGCCCAGTTCCCCTTTGAAGAGACCCCGGATCAGGCTGACGCCATCGAAGCGGTGGTTGCCGACCTCACCTCGTTGCAGCCGATGGATCGGCTCATCTGTGGCGATGTCGGCTTCGGCAAGACCGAGGTGGCGATGCGTGCCGCCTTCCTGACCGTACAGAGTGGCCGACAGATTGCCGTTCTGGTACCGACCACCCTGTTGGCACAACAGCACTACGAGAACTTCCGGGATCGCTTTGCCGACTGGCCCTTCCGCATTGAGGTGCTGTCACGCTTTCGTACCCCACAAGAGACTCGCACTGCACTGGATGGTCTGGAACAGGGCACCATTGACATCGTCATAGGCACCCACAAGCTGATTCAAAAGTCGGTTCGCTTCAAACAGCTGGGGATGGTCATCATCGATGAGGAGCACCGCTTCGGCGTGCGCCAGAAGGAGCAGTTCAAGAAGCTGCGGGCCGAGGTGGATGTATTGACCCTGACCGCCACACCGATCCCACGCACCCTCAATATGAGCATGTCGGGGCTGCGCGACCTCTCCATCATTGCCACCCCACCGAGCAACCGGGTGGCAATCAAGACCTTTGTCCGCGAATGGGATCCTGCCATGGTACGGGAGGCCTGTCTGCGCGAAATTCGTCGTGGCGGGCAGGTCTACTTTCTCCACAACAAGGTGGAGAGCATTGAGCAGACCGCCGCCAAGCTGCAGGAGCTACTGCCCGAGGCGACCATCGAGGTGGCCCATGGACAGATGCGTGAACATGAGCTGGAGCGGGTGATGAAGGAGTTCTACCATCGCCGTTTCAATATCCTGGTCTGTACCACCATCATCGAGACTGGCATCGATATCCCCACCGCCAACACCATTCTGATGGACCGGGCCGACCGCCTTGGTCTGGCACAGCTCTACCAGCTACGGGGACGGGTAGGCCGCTCTCACCACCGTGCCTACGCCTATCTGTTGATTCCCCCCAAAACCAGCATCACCCCGGATGCGGTCAAGCGCCTGGAGGCGATCGAATCACTGGAGGAGCTGGGGGCCGGCTTTACCCTTGCCGTCCATGACATGGAGATTCGCGGTGCCGGCGAACTGCTCGGAGACGACCAAAGTGGACGCATGCAGGAGATCGGCTTTGATCTCTATGCCGAGATGTTGCAGCAGGCCATCGAGGACCTCAGACAGGGCAGAGAGAGCAGCCTGGAGCAGCCCCCCGAGCAGGAGATCGAGATCAACCTGGGGACACCGGCACTGCTGCCGGAGAGCTACCTGCCAGATGTAAATGCCCGCCTGGTACTCTACAAGCGCATCGCCGCTGCCGCCGATCTGGAGGCGCTGGATGAGCTGCAGGTGGAGATGATCGACCGCTTCGGCCTGCTGCCCGAGGCGGCCCACAACCTGATTCATACCACCGCGCTGAAGCTGCTGGTTACACCACTGGGCATCCGCAAGATTGAGGCCAACGAGAGCGGCGCCCGGCTCCATATCGGTGCCGACCACCACCTCGACCCGCTGAAGATCATCACCCTGATTCAGCAACAGCCACAGCGAGTGAAACTCAATGGGCAGGAGAAAATCGAACTGATTGTCGAGACCGACTCGATCGAGGCTCGCCGCACCGAGATCGAGAAGCTGCTGCAGGAGCTTGTTGCATAACCATTCAAATATGGGGAGAGCCATAACGGTCTCTTGAAGGTTCAACCGTAAGCACCGGCAGAACGATCTGAACGATCATTTACACCTAAAGGCACAGTTCATATACATTGAATAATGATGGCGTATATGCCATCATCTAAAGATGTTATCCGTTGTAATCGATACCAATGTTCTTGTTGCTGGCTTAATCGGCGGCAAAGGCCCAAATCGAGAGGTGCTCAGGCTCTGTTTTGATAGCACTCTCCAACCTTTTGTCGGAAATGCCCTTTACCTAGAGTATAGCGACCTGTTGAATAGAAAGGACATTCAGCAGCTTTGCAATAAGACCTCCATAACACTCTCTCAATTTTTGGATGATTTTGCATCAACTTGCAAGCCTGTGGACGCTTGGTTTTTATGGCGCCCCAACCTGAAGGATGAAGCTGACAATCACGTAATTGAGCTGGCAGTTGCAGCAAATGCTGAGTATATCGTCACTAACAACATACGTGATTTTGCACACGCTGAACTAAAGCACGCCAGTTTTGAAGTAATCACGCCTGAAGAACTATTAAGGAGAATCCGTTTATGAGCACACTATCGATTCGACTCCCTGATGACATTACAGATCGCCTGAAGACGCTGGCCCAATCCAGAAAAATCAGCCTCAACAAGCTGATGTTTGAGCTCTCAACCCGTGCACTTGTTGAGGAGGATTCAAAAAAAATGTTTGAAGCAGCTCAACTACGTGGGAATTCAAAGAGGGGACTACAACTTCTTGATGAGCTGGATGCACTAGGCAGCTAGGAGGTTGTCCGAGAATAGAAGCCGTAGCGAACACAGGGAGTGCTTGAGCATATCGCAGTCAGGAGCTGCCATTACTTTTGAAACCCTGGACTAAGGGTAACCTTATCCACTGGCACTGTTGTTGCATTGATTCCGTTCAGTTATCCACTACAACGGAACAGGCACAAGACCATGGCACAGGCACTCCACACCCCCCCTCTGAAACTGGTCCCTCACAGCAGATCGGCCACCCCTACCGAACTGTCACAGGAGCTCAGCCGGGAGTTGCTAAGACGCAGACATCTAGAGCTGGAACTCTCAAACCATCTTCAGATTGAACTGGATATTCAATCCATTATCGGTAGATTCTCAAAGATCGTTCAGGACACCATCGAGCACACCGGGGTTCAACTGAGCACCACAGACTCCAATGTGGTCGCCATCAGCGGACAGCATGGCAAATATCAGCAACAGGTCGAACTGATCCTTCACGGAGAAGCCTTTGCCGTTGTTACCCTGATGTCCCGGCAATCTCTGCCTCTGTGGGCAGCCGCTTCGTTCCGCTACCTGGCCAGTTATCTGGTTCACCCGGTAAAAAACGCATTGTTGATTCAGTCACTGCATCAACAGACCTTGACCGACCCATTGACCGGGTCACTCAACCGCAACGCCTTGAAACGCGATCTTGAGCATGAAGTTGCCCGAGCCCGGCGCTACCATGCCCCGCTGACTGTGGTTATGCTCGATATCGACCACTTCAAACGGGTCAACGACAGCTATGGCCACAGCAGTGGTGATCAGGTTCTGATCAAGGTTGCAGAGCAGATTCGTGGACAGATTCGGCAGACCGACAGCCTCTACCGTTTTGGCGGGGAGGAGTTCACCCTCTTGCTGAGGGACACCACACTGGAGAACGCCACCCGCAAGGTGGAGTCGATCCTGCGTAACTGCAGCCGCCAACGTCACAGCGAGATCGATTCCCGGCTACAGGTAACCCTGAGTGCCGGGCTTACCACCTGGAGCGGAGAAGCGCAGGATGATGCAAGCTCGATACTGGAGCGTGCCGATGAGGGGCTCTACTGCTCCAAAGAGTATGGTCGCAATCAGGCGACCATCGCGGCGGTGTAACAGAAGACTACACCACCTCCTCGGCCTGCCCGCTGTCACCACCATTAACCAACACTACTCTGGCCCGATCCAGGCCATTGAAATCGGTTGCTGTAGCTGCACTATAGGCCCCCATCTGGTGACCCACCACCAGATCTCCAATCTCCAGTTCCGGTAGATCGATCTCGGCAGAGATGACATCGATACTGTCACAGGTGGGGCCAGCCAGCACACTGTTGCGGGTTTCTCCCTGACGGAACACCTCCAGTGGATAGGTTGCGTGGTCGAACAGCTGACCACTCCAGGAGCCATAAATTCCATCGTCCAGATAGTACCAGGGGCGACCATCACGCTCACTTTTTTTTCCCACCACCGAGGTAACCACGGATACCGCTGGTGCTGCCAGGTAGCGACCCGGCTCGGCAATCTGATGTACCCGCTTTGGCAGCCCGGCCAATGCCTCACGCAGTGGCTGACAGTAGCGATCGATTGTCTCTGCCGGTTGCAGGTAGTTGACCGGAAATCCTCCGCCAATATCGATCCAGTTGAGTTCATCAAAGTCCTGAGCCCAGCCCTTCTGTAGCAGAGCATGGGTGGCATGGATCGCCGCCACATGGCTATCTGGCCGTGCCGACTGCGACCCCACATGGAAGGAGAACCCCTTGATGCGGATTCCCATACGCCGCGCCTGGTGCAGTAGCTCCAGCGCCTCCCCGGGCTCGCAACCAAACTTGCTGGAGAGATCCACAACGGCACTCTCTCCCTGAAAACGGAGCCGAATCAACAGCCCCACTCGGCTACGGTAGGGACGGAATTTTTCCAACTCATGCAGATTATCAACCACAAAGGTGGTGGTGCCATAACGCAGAGCAGCACGGATTTCACCATCCTTCTTGATGGGATGGGTATGCAAGGTAGCACGGGGTGGCTGCCCGCACCGGCGCGCCAACGCCACCTCTCGGCTGCTGGCCAGATCGAGCCCCGCCCCCTCTTCCAGCAGAGCCTGAATCACCTCCGGCAGGGGCAGTGCCTTGACTGCATAATAGAGGTCTACGCCGGGCAGAGCGGATGCCAGTTGACGATACTGCTGCCGCAACTGCTCGACATCAACCACAAACAGGGGGGAACCATACTGCATGACCAGCTGACGATAGTATGCCTCCTGACGCGATCCCGGCAGTGTGCTCCAGGGATAGAGTTGGGTAACGTTGCTCATCACTACTCCTCCAAGACTGTAGCGATGGCATTGCGCAGATATTGCGGAAGCGCAAAGCTGGCCAGATGGATCTCCGGATTGTAGTAGCGGGTATTGATTTCAGCCGCCTGGAAACGCTGTTGCAGGGTATCGAGATCAACTCGACGCAGCTGCGGGTTTTCACTGGCCCAGGCGAAGGTCATGATCCCCCCCACATAGGTGGGAATCGCCGCCGAATAGAAGGTGGTGTCGGCAAACAACGGGTGGAGACGTTTTGCGGTATCGGTCACCTCATCCAGCTGCATGAAGGCAACCCCGTTCTGTGTTACCAGCACTCCACCGGGAGCCAATCGCTCCTTGCAGGCTTGATAGAAACTTCTGGTAAAGAGGGACTCACCCGGACCAATCGGATCGGTTGAATCGGAGATGATGAGATCAAACCGTCGATTACTCTCGTTGACGAAGTGGATACCATCATCAATCACCAGCTCCAGTCTTGGATCATCAAAGGCACCGGAAGAGTGGTTGGGAAGGTGCTCGATACTCATCTCCACCACTGCCCGGTCGATCTCGACCTGCACAATCTCCTCCACATCGCGGTGGCGACAGACCTCGCGCAACATGCCACCATCCCCACCGCCGATGATCAATACCCGCCGCACACTACCATGAGCCAGCAGTGGCACATGGGTGAGCATCTCATGGTAGATAAACTCGTCCGCCTCGGTGGTCTGCACCACGCCATCCAGCACCATCATCCGCCCGAAACGGGGATTATGGAAAATTTTCAACTGCTGGTGGTCGGTAGCGTGTTCAAAAAACAGTTCTCCACTCTCGAACCCCTGCCAGTAGCTGTCGTAGAGAGTCTCTTCAAAGGTGTGTGATCTGCTCATTGGTCCGATGCTCCCCGCAGGTGCTCGTGGATATTGACCTGCTGCGGAGCGAAGGCACGTTTGAATACCTCGATGGAGCGCTCCGGCTGGGCATCACCACACATAAACACGTCAAAGGCAGCATACCCTCTCTCCGGCCAAGTGTGGACGCTGATATGAGACTCCGCCAACACCGCCACTCCGGAGATACCTCCGTTGGGGGTAAAGTGGTGCAGGTGGATATGCAACAGTGTCGCACCACAGAGTTCGATAGCCTCACGCAGCGTCTGCTCCACCCACTGCAGCTCATCAAGCCTGGTGGCATGCCACAGGTCAAGAATCAGATGGGTACCGGCATAACTGATACCGTTGCGGGTGATGAAGTGGTCGAGTACCAGCTCGCCCTCTTGCTGGTTGTGCACAGGCCACAGTACAGGGGAAATCTCGATCTCTGCTCCATGCCCGGTGGGCGGGAACAGGTCGGTGTTTTCAAGGTCAGATTGACCAATAGAAACGGTTGTCTCCATTGCGCAAAATCCTCCAAAACAGAAGCGCTAAAAATAGATGCGCAGCACTTCATGATGGAGGCTGACGCACAGTTCAGAAACTCATAAAACCTTCATTGGGTAGTAAAAGGAGCGCGGATTTTCGGACCGAAGCAATCCGCTGTCAATCAAAAATTATGATAAAAACGGCCTCGTGAAAAGTAGGCCTTCAGAGAGGCTGAAACCGGTCAGAGCTGGCTGATCGGGTGGCTCGGATCGGCCAGCCTTTTGGCCACGACGGAGAGGATCATCCGCTCTATCACCCCATTGCGTACCGGTTTGCGCAGAAAGGCATTGACGTAATTGCGGGCCAGCTCCAGATCCGCCTCGGACTCGGCAGTAATCATCAGGATCACCAGGTCGACAAAACGCTCATTTTCCCGCACCTTTTTGGCAAAGGAGAGCCCATCCATCACCGGCATATTCCAGTCTGCCAGCACCAGGTGCGGCTTGACCGCATTGAGTGCAGTAAAGGCCTTGAGCCCGTTGGTTGCGCTGAAGATCCGCTCGCGTGCGACCCCCAGCTCCATCAGGATCAGGCGGTAGCTGTCGATATTCATTGGCATATCATCCACCACCATCACCCTCATTTTGGAGAACTTGGGCTTCAGCCTCTGCTTGAGCTGATCATAATCGATCTCTGCAGGCTGATTCATAACGAGACGCTTCCGTTACTTTCGCTGGTGTCACAGAGCACTCTGGGTAACAACACCCGGAAGCAGACCTCCTCATCACCATTATGAAGCTCAATATGCCCCCCGGCTTGATGCAGAATCTGCTGTACATCATAGAGCCCAACCCCATTTCCCTCTTCCCGCATCGAAACGCCCTGCTGGAAGATTCGCTGCTGCAAATGTGGCGAAATCGGCTCCCCCCGGTTACTGATATCAATCTGCAACTGGCTCTCGGCAGCCTCGACACGCACTGTGATCATCGGCGCATCCTGTAGCACCAACAGTTGCTCAAGATCGTCCGGATCTCCGCTTTCCAGCTTCTGTTTCATATAGGCATCGACTGCATCGGCTGCATTATTGAGCAGATTCAGCAGCAGCGTCTGGCAGTCGATCGGGCTCATGCAGATACAACTTTGCACCCCCTCATCCATCTGCAGGTCGACCCCCTTTCCCTTGCCCCGTGAAGAGATGGCAAACAGCGACAGCACTTCATGCACCTTGTCCTGCAGTGACAGCTTGGTCTCCTGACTGGCACTGTGGCGGGCTGTACCCAGCGCCAGCTGCAGCATGGTATTGATCATCTCAATCTGGTCGGAAATCAAACCCACACGCTCCTCATTGAGAAGCTCGCCCATTGGACCACTACGCTCGTCGATACGAATCAGACGCTCGGTAACTCCCTTGAGGTAACCAATCGAGTTCTTCATGGTGTGGGCAGTAGAACGGAAGGTATCAAACAGCTGCTTCTGCTGACGCACCTGTGTCTCCTTCTCTTTCAGACGCTGCTGCTGATCGGTAATATCAATCGCAAACTCGAGCACCTGATAGGTCTCTCCGCGCTCATTCTGAATGGGGACCACATGCAGCTCAAACACCGTGACCTCACCCTGGCTGTCCACGCTTCGGTGCTGCTGGACCACCTTCTCACCCAACTCGATCACCTGTTGCAGAGGGCACCCTCCCTGCTCTGACTCACAAGGGTGATCCTGTGCGAACAGCTGCTGATGGCAGCGGGTGGCATCATGGGCGGTATGGATGGGGCCACCATTCATCAGCACCTGTTTACTATCGATATCAATTACCACCACCGGAACCGGCAACGAATCGAACAGGCGGTTGAGCCAGAGCCGATAGGCCACATTATTGTTCAGCTCTGCCTGCAGTTGGCGATCCCGGTTCCAACCCAGACAGGCGTTATAGGCCATGTGCTCCACCTCTGCGGTATTGAACGGCTTGCGCAGCAGATAAAGATGGCTGAAGGTGACTCTACGGTATTCGCTGGGGAGATAATCGGTGTAGGCCGAAGCGATGACAATATGAATATTGGAGTCGAGCTCACGGATCTGTCGGGCCGCTTCCCGCCCATTGATCCCGGGAGACATACGCTCATCCAGGAACAGTACTGCGTAGGGTTCTCCCCGCTCCAGTGACTGGCGCACCAGTTCAACCGCCTCTTCCCCTTGGGCAGCGGTAGTCAACTGGAAGGTGAACTCACCGGCCCGCTCCTGCCCGGGAAAGAGGTGCAAAAATTCCGACTGCAACTGATCCCCAGTGGTAAAGCTGTTTCTATACAGCTCCAGAATCAGCGGGTCATCATCAACCACCAATACACGATTGTTGGTCTGATGCTCAACCTGGAACCTTTGGTTAAAATGGCTTACCGACATCTAAGTTTCTCGAAGTAGACCACAAATAGTGGCAAAAATTACACTCCGGTAACGCATGAATTGATGACAGCGATTATATACATAACCGCTTGCGTCCGGCAGATAAATTACTATACTTGAGGTATGGAGAACGTATCACTCAACTCATCCGCAACCTCTTCCTACTCAACCGAGGCAGTCAGCAAAAGGGCACGGGAACAGCGTGAAGCCTTTGCTGCCCAGTCGGAAGAGACCGCTAAAGAGAACAAGCAAAAGAGTGAAATACGCAATGCCGAGGCCACTGCAGAGCGCAAGGCCCGCATGGAGAAGATGCAGTCTGCAGGCAGCAAGATCAACGTCTACGCTTAGGGAGCCCCTCCTCCCAGGCTGCACTCCAACCCTGCCCCATCCTTCTACTCAATAGGGAGAGGAGGCCCCCTCCTGAGCAAGCCGCCATGGAATCGAACCAACGGGGCTTTTGTGCTAACATCCGGCTCCTTTTCAACATCAGGATCTCCCCCCTTGCCCACAGCAAAGCGCTCAACCACCGAGGTTACCGTCACCATCAATGGTAACCAGATGACGGTTCCCTCCACTCTGTCGGTGATTCAGGCATTGTGGCATGCGGGTTACCCTCGTGTGCAGGGTGTGGGCTGCCTGGAAGGGGTGTGTGGTTCCTGTCGGGTACTGGTTCGACGCGAACAGACCCAGCAGGTGTCGATGGAGATGGGGTGCCAGACCCTGGTTGAGGAGGGGATGGAGGTGATGTTTCTGATCTTCCCCTCCCCCTCCCAGCACAGCTACCAACTGGAGCAGATTCCCAACTCCTGGGAGGTGCAGACCGAATTTCACAACATCTTTCCCGAGGCCCAGCAATGCCGGCACTGCCACGGCTGCAGCAGTGCCTGCCCCAAGGACATCGATGTGGAAAAGGGGGTCGAGCTGGCCGTCAAGGGGCGCTTCAAGGAGGCTGGAGAGCTCTTCATCGAGTGCATCATGTGTGACCTCTGCATGACCGGCTGCCCCGAGTCGATTGCCCCCAATCGGGTGGGACTGTTTGCCCGCAGGGTGACCGCCTATTTTCATACCCGCCCCTCCAACCTGATCAACCGTCTGGAGAAGATCCGCAAGGGAGGCTTCTCCATTACCCGGGAGGAGGCAGAGTGAGCACTCTCAAACCAGGGATACCCTATGCCGAGGCTCTCGACTGCTATCTGCCCAACGAGTCCCTGCCCCTGCCTGAGGCCGAGCTTGAACCGCACACCCTGCTGAGTCGCTTTCACCCGGATCATATCGAGTCCTCTCTCACCACTCTGGAGATTGGCCCCAATGCCGGGGAGCCCTGTCATCTCCAGCTCGCCCAGCAACTGCAATCCGACTCCCGTATCAACGAGGCCGATCTGGCCGGTGCCGCCACGGTCAATACCGATGTACTGGTGATCGGGGGCGGAGGCGCCGGCTGTACCGCAGCACTGATCGCCAAGCAGCAGGGGGCAAGTGTGATCCTTGCCACCAAGCTGCGCCTGGGGGACAGCAACACCATCATGGCCGAGGGGGGGATTCAGGCCTCGATCAACAAGGGGGACTCCCCCCAGCTTCACTATAATGACACCATACAGGCCGGGCACCGCCACGCCGATGCCGATCTGGTAGAGCAGCTGGTACTGGATGGCCCGGACACCATTCGCTGGCTGATTCAGCAGGGCATGCAGTTTGATCTCGACGACTTTGGCGACCTGCTCACCCGCAGGGCCGGAGGCACCAACGCCGACCGCATCTGCTTCTACCGCGACTACACCGGCCTGGAGATGATGCGGGTACTGCGTGAAGCGGTCTATAACAGCGGCGTCGAGGTGTGGAACTATTCACCCACGGTTGAACTGTTGAGTGATGACCACGGCGGCTGCTCCGGAGCGGTACTCTCTTCTCTCAAGGATCGCAAATATATTCAGGTAAATGCCAAAACGGTGATACTTGCCACCGGTGGTATCGGGCGCATGCACCTCAACCAGTTCCCCACCTCCAACCACTTTGGTGCAACCGGAGATGGACTGGTGCTGGCCTACCGTATCGGTGCCAAACTGCGTGATCTTGACAGCTTTCAGTACCATCCAACCGGCCTCGCCCACCCCTACCATCTGGCCGGTTCCCTGATTACGGAGGGGGTACGCTCCAACGGTGCCTATCTGTTGAATGGTCATGGCAACCGTTTCGTCGACGAACTACAACCACGCGACATCGTTGCCGCCGCCATTATCCGCGAGTGTCAGGAGGGGCGTGGCATTGTCACCCCGGACAATCAGGTTGGGGTCTGGCTCGATACCCCCGGGCTCAATCTACGCAACCCCGGCATCATCGAGCAGCGCTTCCCCAAACTGATGCACCTCGGTGAAAAGGCGGAGGTAAACCTGACCGAAAAGCCGATGCTGATCTACCCTACCCTGCACTACCAGAATGGCGGTGTGGTAATCAACGACCAGTGCCAAACCTCGATACCAGGGCTGCTCTGCGTGGGTGAGGTGACCGGTGGCATCCATGGCAGAAACCGGCTGATGGGCAATGCCCTGCTGGAGATCATCAGCTATGGGCGCCGAGCCGGCCTGGTGGCGGCAGAACAGCGCAAGAGCAAACGGCGCACCCAGCTCTCGATTGAGCACATCAACCAGCTGCGCCGCGAGATCACCATTGCCGGGCTCGGACTCGACCATGAGGGGCCGCTACTGTTCCCCGACTACGCCAAGTTTGACCTGGATTCAGACTACGCCGGACTGCGCCGCAACCGCCGGAGTAACACGCCATGAGCCAATCTGCCGCACTGCTCAACCAGGTCCTGCTGCACCCCGGCCGCCGCTTTGGGGCCGACCTGGATGCCTGGTTGATCGATATCGGAGGGGATGGGCTGGAGAAGGCGATTGCCGAACCGGATTCGATTCTGCCGATGATACGAGAGGCGCAGCTGCTGGGGCTGGGAGGAAGTGGTTTTCCCACCCATGTGAAGTGGGAGTATGTCGCCAACGAACCCAACCAGCAGGACAAGTACCTCATCTGCAACGGCAACGAGGATGAACCCGGCACCTTCAAGGACCGCCTGCTGCTGGAGGAGACCCCCCATCAGGTGATTGAGGGGGCATTGATTACCGCGCTGGCCTGCGGCATCAATCAGATTGTCTTCTACATCAACCCCCACCTGAGCGGCTCTCTGGAGGCGATGCGTGAGGCGGTTACCCAGTGGGAGGAGACCCGCTATATCGAACAGATCTCCCAACAGCTGGGACGCCCGCTGGAGTTCTATGTCGTCGCCAGCTCCGGGCTCTATATAGGTGGAGAGGAGACCGCTGCGATCGAGTCGATCGAGGGCAACTTCCCTTTTCCTCGCGGCAAACCCCCCTACCCGGCACAATCCGGCCTGTTTGGTTCGCCCACGCTGATCAACAACACCGAAACCCTGGCCAATGTCTCACACATTATCCGCAACGGGGTGGAGTGGTTTATTCGTCAGGGGATCGGGGAATCACACGGCACCAAGATCTTCTCGCTCAGCGGGGATGTGCTCCACCCCGGTGCCTATGAACTGCCGATGGGAACCCCGCTGTCGGAGCTGATCTACAACTATGGGGGGGGCATGCTGCTGGAGCGCAAGCTCAAGGCGGTCTTTGTTGGTGGCCCCTCCAACACCATCCTTACCCCGAAGGATCTCGATGTACCACTCGATTTCCGTTCGGTGGAGGAGCGTCGCTCCAGCCTGGGTACCGGTGCAATGATTGTCATCTCCGAGGGAACCGGGATCGTGCGCCGGGTCACCGAGTATGTCTCCTTCTTTGCCACCGCCTCCTGTGGGCAGTGCCCCTCCTGCAAAACCGGAACCTACTACGCCTCTCAACTGTTAACCCGGATCGACAGCGGCAACGGCACCCGTGCCGACCTCGACACCCTGATCAACCTTACCCGGATTCTGCCCGGAAGCGGACGTTGTCACCTGTTGGACGGCGCGATGAAGCTGCTCGACAGCTCGCTCTACCACTTCATGGAGGAGTATGAGCAGCCCTTGCGGCAGAGCTGAAAATTACCGCGCCAGATAGGGTTTGAACTTCATATCCTCAACCAGGATATGGTGCTCCAACCAGGTTTTGAGGAATTGAGCGGCACTCTGCAGTTGTTGCAGATCACAGGAAGTCACCAACAGGGATGCCTTTTCCGAGAACCCCAGATGCTGGTCATATTGGGTCTCAAAGTCAGGATAGTCAACACTGGCCAGCAACCCCTCCTCCGCCTTGAAGTGGTAGTGGGAATAGTCACTCATCTTCATCAGCAGCCTGAGGTAGTCACTCTTGCTGGGTGCGCTCTGTTCGGCCAGATCAATCAAGGCATTGACCAGATCCATCAACACCCGATGGTGGTGGTCAATCAGCTCATGACCAATTCCGAACTTCTCCTCATCCCAGACAAATTTTTCCATACTCTGATCTCATTCAAGTATCTTGGCTTGGCCACAAAACAGCTCGGTTACCCCCTGCGAGCCAAACAGCCTCTAACAATCTGGGGAATTCTCGCACAGTTGGCACCTCGATGGATATAACGAATAAGGATAGATTGCGCGCAGCCGCGATCTTATCCTGTTGTTGAACAA
>CAYFNH010000042.1:0-19929 GCA_964344435.1 uncultured Piscirickettsiaceae bacterium | reverse complement strand
AATGTCAGAAACGCTCAGCGCGCTACTCCTGAGGCTAAATCCGACAAACTCCTAGCTTCCTCTTTTTCCTGTGACCACTGCAGTGTGCGGAACAGCGCCTTGATCCGAGCCATCACCTCACGTGGACTAAACGGTTTGCAGATGTAGTCATTGGCCCCGATCTCCAGCCCAAGAATACGATCAATCTCCTCCACCCGTGCCGTCACCATCATCACCGGAACCTGAGTAAAACGACGCAACTCCTTGCAGATCTCGAGCCCATCCTTTCCAGGCAACATCAGATCCAGCAGCACAAGGTCCGGGGAGTGCTGCCGTACCCATGCAACCACTTCGGTGCCATCTGCAATCCAGTGACCGCGGTAACCGCTGTTATTGAGATAGTCCAGTAGCAGCTGTGCGATCTTCTCTTCATCCTCAACCACCAGTATCCGTTTCTGTGTCATGCCCTACTTCTCCCGTGGAAGCTGTAGTGTAATCCAGAGTCCGCCCAATACAGAGGCTTGTGCAGAAAGGGTACCCCCATGTGCCTCTGCAATCGCTCGTGCAATCGAGAGCCCCAGACCGGATCCCCCCTGTCGACGGTTGCGAGAACCCTCTGCCCGATAGAGGCGCTCAAACAGCCGTCCGATCTGTTGTGCTGGTACGCCGGGAGGGGTGTCTTCCAGATGTAGTCTCCAATGGTGTGCATCCTGTTCACACCAGATCCGGATCTCGCCACCGGCATCGGTATAACGCTGGCTGTTCTCCAGCAGGTTGGTGACCAGCTGGGTCAGACGCTGTGGATCAACCCATAACACCACCTCCTGCTCACAGCGGGACTCCAGCTGAAGCTGCCGGTTGTGCACGCTGTGCTCAAACCCTGCCACTACCTGACGGAGCAGTGCGACCACATCAACCGGCTCCTTCTGGTAGTCGAGCGCACCCTGATCAGAGAGTGAAAGCTGAAAGAGATCATCCACCAGCCGCTTGAGCTGTTTCACCTCCAGTGAAAGCGAGCGGATCGAATCACGGTTCAATGGACGTACCCCATCCTCCATCGCCTCCAGCTCACCTCGCAACACGGTCAGTGGCGTACGCAATTCGTGAGAGATATCCGCAATCCACTGTCTACGCGCCTGCCGATTCTGCTCCAGTGTCTGTGCAAGGGTATTCAGGTCTGCTGCCAATGCTCCAAACTCATCTCGACGATTAAGGCTTACCCGGCTCTCGAAACGGCCTGCGGTCAGCTCACGAGCCATCTCTGCCAGTTGTGCAATGGGACGATTGAACAGCCGCGCCAACAACAGGGCAGCGATCGCTGCAATCACCAGTGAGAGGACTGCAGTCAGCAGAAGGTTCTGTTTAAGCTGCCGGGAAAAGCGGCGCTCCAACCGGCTACGCATCGGTTTACGCACCATAATCTTGAGATACCCGATCACCTGCGCATCCTGCTCAATCGACAACAGTTGATCCCGCATTCCCGGGGGAGAACCGATGATCGGCACTTGGTCCCGATCCAGCAACCCCAGAAATTCTGTCGGGTAACGCCCTCGCGGACGCTGGCCCAAGCCACGCTTTCCTGCTCGCGGCAGGTTGAGATCTGCCGCCTCCAGCAACTGAACCCAGCGTTCCGAATCATTCTGCAGCGCTGCCCATCCCCCATACTTACGGTAGTGCTCCACTAGCCTCTCACGCAAGCCATCCAGCTTCTCCAGCCGCCTCTCTTCTATAAAGCGTGAGAATCCTCGTTCAAAACTGAAGCTGGAGAGCAGTAAATTGAGCGCAAGCACCGCCATTACCACCAACAGAATCGCGAGAAAGAGCTTGTGCCAGATCTTGATACGCATGACGAGACTATACCGCTATCTGCCATCCCCAATATGGAGAAAATAAGAAGGATCGCTTGCAGCCACATCATTCGTCTCAAAAGCAGTGGCCGCCATTACTTTTGAAATCATTGATACCTCAATTTCATACTTTCTCCACACTCTATCCCTATTCCCTGCAAGGTCGCCCCTTATCGTTGTAAACAAGAGGACAGACCGATCTGTCCTCAACAACCAGCAAGGAGAGATGATCATGAAAATCAATCTGAAAAGCACAGCAGCCATCGCGGTGGCCGCAATTCTGGCCACTGGATCTGTCTACGCAATGGGGCCCGGATGGGGAGGCAATGGGCCCAAGGGCCCACCCCCGATTGAACAGCTGCAGGATCGACTGGATCTAAGCGATACCCAGGTTCAGGAGCTCACTGCACTGTTTGAGGCACAACGGGAAAAACGCCGCACACTGCGCAAGGAGCGCCGCGTTCAACGAGAACAGATGCAACAGCAGCTTGCCGAGATCCTGTCTCCCACACAGTTGGAGGACATGATGGCAATCCGTGGTTGTGAACGTAATCGTAGCCCTTATAAAAAAGGGTATAGAATGCAGAGAGATTTCTGGTAAAACCGGATAAGACCTGGATAAGAAAGGGGAATATACGTAATTCTGCGTATTTATTCCCCTTTCTGTTATACTTAGGAAACCCTGAATAAGTCATGAACAGATATCTCGCACCCATAGCATCCAATATCTTCGTTGAAAATCTTGCTAATACTGCAGTATTGGCTGCGATCTTCGCCTTGATCTTGGATGCTATGGTCACAACCTATCTCGTCCAGACTTAATCAGAGCTTCCCTTACAGTGAAGTCATGGAGACTGAATACAAACCCCAAGGAAGTCGAGCTCTGATCGAACTTCTCTTCTCGACCACCACAGGCATCTTCTATGGTCTGGGGGTTGCTGCAATCATCCTGCTGCTACTCGCCTTTACCCTGGAGCCACAGGTACTCTCCTCTCTCTCCAGCATCTTTCTGGGTAAACCACTCTGACCCGCTGCTCTCTTCCCCTTTTGTGATCTACATCCTTTGTATGGCCTGGGTAAATGACATACCATTACCAGTTCAACGTTTTCGCTGAATACCCGAACTGAATGCAAGGAGTTAAAAAAGAATGCAAAGACTTATCCATGTACTGGCCTCTCTGGCCCTCTTCCTCACCACTGCACAGAGCTATGCCGGTTTTGAGTTCAATGACCTCTTTGTCTCTACCGAGGTAGAGGAGGGCATCAGCGCCTCTGAAGTGGATGAGTCCATCAAACAGCTGGCCATCAGTGAGGAAATTCTTCACGTTGCCATGTTTCCACTCAGCAAGCAGGTAGAGAAGGTCTCCGGTGAAACCTACCGTCATCTGAGCATCCATAATATTTGCGACGCACAGACAGCAGCCAAGCTGGCCGATATCTCGGATGCCTTTGTCATTGTCATGCCTTGTCGTATCGCAGTGGTTGAGGGGTTGGATGGCAAGGTAAGAATGTGGAGCATGAACCCGGAGATGATCACCATGATGAACATGCCTCCGAAAGAACAGGAGATGGCACAGACCATCGCCACCAAGATCAGCAATATCATCAGCGGGGCCGCAGAAGGGGCCTTCTGATTTAGCGCGCCCCACATTGAAAAAGGGCGCCTCAAGCGCCCTTTTTCATATTCTTCACGGGGGAATTGCTTCAGAACGGGCTGAAGCGGGAGAACATACCTCGTGGAGACATCCCACGATTGATTGAACCCATCTCCCGGGTCATGTGGAAGGTACTGTTGGCCATATGCTTGGTAGACTGGTCAAGATTGCTCATGCTGGCCATCATCGGCTCCAGGGTCTTGGTGTGGCCGGTAATCTGCTGCATACTGCCACGCATATCCTCCATCGAAACGGTAATTGCCTCCATATTGCCATCAATTGCATTGAGGTTTCGGGTCATCACCTGGACATTGCTCGACATATTCTCGATACCATCCACCATGCTCGCCATATGCTGCCCCATGTAGGGGTCGATACTGGTCGACATCACCTGAATATTACGAGCAATGTGAGACATGTCCTGGGTCAGGTGGTAGATCATGTAAAAACCGTAGATGGAGAGTACACAGAAGGCAAACAGGGCCGGATACACCACCATCTCCCAGCGACGCGCACTCTTCTCAAAGCAGCTGGCAAAACGTTCCAGCGGCTGACCGTTGATGGTTGTTGTCCCCTGAGATAGCGGTGAACTGGATGGAGAGAGCGTCTCCATATTCTCTTCTGTTGTGTTTTTTTCTGACATAAATAGACCCTGCACTGGTTATGGTGCACGCACTCTAGCACGTTTTTTTTAAAAGAAAAAATGGGAAAAGTCTAACATTAACAAATTCTAACATGCTGTTTTGTTGAACTTATCCCGCCGTCTCCTGCTCCAGCTGATCGGCCAGATCAGGATCAATGGTACGAATTACCTGAATGATCTTTTTTGCCTCCTCAACCCGTTGTGCCCCAATCAATGCTACCGCTGCCCTGCCAAAGGCACGTACTGCACGCACCCAATCCTTGTTGGCGTAGTAGATGTTACCCAACTCACCCCACGCATCCGGATTCATGTCATCCTCTTCCAGCAGCAGACGGTAACTCTCAATCGCCTGCTCATAATTCCCTTCCCAGAAGGCCTGGCGTCCACGGTTCCAGAGCCACTGCAGTTGAGACTCCTCCTCGGCATGCTGCTCACCCACACCCCAGATTGCCTCACCACTCTGCTCTGCCTCTTCCGTCACCATCGGTCGCTGACCTGCACGAGGGTCGAACTGCCTGGCGAGGCGGCCAATCGGCTCTCCCAGTGAAGCCAACGACTCGTCCAGCCCCGCTACAGAGTCTGCCACCTGATCCACCAGTTCCCCCTCACTCTCTATCGGTAGGCCCTGCTTGTCCGGCGCTGGCTCAACCACCTGCACGCCAGGGGTCTGTGGCGCACTGTCTGTCTCAACCATGGGGTACTCAGGCTGCTGCTGAGAAAACTGCTCGCTGGGCAGACTATCAGATGGGTCCTCTACCGAATCCGCTGGCTTGGGCTTGCTCTGCTGTAGTCCAATTACCTCGGCCAGATCCGGTTGTGAGATCTTCGTCCCGGGCCGAGTCTTCTGTGTATTGTTGTTGGCTGATTCTACAGACGGTTGAGCACTACGCTGTGGTAACTGGCGCTCCGGTTTCTCCAATTTTTGTGCGCCTGGAGCCAATGAAACGGCTGGCTCTGGTTCCGGCGAAGGTACCGGCCGGGGATTGAACTGCTCGGGGATATCCAGCTTGCGGGATGGAATAGGCCCCTCTCTGTATGGCGCTGCCTGCGACAACGTATCGTTGTGGGTCGGTGCCTGGCCCGTGGAGTAGAGCAACCACTGCTCCTGAAGCGCCTCACGCTCCAGGTAGGCAATTACCCCAAGCCCCACAACTACACCCGGCAAAATAGAGGCCAGCATTCTGAACAGTACTTTCATATTCTTTCAGACTATAAGAAAAAAGACATTCAATTATACACTGTTACGGAAGCACTGAAAATGGACCCGCCCCAACCCCTTCAACCCGTTCGACCTGACTGCTGTCAAAGGGCAGGCTGAACCACTTCGAAGGAAGACGCCCAATCTCAATATTACTGAGCTGCATCCACTCACCACGCTCCAGCTGCAAGCGGGTGGGATACTGGATAAGCGGGTCATACCATGCCGTTATGGTGATATCGAACCCAGCCACACCAAAGCCCGCCCTCCAGCGCTCGGTTTGTCTGCCATCCACCTGCTCCCTGCGCTCGAATTCACAGATTAACAACGGGCTATCCGCACAGAAGCGCAGCGGATTGCGGGGTAAAACCAACAACTCCTGCAGAACCTGATATTCACCACGCTGCGGATCCAGTATGGTGGTGGTGCCCTGAAACAGGTCTGTAATACGTACCTCTCTGCGCGCCCCCTTCTGTCGCTCCTCACGGATGGCAAGATCACTTACATAGATGCGACCGGTGGCCAGTGTCGCCATCTCCCGGTCATAGTAGGTGATATCTGCTGAAAACTCGGTTAACGCAGCAGCACCCTGGCACAGGAAGAGAGTCAGGAGCCCACTCAGGGCCCTCACCCATTCCGCCGCTCTACTGACGAAAACCAAAATACTGTACTGAGCTCCTCTTCTGCGGCGTCAACGCCAGAGGATCCATTGCGTCAGCCTGGCGTACTCCCAGGGCATAATCCGGCATATAGCTGGAGAAGTAGACCGGAGCCGCTGCACGTGCCTGTTTATTGAAGCCACCACGCTGTTCTTCAACCCGAGAGAGACGGTCTGCCTCATCCCACATTGACTCCATATCAAGCACACCCTGCTCGAATTCATCCAACACCGCCTCCTGGAATGGGGTGTGTGCCGAAGTGAGGAGTGGACGCTCACGCGCCTCGGTCTCGACCCGGCAAGGAGGCAGTTGAGGCTCGGCAGCGGAGTCTGTCACCGGCTGTCCCGTCAAGGCAGCGCTCTTCTGCGGATTGATTTCGCCCAGCGCCCAGACGTCCCCCTCCTCTTCAGCGGCCGTATAGAGCCCGGGCTGTGGTGGCAACTCTGACTGCTGTAGCTCCCAGGCGGGATCAATGGCCGCCAACTCGGCTGCCGAGAACTGCTCTACAGTGGGCAGGACCGGCTCATGCCTGGCGTAAGAGGCATTGATGACCGGCAGCGCCTCCTGCTGCTGATAGACCGCATGTTCCGCCTGTGGAGCACCTTGTTCGGTCGCAGCCCCCTCACTGTGAAGTGGAATACCAAAATCAAAATGTCCGCCATAGGGCCCCATCGGGGCCGGGGCACTCCACGGCTGGTTATCTGCCACTGCGAGTGTTGAGAGTGAAGCCCCCAGCACCCATCCGATTACGCTTACTCCCTTGATTGCACGTCCTTGTTGCTTCATTCGTTGACTCCTGTCATCTACTTGTCCTCACCCGTGCGGGTAATCACCTCACCTTCTGCCGTGACCATATCCTCGGGATAGAGTGCGTTACCGGCACTCAGGCACCCCAGCGGAATCACAATCAGGGTCAGCAGGGTGGAGACCACCACACCAAACAGCAGTGCCACCGCCATTCCCTGGAAGATCGGATCGGTCAGAATCACACTTGAGCCACCCACCAGCGCCAGTGCCGTGATGATAATGGGGCGCATGCGGGCCTTGCCGGAATCAATCACGGCCGAGACCGGATCCTTGCCGGCACGCAGCTCCAGCTGCGCAAAATCGACCAACAGGATGGAGTTACGCACGATGATGCCGGCCAGTGCAATAAAGCCGATCATCGAAGTGGCGGTAAACTCGGCCCCCATGATCCAGTGCCCCGGCACAATCCCCACCATGGTCAGCGGGATCGGTGCCATAATCACCAACGGAATAATGAAGTTGCCAAACTGCCACACCACCAGGATATAGATCAGAATCAGCGCCACGCCAAAGGCAATCCCCATGTCGCGGAAGGTCTCATAGGTGACGTGCCACTCTCCATCCCACTTGAAGCCGGATTTGAAGGTCTCTTCCGGTGCGGCAATCCACCCCCCTTTAATCAACTCTCCCTGTGGGCTACGGAAGTCACGCTCGGCCATGATCCGCTCCAGATCAAACATCGCATAGAGTGGCGCTGGCAAATCGTTGACCGCATCACCAACCACGTACTCCACCGGTCGCAGATCCTTGTGATAGATCACCTGATTCTCGACAAAGGTCTTGAAGTGCCCCAGTTCACTGAGTGGAACGGTACTACGGCCATCCATGGTCGGGATCGGCAGGTCGGAGAGGTTGGCTATCTGCGAGCGTACTGCCAGTGGAACCTCCAGGGTGATCAGCGTCGGCTCTCGAGTCTTGCCCTGCTTCACATCCCCCAGTGGCACACTCCCCATCGCCATCGAGAGGTTACGGTTGATGGTGGCCACCGAGATTCCTCTGCGATTGGCCTTTTCGGTCTCAACCACAAAATGGAGCACCTGATGAGGATCATTCATGTAGTTATCCACATCCTCCATGATCGAGGAGCTTTTGAAGATCTCGGTCAGATCGGCAGCAACCTGGCGGCGTGTACGGGCATCCGGCCCATAGATCTCAGCCACCACCGACTGCAATACCGGTGGCCCCGGAGGTACTTCGGCCACGGTCACCCGGGCTCCAACCTGTTCGGCAACCGGCTTTAACAGCTCGCGTACCATCAGGGCAATCTCGTGACTGCTGCGCTTGCGCATCTTCTTGTGGGTCAGCTGAACCGAGATGGTCGCCATCCATGGATACTGTTGCAGGTAGTAGTGGCGAACCAGACCATTGAAGTTGAACGGTGCAGCCACCCCGGAATAGGTCTGCAGTGCTACCGACTCCGGCACCGCCTTTTCGATGGCCACCGCCATCTTGCGAGCCACATTGGCGGTCACCGGCAGTGCTGTACCGGTTGGCATGCGGATCATCACATCAAATTCCGACTTGTTGTCATAGGGGAGCATCTTGGTCTTGACCCCGTGGGTATAGAAGAGTGAAACCGCAGCAAAGAAGCTGCCGATAATCAACAACAGCACCACCCAGCCCAACAGGCGATTTTCCACCATGGGACGAATCAATGACTCGTAAATGCGCCCTACCCGCTCTTGTGACTTGTGCTCCTTCTCCTCTGCTGCCTTCAGTGCCTTCATTGAAGGACGCAACTTCATCGTCAGCCAGGGAGTGAAGATAAAGGCGGCAAACAGCGAAAACGCCATCGCTGATGAACCCAGCACCGGAATTGGCGCCATATAGGGCCCCATCATTCCGGTCACAAAACCCATCGGCAGCAGTGCAGCAATCACTGTCAGCGTTGCCAGAATGGTCGGATTTCCAACCTCACGAGTCGCATCGATCGCGGTCTCTTCATCAGTGTTGTTGTTGATCAACCAGCGCCGGTAGATATTCTCCACCACCACGATGGCATCATCCACCAGAATACCGATGGAGAAGATCAGCGCGAACAGGCTCACCCGGTTGATGCTGTAATCGAGCATATAGGCAGCGAAAACCGTCAGCAGAATCACTACCGGAATCACGATGGTTACCACCAGTGCCGGTCGCCAGCCAAGGCTGAAATAGATCAGCACCGTTACCGCGAGGGTGGCCACCACCAATTTGAACAGCAACTCATCCACCTTGTCCTTGGCGGTAGCGCCATAGTTGCGAGTCACATCCACATGGATATTGGAGGGGATCAAGGTTCCCTTCAACTCCTCCACCTTGGCGAGGATGGCATTGGCCACCGGAACCGCATTGCTCCCCTCTTTCTTGGCCACCGCAATGGTAACTGCAGGGTAGCCATGCGCCTGCTGGCTGCCCTGATAGTGGTCACCAGAATAAAACTCCACCATCCCCCTGGCCTCTTCCGGCCCCTGATAGACACTGGCGATATCTCTCACATAGACCGGCATATCATTGTGCACCCCTACCACCAGATTGGCGATCTGCTTGGCGGTGTGGAGGAAGGCACCGGTATAGACCTTGAAGTTGAGATTACCAGCCTCGGCCTCACCCGCAACCTGTTCACCATTGGCGGTACGAATGGTATTGGCAACCTGATCCAGGCTGATACCAAACCCGGAGAGACGCTCCGGCATCACCTCGATACGTACCTGGGTCTTGCGTCCCCCGACAATAAAGGCCTCGCCGGTATTGGGAATGGTCTCCAGAACATGCAGCACATCAGTAGAAAGCGCGCGCATGGCGCTGTCATCCACCTCATTGGACCAGAGGGTCAGATTGACGATGGGCACATCATCGATACCCTTTGCCTTCACCAGTGGATCACCCACCCCGGGAGGAATACGATCCCGATTGGCCGAGAGCTTGTTGTAGACCTTGACCAGCGAGGGGATCACCTTCTCGCCAACCACAAACTGCACCGTCACCACCCCTACTCCACGCTGGGTAGCCGAATAGACATGTTTGACCCCCGGGATCTCACTCATCATCAGCTCCAGCGGCTCAACCGCCAGCCCGGAGAGTTGCTCGGCATGCACGCCGGGGGCTTGCACAAAGATGTCCACCATCGGCACAGAGATCTGTGGGTCCTCCTGCCTCGGAGTCAATACCAGCCCGAGGAACCCCATCGCCAGCATTGCAAACAGCAGCAGCGGTGAGAGCGGCGAGTGGATAAAGGCCTTGGCCATACCGCCGGCCAGGCCGAGCGAATGCGCCTCCTGAGAGGTTTGAGTCTCTTCCTGAGTTGTCATGGTACCGCCCTCTTAAAAGCGCTCGCTGTTTCCGCCTGAGCTCCAACCGGTGGCCGATGGGTTGGCAATCAGCTGCTCACCCGCGACCAGCCCGGAAAGAATGGTGACGTGTTTGTTGTCCACCAGTTCACCCACGCGAACGACCCGCAGTTCGGGCTCGCCCGACTCGTTGAGGATGAAGACCGCCGGCAGCGTACCCCGCCAAAGCAGCGATGCGGTGGGTACCACCGGATAGCTGGAGACTGGCGCCTGCATATCCGGAATCATGATCTCGGCATACATACCGGGTGCCGCCGGGCTACCCTTGGGCAGATCGAACTTGACGGTCACACTGTGGCGGCGGATATCTGCACTGGGATAGATCTGTGCTACCCGCACATCCAGCCGCACTCCACCCACATCCAGTTTGGCCGGCATTACCATCCCCTCCTTGAGACCGGTTACCAGTCGTGCCGGAACCTCGACCTGCATCTGCAGGCGGTCCACATCAGCGTACTCCACCAGAGGCTGTCCCGGCTGTACAGTATCTCCAATCTCCACCATCTTCTTCATGATGATGCCACTGAAGGGGGCAATGGACTTGGCATTACGAATCTGTGCATCCAGCTGTTTGAGCTGTGCATCGGCCTGCAACACGGCCGCCTGGGCCGACTCCACCTGGGTCTGTGAAGAGTAGATATTGGAATAGCGCTCAAAATCGGGGTCACCATCGCCAAAACCGGAGGAGCGCATCGGGTCGGTAAACATGCTCATCATACTGGGCAGCCCTCCCATCATCATGTCTCCCTGATAGTTGGGAGCAACGATGGTCTTGTTGAGCTGTACATCGGCATTGCGCAGGGTTGCCTCGGCAATTCTCATCTGCGCCTCAACCTCCTGGCGCTTGGCCAGTAGGGTGTCATCATCAATCTTGACCAGAATATCCCCTTCGCTGAAGCGATCTCCCTCTTTGCCACCGATATTCTCGATACTGCCCGGGAGCTCCGCATTCAGTGTCACCTTCTTGTACGGTACGATGGTTCCCCCCAGGGTCACATTGATTCCGGTACGCGTGGCCCCAACCGTAACCACCTTACCCAGCACGCTGCTCGTCCCCTGCCCTTCGATGGCAACCCCCTTCGGGGCTTCATCGGCGAGCACATAAAAGCCTACCGCCAGTGCGGACACCATGGAGATGACATTTTTCGATAACATCATTGGTCTCAAGTTCTCTACTGCAGAAAAAATCTGGTTTATGACACCTTCCCCCTCAATCGAGGGGGAAAGCCTACCTCAAACAGCGTCTCCTCAGACACGCCCCATGACAGCGAAGGTCTTGATGAATGGCCCGGCCATCTTCGGATTCTTGATCATGGCACCGTAATCACCCACAGCAAACTTGAGCTTGCCGGTGGTGTAGGCAGTACCCAACCCCATCATGCCAGGTGGCTTGCTGATCCACTTGTTCCAGTGGTCTTCGGAACAACGCAGATCCCAGTTAAGATCCTGGCCACTATAGGCTGCAGCAGCAGTGGCCTTGCCGGCCTCTACCGTCAATACCCCACGTGGTTGATCCTCGCCCTGAATACCGTATGCAATCACGGAGTTGAAGCCAATCTCGGCCAGTGGACCGGTCAATTCCGGCTCATTGTTCCACGCATCCATGAATGCGCCCATCCACTCTTCTGAAAATAGTTCAGCCATCTTTTTTGTTTCTCCTGGTTATCATCCTTGATCTTCCCTTGTTCAATACGGGAAGTTGTTGAAACTGCAGGTGCTTATTCGCGCCTGTGGGGTTAACACCTGCGATTGCATCCCGAATACCGAAATACGCGCGACACTATAGACAACTTTCCCCCAAAGTGGAAGTGGAAAACACTTATACGGAATACAATAAACGCAACATATAGTAGCTATAAAGGGTTAGTAACCACTATATATTGTGTTGACAACCCTGTGGATAAAATGGTGAAAAACCCACTTTGACCGTAAAGTCATTAACCTGTGGGGTCAAGTTATCCACCCTGTATACCCGGTTCGCAAACTTGAGACGCTACAAAATATGGCTCACCACCAGTTGCAGGCTCTCCCGCCCCTGCCAGCGGTTGATATCCAACCGATAGGCCAGATCGACCAACTCTCCCCGTTGCGGCAAGGGCACCTCCGCCTGCTGGAAGGCAATTGCATCGTACCGCCCCGGGCCATCCATCGCCGACAACTGCAGCTTGAGATGACGCTCTCCAACGATACGCCAATGATCAAGGACAAACCTGTCCCGGAATAGCGGTTCGGAAAACCCCTGCCCCCAGGGCCCTCCCTGCTGCAGAGTGGCGGCTATCTCCAGACTACACTGTTCTGTTGTCAGACCACCGTCCACCCAAACCACCTCCTCCAGCAGGTCACGCTCTACGGTTGCCGCGACCAACTGCTGAAAGGTGGCATGAAAACGGTCAAACTCCACCTCCGGGATCGACAAGCCCGCTGCCATCGCGTGCCCACCAAACTTCAGAATCAATCCTGCCTGCTGCTTGCCAAGCAGATCCAGCAGATCACGGATATGCACCCCCGGGATTGAGCGGGCCGAGCCCTTCAGCTTCCCCTCCTTGCCTTTGGCAAAGACGATGGTCGGACGGTGCAGCTGCTCCTTGATGCGCCCCGCAACAATACCAATCACCCCCTCATGCCAATGGGGCTGGTACAAGGCCACCGCAGCAGGCAGTTCAGACTTCTCAAACTGGAGCGACTCGACAATCTGCTCCGCCTCCTCCCGCATCTCCCCCTCTACCGTGCGACGCTCCCGATTGATCCGATCCAACTCGGTTGCCAGAGTCTGCGCCTCAGACATCGATTCCGCCAGCAGGCAGTCAATCCCCGCTCCCATATCACTCATCCGACCGGCGGCATTAATTCGGGGCCCAACCGCGAATCCGCAGTCTGCTGCCACCACCCGCTCCTGCTCTCGTCCTGCCACACTCAACAGCGCACTCACTCCCGGCGAGCACAGTCCACGCCGTATACGCTCCAGCCCCTGGGTTACCAACACCCGATTGTTCCGATCCAGTTTTACCACATCAGCCACAGTGCCCACGGCCACCAGGTCGAGCAGAGTCACCGGATTAAAGTGGTGCTGCAGTGCCTGTTTCACCGCACACACCAGATAGAAGGCAACCCCTACTCCAGCCAGATTGGGACTGGCAAAGGTATCGCCGGGCTGATTCGGGTTGACGATCACATCGGCATCCGGCAGTTGATCTCCCGGCAGATGGTGGTCGGTCACCACCACCTTGATCCCCTGTGACCTGGCTGCTGCCACCCCTTCGATACTGGAGATCCCGTTATCCACAGTAATCAGCAGTCGAGGGTGATACGGCAGAGTCAACTCGACAACAGCGGGAGAGAGACCATACCCATGTTTTTTGCGATCCGGAACCACATAGTGGATTTCGGCACCCATCGCCCCCAAGCCACGCATGCAGAGTGCCGAAGCAGTCGCCCCATCGGCATCATAATCTCCGACCACAACGATGCTGTCTCCGTTGCGGATCGACTCTGCCACCATGGCGGCCGCCTTCTCCACATTCATCAATGAAGAGATCGGTAACAGCCGTTTCAACGAGTGGTCAAGCTGATCCGGGCTGGCAATGCCTCGCGCGCGATAGATCCTCTCCAGCAGGGAGCCCATCCCCGGCAACGGCTCACCCTGCGGAAGGGGGCGCTGCTCGACTCTCATCGCTGCCTCCACCAGTGGTTGAGGCGCTGCAGCGATGTCGGATCACGCCAGACCCAGATCCCGTTCACTGACAGTTGCCCCTCTTGCTGACCAACTGCTTCTGCATGAAGCACCATCTGTACCTCATTCAACAGCCGCTTCCAGCGCAGGGCATCCTCTCCACTTGGCATAACCTCATCAAGATTGATCCCGGTTGCCCAATCGAGTGGCGTGGTTTTAATCTGTGCCTGTTGTGGTAGCTCAAGTTGCCAACGCAGATCACTGTGGTAATTCAACACCATCCCCTCCTCAGCGAACAGTGGAGCCAACAGTTCGACCAACTGCTGCTGACGTTCAACCGGGATTTCGCCTTGCTCAAACTGAAACAGGCGCAATACATCCCAATCGGCAACCAGATGGACGGGGGCTACGTGCAAAGTCTCCATTAATACCCCCGCTCTCTTGACGCCACCAACACAACACGCCACCCACTATACTGGCTTATGACCATGTTTAACGACTCACCCCAAACAACATTTATTGACTCCAGGCAGAAGAGAGCATCTCTGCCTGCTTCAGAACCAGTTCAACCGCCTCTACTGCCTTATCCGGAGGATATTTCCAGCGCTGTAAAGTACGGCGCACAATAATCTTCAGCTTGGCCCGCACACTGTCACGTACCTGCCAGTCGACAGTGGTCGATTTACGCAATTTGTCGGTGATCTCAATGGCGATTTTCTTCAGGGTCTCATCGCCAAGCTCACGAACCGCGCTTTCGTTATTGGCCAGCGCATCATAGAAGGCAATTTCGTCCGGATTGAGCCCCAGCTCGGCCTCACGCGCCATCTCCGCCTGAAACTCTTTAGCCATCTGAATCAGCTCCTCAATAACCTGGGCGGTCTCAATGGCACGGTTGTTATATTTGCGCAACGTTTCTTGCAACCGTTCGGCGTACTTCTTCTCCTGCACCACGTTGTTCCGCATCTTGGCCTTGATGTCGTCCTTGAGCAGCTTTTCCAGTAACTCAACAGCTAGATTCTGATGCGGCATCTGCCGGACATCTTCCAGAAACTCATCCGAGAGCAGGCCGATATCGGGCTTATCCAACCCGCACAGGCTGAACACATCTGCCACGCCTTCGGCAATCACCGCGTTGTCCAATATCTGCTTGAGCGCGGAATTCTTCTCTTCCTGGGTACGCTTTTTATCAACCGAGGTGAACTTCGATATCGCTGCCTTCACTGCCGAATAGAAGGCGATCTCCTTGCGCAGTCCTTTGGCCTCATCCAGGGTGCTGCAGAGTGAATAGGCCTTGCTGGCGGCCAGTACCAGGTCGAGCAAACGCTTCTTGCCATCTTCCAGTCCCAGCACATAGTTTGCGGCAGGGACCAGTAGCTTGTGTGCATCGGTCTCGAAACCGGAGATGTCCAACCCATCGGCCTGTGGTGTCTTCGCGAACATCCCGCGAATCGCATCCAGTTTTTCCAGCAAAATGGCGAACGCCTCTTCGGCTCGCAGGGTCGGCTCGCCTCGGCCCTTAGAGTCGGTATAGGTCTTGAGTGCTTGCTTCAGCTCATTGGCAATGCCAATGTAATCCACCACCAGTCCGCCGGGCTTGTTCTTGAATACCCGGTTCACCCGCGCAATGGCCTGCATCAAGTTATGCCCCTTCATCGGCTTATCGACATACATGGTATGGCAGCAAGGCGCATCAAATCCGGTCAGCCACATATCACGAACGATCACCAGCTTTAGTGGATCGCTTTCATCCTTAAAGCGCTTCTCCAGTCGTTTCCTGGTTTTCTTGTTGTAGATATGCGGCTGTAGCAATGGCTTGTCTGAAGCAGAACCCGTCATCACGATTTTGATCGCGCCTTTCTCAGGATCCGGGTCATGCCAGTCGGGGCGCAAGGCGACGATCTCATTGTAGAGCTGGGCACAGATATCACGACTCATACCGACGATCATCGCTTTGCCATCCATGGTGGCGGTTCGCGCTTCGAAATGGTTGATCAGATCGGCAGCCACCTGCTGAAGTCGGGGGGTTGCACCCACCAGCTTTTCCAGTCGGCTCCATTCTCCCTTGGTTTTCTCACGCTGTCCGGCGTCCTCTTCATCCTCGACCACCTCATCCACTTGGTCGGAGAGCGCCTCGATCTCCTCATTATTCAGCTCCAGCTTGGCGAGGCGTGATTCGTAGTAAATAGGGACCGTTGCGCCATCATCCACGGCATCCTGAATATCGTAGATGGAGACATAACCACCAAACACAGCCCGGGTATCTTTGTCCTCTTGGGATATGGGCGTGCCGGTAAAACCGATAAAGGAGGCAAACGGCAGCGCATCGCGCATGTGCTTGGCGTAACCAAACTTATACTGGCCATCGGCAGTCAATACCGCCTTCAGGCCATACTGGCTGCGGTGGGCCTCATCAGAGATCACCACGATATTGTGGCGATCATTCAGAATCGGGTGGCTGTTCTCACCGTCCAGCAGGGCAAACTTCTGTACCGTGGTGAAGATAATACCGCCGGACTCACGCTCTGCCAGCAGCTGGCGCAGCGCGTCACGATCATTGGCCTGTACCGGCGTCTGTTTCAATAGCTCAACAGCGTTACTGAAGGTGGCAAACAACTGACCATCCAGATCATTACGATCAGTCACGACAATCAAAGTCGGGTTATTCATCGCCGGTTGCTGTAGCAGCTTGCCTGCGTAACAGCACATGGAGATACTCTTGCCCGACCCCTGTGTATGCCAGACCACACCGGCCTTTTTGCTGCCAGGCACCACCTCGTCAGCATAGGTTGCCCGTTTCTCAGCAACCCCTTCAATCTCTTGCGCGGCAATCACCGTGGCCTTTACGGCCTCACGCACCGCATGGAACTGATGGTAACCGGCGATCTTCTTGATAATAGCGCCTGCGGCCGGGCCATTAGAGCCGCCGTCGGTTTCAAACAGCACAAAATAGCGGATGTAATCCAGAAACAGTTCCCGGTCGAAAAAGCCACGCACCAACGTTTCCAACTGCCACTCCAGCAGCGGCTTGTCATCTTCATGCTTGATGGTGCGCCAGGGCATGAAGCGCTCCTGGTTGGCGGTGAGCGATCCCACCCGAGCCGTGTAACCATCACTGACCACCAGCGCCTCATTGAAGATGAACAGGTCGCTGATCTCATCCTTGTAGGTCTGCAACTGGTTGAAGGCGTCCCAGATATCGGCGTTCTCGTCACTGGGGCTTTTCAGCTCCAGCACCGCTAAGGGTAGACCATTAATAAAACAGATCACATCCGGTCGGCGCGGCTGTTTGGTGCCGCTGACAGTAAACTGGTTGATAGCTACAAAGCGGTTATTGGTGAGTTGATCAAAATCGACCAGGAAGGCATGGTCGTTGATAATGCCCTCACCTAAATCCTCTCCCAAAGGGAGAGGACTTTCTTGCTCCCTCTCACTCTGGGAGAGGGTCGGGGTGAGGGATTTATACTCAACAGGAACACCTTCCAGCAACAGGCGATGAAAGGCCCGGTTGTTGGTGACCAGATCCAGGCTTTCCGCCTGAGAGAGCTTCGATAACACCTGCTCGAAGCACTCATGCGGCAGGTGCGGGTTGATATGGGTAAAGGCCACCTCCAGGTCGTGCTTGAGAATGACCTGGGCATAGTCATCACGCTGAGGGTCGGCACCGTCCGGCGCAATATCCGGCCCATACAGCACATCCCAGCCGCCTTCACGGAACCAATCCAGACAGAGGTTTTCGAGTTGGTCTTCGTTCATGCCGTTTCATCCTTGAGCAAAATAAAATGCTCTACCAGCCGAATCATTAACTCTTTTTGATCGGGCTGACTTTCGGCAACCAGCAAAGCCAGAGCGACCAGCGTATTGTCGTTGATCAACTGTTCAATAGGTTTAGCCAGCAGGTGTTGATGAATGCGCAAATACCAGAGAAACAGGAACGAGCCACTGCGCTTGTTGCCATCAGCCAGTGGATGGTTCTTGATGACAAAATAGAGCAGATGCGCGGCGCGGCTGGCGACATTGGGGTAGAACAACTCATCACCGAAACCCTGTTCAATGGTGGCGATGGCGGATGCCAGACCATCTCCGCGCAGCTGGCCAAACAACTCGGTGGCTTCGCCTTTGGCGATCAGCTCGTTTTTCAGCTCGGCAATAGCGGTGAGTACATCGTCCAGCGCCAATGCTTGCATGTCGGATTGCTTGCTGCTCTGTTCTATCAAACTTTGTTCGTCATAGCCCTGCAACAGACTCCAGCTGCGGGCGTAATCACTAATCACCGATAACACTGCTTCACCGTCAGCGGTAACCAATTGCTGATTGGCAAGGGTTCTGGAAAGCAGAGAAACAGCCTGCTCAATCTCGATGCCACGTTCCTGTAAGCGGCGCTGGTTGAGGGTGTAGCCATCCACCAGATGTTGTTTCAGGGTACGAGTGGCCCATTGGCGAAACTGCACTCCTCGTTGGGATTTTACTCTATAGCCAACGGAGATAATCACATCCAGCGAATAATAGGCCACAGGTTTGTCGGAACCAGCAATATGCATTTTTTGCATATTGCTTTCCGCTTGCAGTTCACCTTCTTTGAAGATATTACGAATATGGCGAGATAATACGGACTGATCACGAGCGAATAATTCGACCATCTGCGCCTGTGAAAGCCACACCGTCTCGTTATCCAGAGTAACTTTCAGTTCAAGCTCACCATCGGCAGATTGGTAGATTTCGATGTTTTGCGTCATGTTGCCACTTCCGTGTTGGTTATGGGGAGATTTCCACAGAGGGATTTGGGGATGACCTGAGCATAATCATCACGCTGAGGGTCGGTGCCATCAGGTGCGATGTCGGGGCCATACAGCACATCTCAGCCATCTTCACGGAACCAGTCCAGACAGAGGTTTTCGAGTGCTGCTTCGTTCATTCCTCTGTATCCTTTTTTTGCAGCAGCTTTTTCACTTCACGGTCGAAATCGGACTCAATACGTTGCTGCTTGTTGAATTTTTCGTATTCGGCAAAGGCTTTTTGCTCAGCCAGCTTGCGGGAGATTTGCCCGTAACCCTCCATAACCTGGTATTCGTTAAAGGCTAGAAATTTGTTCACGCTGTCGGCGAAGCTTTCCATGGTGAAGGTATTGCGGCGCTCAATAATGCCCTCGATATAGTCAAAAAAAGCGGACACGGTGCGTTCCAGTTGTCTGATCTCTTTTTCCGATAGATAGTTTTTGCCGATGGTCGTATCTGACTTCAACACCCTGCCGTCGGGGGCATTCTTGTAGGTGCTCATGCCCATCAGCGGTTTGTCGGCATCCGCATTGCGGTAGATGATCTCACTGGCAGTCTGGCCGGTAATGGCGAAATGAAACTTGTCCTGCACATGGGCGTAAAAGTTGCGCGTGGTTTTTGATATCGGGTCGTAGTCGATGCTGCACTCGGCGAAGATATCGGTGATCTGCTGATAAATGCGGCGCTCGCTGGCGCGGATGGAGCGCACCCGCTCCAACAGCTCTTTGAAATAGTCTTTGCCGAAGAAACGGCCATTTTTCAGCCGCTCATCATCCATGGCGAAGCCCTTGATGATGTACTCTCTGATCAGGGCCGTGGCCCAGATGCGAAACTGGGTTGCCTGAGTGGAATTAACCCGATAACCCACTGAAATCACCGCATCCAGGTTGTAATACTTCACCTTGCCGGTCTGGGTTTTTCCCTCAATCGCGCCATGAGCGGTGGTATGTTCCAAAATGGAACATACCACTAATTCCTCTAACTCATTGCTTTCAAATATATTTTTTAGGTGTTTGGTGATGGCTGGGCGCTGTACCCCGAACAATTCTGCCATGCGTTCCTGGGTCAGCCAGAGAGTTTCGTTGCTCAATAAGACCTCGACCTTTACCTCGCCATTGGGGGCCGTGTAGAGCAGGAATTCGGTGGTTTGGTCATGTAGGGTGAGATGATGGGTCATGATTTCACTTCCAGGTCGTGCTTGAGAATGACCTGGGCATAATCCTCACGCTGAGGGTCGGTGCCATCCGGTGCGATGTCGGGTCCATACAGCACATCCCAGCCGCCTTCACGGAACCAGTCTAGACAGAAGTTTTCAAGTTCTTCTTCGTTCATTATCTATTCGTCCGTCTGTTGACTGCTCCGTACATGCT
>CAYFNH010000041.1:0-20339 GCA_964344435.1 uncultured Piscirickettsiaceae bacterium | reverse complement strand
GTGTTTTATGGGGCTACGTGAGTTTTACCTCTTCAACGTTGGGACACCAGTGAACAATAATGACAGTAGCTATTCAGGTTGCCCCTGAAATTCGTCAGATCAAGGCAGAAAATGTGAGTTTACAAGTGTAAATGACCATTTTCGAACACCGATATGGCGGATTTCAGGGGTGAGCTGAATAGTTACGTCTCAATATTATTTGACGGCAGTGCATACATCATGCGCTACAATCTCTATCGTCCCACCGCACCAGTCAACTTCCACCGACTTATCCCGCAAACATGAGATCACTGGAACTACCCTTCGCCACAATTCACCTGCATCGAGAAGATATTGGTGAAATCGTCATCCATCACGGGATTGAAGTCAGCGTGGATATGGTGCTG
The DNA here is from genome assembly GCA_964344435.1 of uncultured Piscirickettsiaceae bacterium. Taxonomy (GTDB): domain Bacteria; phylum Pseudomonadota; class Gammaproteobacteria; genus Thiopontia. The sequence continues at coordinate 19,953 of CAYFNH010000041.1, read as the reverse complement.
CAGATCAATCAGCTGCTGGTTGAGAACCTGAAGACACCCTTCGGCATCATCTCCAACAAAAGCCTTGCCCACTCACATACTGCAGAGGCCATGTCCCATGTTGGCCAGATGAAAGGGCTGAGGGCGGTGGCAGCCTATCCAATGTCCGACCTCAATCAACTGGCTACAGAAACCGTATACAGCTTTCCCAAAGAGCATCCATTTGAATATGCCATATTCCCAACCTTTGAAGACGCTATAGCCTACATCAGCCATCTATTGGACGAACCGCTGGCATCAGAGTACGGTTCACGATTGACAGCGTAAAGAGGCGTAACCGTATCCGGGCAAAACCATCCAATGCCTCAGCCGAACTGATTGTCCCACATTGGCACCACCCTCAACAACTGCTGTAAAGTTAGAACTGACCCCATTATCTGACCCATTATCTGACCAATGAAGTAGCGAGCAAGGTTACCTATCGCAATACCCACTGCTGTAGTGTCCGATAAACCACCCCCTCCCCGGTTAAAACCGACTCCATTAACGAGAACTGCTCCACCTGCCAATTCAACGGCCCAATCTGCGGCAGGAACGCTACCTGCTTTACCTTGCGCATCAGTGTGACATGGGGGCGATAGGTTTTCGGCTCCGGTTCGATCCCACAGCGCTGTTGCAACGCCCCCTCCAGCCCCCGCTGCAGTGCCAGCAGTGGTACCGGAGTGATCTGTGGCCCCAGCCAGAGCGCACGGGGTTTTTCCCAGTGGCCGAAACAATCGAGCGAAACCTCAAAGGGCCTGGCAGAGAGATGATCGGCGGCAGCCATCAATCCATCGATTTCCCCCTCCTCCATAGCCCCCAGAAACTGCAGAGTGAGGTGAAGATTGTTTTCAGCCACCGCACTGCCCCGGTTCTGTTCCACACAAGCCTGCTTGATTTGCTCAATCTCGGTACGAACCGGTGCAGGGGGTTCCAGTGCAAAAAAGAGCCGTCGAGTTGCCATTCTATTACCCAGCTATCAGACGCGACAGCCCCTGCAGCGCCATCACAACGGTCTGCGCCCGGATCGCATCGCGGTCTCCCTCAAGGATATGTGAGATTGTCTGTGGCCCGCCTCCCCTACGCTGCCAGCCAAACCAGACCAAGCCCACTGGCTTATCAGCAGATCCACCCGATGGCCCGGCAATCCCACTGACCGCCACTGCCAGATCAGCACGGCTGTTTTGCAGTGCTCCGCTCACCATCTCCTGTACCGTAGCCTCACTGACGGCACCATGATCGATTAGTGTCTGTTGCTGAACCCCCAGCATCTCCTCTTTGGCCTCATTGGAGTAGGTGACAAAACCACGCTCAAACCAGGCACTGCTGCCTGCCGGATCGGTCAGGGATTTGGCAATCCAGCCTGCGGTGCAAGATTCAGCGGTTGCTACCCGTATCCTTTCATCCAGCAACCGCCCTTTCAACTGCTCCACTACCTGGTCAATCTCTGCCTGCATCACAACACTCGTTCATTCATCGAAAACCGTATTGTAGCGTTTTACTGCTGCCGACTTGTAATCGCAAGGGGACAACCCTGTAAAAAAGGGGCGCTTTATGGCACCATTTGGGCGCTGTTTCGATCACCATGCATCCAATCATTTACGGAGGAAGATCAGTGAAATTGACCCTACAGAACCTCGCCACTTCATTCGCTCTGGTGGCACTATTGACCTCAACCAGTGCCACAGCGGCAGATACCATCAAGTTGGGGGTTGCCGGTGCCCACACTGGTGACCTCGCCTCCTACGGCATCCCCTCCACCAAAGCAGCCGAACTGGTGGTAAAGGAGATCAACGCCAACGGTGGTATCGACGGCAAGCAGGTAGAACTGCTGATCGAGGATGATGTCTGCAAACCGGAGGTAGCAACCAACACCGCCACCAAACTGGTCTCCGATGGGGCCCATGTGGTACTGGGCCACATCTGCTCCGGTGCAACCAAGGCAGCACTGCCCATCTACAAGAATGCCGGTATTGTGGTGATGTCTCCCTCCGCCACCAACCCCGCCTTGACCCAGAGTGGGGACTACCCCAACTTCTACCGCACCATCGCCTCCGATGATGCACAGGCACGCAAGGGGGTCGATTTCACCCTCGATACACTGGGCGCAAAGAAGATTGCGGTGATCCACGACAAGGGGGACTACGGCAAGGGCTATGCCGAGTTTGCCAAGAAATTCATTGAGGCATCCGGCAGAGCCGAGGTGGTGCTCTACGAGGGGGTAACCCCCGGTGCAATGGATTACTCCGCAGTGGTACAGAAGATCAAGCGTTCCCGTGCCGATGTGGTGATCTATGGCGGCTACCATCCAGAGGCATCCAAAATCATCTCACAGATGCGCAGAAAGCGGATGAAGACGCTCTTTGTTTCGGATGACGGGGTAAAAGATGACACCTTTATCAAGGTGGCTGGCAGGTATGCCGAGGGGGTCTATGCGACCGGTCCGAAGGACAACTCAGCCAACCCTCTCTCCACAGCGGCTATAGCGGCACACAAAACGGCTTACCAGAGCGACCCTGGGGCCTTCTTCGAGAATGCCTATGCCGCAGCACAGGCACTGCTGAATGCGGTCGATCAAGCCAATAGCACCGATTATGAGAAGGTTCGTGCAGCACTGCAGCAGCACAAAACCAATACCCCGGTCGGCAATATCCACTTCGATGGCCGTGGTGATGCGATTGGTGTCGGTTTCTCGATGTATCAGGTGAAGAGTGGTGCTTATGTTGAGGTGGAATGACTGAGCACTCCACCCCGCCCTTGCCCTCCCCCTGCCTGGGGGAGGGAATACCCCCCCAATTGAATTAGGCCCGTGGAATATTTTATTGAGCTCTTCTTCAGTGGATTGACCCGTGGGTCAATCTACGCGCTGATTGCGCTGGGGTATACCATGGTCTATGGCATCATCGGCCTGATCAACTTTGCCCACGGCGAGATCTACATGATTGGGGCCTTTACCGCCTTTATCGTCTCCAGTGTGCTCTCCATCTACGGTTTTCCAATGCTCTCGATCATTGTGCTGGCCGGAGTGGCGGCGGCGATCTGGTCGAGTGCCTACGGCTACACCATTGAGAAAGTGGCCTACAAGCCACTACGCCGTGCCCCGCGCCTCTCTCCTCTGATCAGCGCCATCGGCATGTCGATCTTTCTGCAGAACTATGTGCTGCTGGCGCAGACCTCCGATTTTCTCGCCTTTCCCATGCTGATCCCCGACTTCGATTTCATGGAGCCAGTGGCGCATATCGTCGGTACCACCGACCTGGTGATTGTGGTCACTACGGCGGTGGCGATGTTGATTCTCACCCTGATCATCAAGTTCACCCGTCTCGGCAAGGCGATGCGCGCCACCGCACAGGATCGCACCATGGCCATGCTGTGCGGGATCAATGTCGACCGCATCATCTCCATGACCTTTGTGATCGGCTCGGCACTGGCGGCCATTGGCGGCATCCTGATCGCCTCTCACATCGGCCAGATCAACTTCTTTATCGGCTTTATCGCCGGAATCAAAGCCTTCACTGCGGCAGTCCTGGGGGGCATCGGCTCCATCCCCGGGGCAGTGCTGGGGGGCTTTATTCTGGGACTGACCGAGAGCTTCGCCACCGGCTATGTCTCCAGTGACTATGAGGATGTATTCGCCTTTGCTCTGCTGGTGTTGATTCTACTGTTCAAGCCGGCCGGGCTGCTGGGGCGCGACGAGGTTCAGAAAGTCTGACCATGATTTCACTACAGGAGACCCAACGCTCTGCCAAGGTGGCCCTCTGGTTCATGTTTCTCACCTTCCCGATCCTAGTGATCAAGGTCGACCCACTGGAGAAGATCGTCAGCTGGCGCTGGGAAAATATGGCCTATGTCGGTATCGGCACTTTTGTCCTCTCGCTGGTAGCCCGCCTCTTCTTCGAGCGCCAAAAACACCGTAAACAGCGCCAACTGGAGAGGAAGATCGAGCGCCACAACCTGCTCCAGACCCTGTTGCACGACCCCAAATATCTGCTGCCCCTCTCCGGCGCACTGCTGCTCTTTGCCCTGCTCTTTCCTCACCTCTTCTCCACTTACCAGATCAATGTAATGACCACTGCACTGATCTATGTGGTACTGGGTCTGGGGCTGAATATTGTGGTCGGTATCGCCGGGCTGCTCGACCTCGGTTTTGTCGCCTTCTATGCGGTTGGCGCCTACAGCTATGCACTGCTCAATCTCCACTTTGGGCTTGGGTTCTGGGCAGCACTCCCCGCCGGCGCACTGCTGGCGGCACTGTTCGGTGTTCTGCTCGGCTTTCCGGTACTGCGCCTGCGCGGAGACTACCTCGCCATTGTCACCCTCGCCTTTGGTGAGATCATCCGCCTGATCATGGAGAACTGGAACGAGTTCTCACAGGGGCCGAGCGGTATCTCCAATATCCCCCGTCCGGGGCTGTTCGGCTTGGAGCTCTCGCTCGATCAGGCCATCACCTATCTCTACTACCTGATGATTGGCATGGTGCTGGTCACCATCTTTGTGGTCAACCGCCTGCAGCACTCACGGCTGGGGCGTGCCTGGGTGGCACTGCGGGAGGATGACATTGCCTGCCAGGCGATGGGGATCGACAAGACCAAAACCAAGCTGACCGCCTTTGCCCTCGGGGCCACCTGGGCCGGTATGGCCGGAGTACTGTTTGCCGCCAAGACTACCTTCATCAACCCTGCCAGCTTCACCTTTCTGGAGTCCGCCATCATCCTCGCCATCGTGGTACTGGGCGGTATGGGGTCGATTGTCGGGGTGATTCTGGGGGCCTTTATCCTGATTCTGTTGCCGGAATACCTGCGCGCCTTTTCCGACTATCGCATGCTCACCTTCGGCGCCATCATGGTGACGATGATGGTGTTTCGTCCACAGGGGCTGATCCGCAATGTACGACAACATTACAAACTCCCCCACCACCGGGATGAGAACGGTGTGGAGAAACAGGCATGACCCAGCCGATCCTCAAGGTCGATAGTCTGGTAATGCAGTTTGGTGGACTGAAGGCACTCGACCAGCTCAACCTGGAGGTTCACAGTGGTGAGATCGCCGCCCTGATCGGCCCCAACGGGGCCGGCAAGACCACCTTCTTCAATTGTACCACCGGCATCTATACCCCCACTTCCGGCGAGGTGCTGTTGACGCCACCTGGCCAGTCAACCATCCGCCTCAACAGTCTAAAACCCAACCAGATCGCCGAGCACGGCATGGCCCGCACCTTTCAGAATATACGTCTGTTTCAGAGTATGTCGGTGCTGGAGAATGTGATGATCGGTCGTCACTGCCGTACCCACGCCTTTATCCTCGGTGCCATCCTGCGTGACAAACGCACTCGAGAAGAGGAAGAGGCGATCATCGAGATCAGCTACCGTATCCTGCAGAAGATTGGGCTCGACAAAAAGGCGCACGAACTCTCCGGCAACCTCTCCTATGGCGAGCAGCGGCGACTGGAGATTGGCCGTGCGCTGGCTACGGAACCCTGTCTACTGCTGCTGGATGAACCGGCCGCCGGAATGAATCCCAATGAAACGAAGGAATTGGAGGTACTGATCAATCTACTGCTTTCGGAAGGACAGTCGATCCTGCTGATCGAACATGACATGAAACTGGTGATGAACCTCTCCCACCGCATCTTCGTGATGGACTACGGAAAACTGGTCGCCACAGGCACGCCGGAAGAGATTCGCAACAACCCGGCAGTGATCAAGGCTTATCTGGGAGAGGATGATGCTTGAACTGGAGCAGATCCACAGCTACTACGGCAACATCAAGGCACTCGGCGGGGTAAGTCTGGAGATTCATCAGGGAGAGATTGTCACTCTGATCGGGGCCAATGGTGCCGGCAAGAGTACCACCCTGATGTCGATCTGCGGCATCGTCAAACCGCGCAGCGGCAAGATCACCTTCGAGGGAGAGGCGATCCACACCCTCGATGCAGACCGGATCGCCGCCCTCGGGATCGCCCAGGTTCCGGAGGGGCGACACATCTTTCCTCATCTCAGCGTGCGTGAGAACCTTGATCTTGGCGCCTACCTTAGAAACGACCAGAAAAAGATAGCACAGGATCTCGACTATGTACTCACCCTGTTCCCACGACTGGGCGAGCGCATCAACCAGGCAGGCGGCACTCTCAGTGGTGGTGAGCAGCAGATGCTGGCCATGTCCCGAGCTTTGATGGCACGCCCAAAACTACTGTTGCTCGATGAACCTTCAATGGGGCTGGCTCCGTTGATGATCAAACAGATCTTCGAAACCATCCAGCAGATCAACCGCGAACATAACACCACTATCTTTCTGGTGGAGCAGAATGCCAACCAGGCACTGCAGATTGCCCACCGAGGCTATGTCATCGAGAACGGAGTCATCAGCCTATCGGATCAGGCCGATGCGCTGATGGCGAATGAGGGAGTAAAGCGGGCATATCTGGGGATTTAATGGTTCACCGGAATCAGCGTTAACTTGATACAATGACCTTATGCTGAAATCGATAAAGAACTGCAGCGGGAGTGTTGAACAGGCCAGCTGGATCGACCTCTGGGCCACTTTCGGGCAGGCACTGTTTCGTGGTCTGATTGGCTGGTTTTCCGGCAGTCTGGGACTGAGCGCGCTGGGTGCCTATGCCGTTGGAGATGCTCTGGGCAAGGCGATCAATCTGGCCAGCATCAAAGTAGCCAAGCGGCGCCCCACCAAAAGCTTTCCTTTCGGCTTTGGCAAGATGGTCTTTGTCTCTTCCAGTGTCATAGGGGTGAGCCTGATTGGAAGCGGGCTCTATCTCAGCTGGACCAGCTTCACTCACCTGGAAGGGGTCGATGCCATTCCTGACACCCTCTCCATCATCGGCACAACAGCTTCTGGTGTGATCAGTATCTGGCTTTATCGTTACCTCTCCTGCGTCGGCGACAAAAGCGGTAATCTGGCGATTCAGGCAGCAGCACAGGAGAACAAGGGAGACGCCTTCACTGCAGGGCTCGTACTTTTCGGAATTCTGCTGGCAATCATTGGTATGCCTGAAGCAGACCACTATGCAGCCTTTCTGGTTTCACTGGCCATCATCTGGATGGGCATTGAAGTCAATCGGGATGCCCTGAAAGGGATTCTTGACTTCACTATCGCCCCCGAAACACTCTCCGATATCGCTCGTATTGCTCGCCTCACTCCAGGGGTGGAGCAGGTAGAGTTGGTACGTGGGCGCAGCCTTGGTGAGCAGTGGGAGATCTATCTACATATCGCGGTAGAAGAGTCGCTCCCGATCAAGCGCAGCAATGAGATTATTCAGCAGCTGCGGGGGGCTATTCACAAGCAGTTTGCCGAAATCCAACATATCTGGGTCGTTACCCAGCCTCATGGCGAAACGGAAGAGGATGATTATTGGTCTGAGCAGCTCTTCTCCTTCCAAAACCTGAAAGATTCCACGGACAACAAATCACATGATTGATATCTCCAAAGCGCGCCTTACTCACATCGACTGGCTGATGCAGCTGGAACAGGCCCTGCACAAGGGGGAGATTCCCGTGCTGGAGTCGCATGACCACTGCGCACTGGGCAAATGGCTCTATCAGGAGGGGTTGGAGAAGTACAAGAAGTATCCGGAAATCCGCTTTCTGGAGAAACGGCACCAGCGTTTTCATGAAACTACAGAACTGCTGGTTGAACTGTTTCAACATAACAACTTCGTCGAAGCCGAGGTTGCACTCGATGAACTCAAGCGAGAGAGTCAGGATCTGATCTTCATCCTCACCGTGATTGAATACCGTATCAAGGCCGGGGGCTGAGATAGCACCACAACCTCTGTCAATAGATACTCAAGGCGCCCCCCACAATCTCATCCACCCGGCTCTGTGGCAGATGCTGTGCCCGGTAGCGTCCCCCTGCCACCTCTATAGAGTGCACAAAGGCACGCAGATGATGGTAAGAGCCACTCTGAATACGTCGATAGGCTGTGGTTACAGTGGGGTGAGTCGATGCCTGAATAGCAGTATCGAGATCATGAATATCCACCTCCTCAATCAGTGCCCCAACCTGCAGGGCCTCCAATAGGGACTGCTCCCCTCGCGTAATCAGGGATTGATAGAGTCGTGACAACTCTGGATTTCTGAACACACCTGCCGAAGCATTAAGTGCCGGATCAGGCAATCCGAACTGTTTGAGAAGTTGAGCCATGGCACTGGTGTGGCGCTGTTCAGAACGCGAAATACTGTAGAAAATTCGCTGCCCCCAGCGCTCGGCGAGATAGTGATAGACATCCAGTGCCAGCTTCTCTTCCTCACGCATATAAAGGAGGTGGGCGCGCTCCTGCTGCCCCAACGTATAGCTGCTGACCGCAGGCTGATGATAATGTTGAGCAATCACCGTCTGTTGGAGGCGGAACTTGCTCTGTAGCGAGCTGAAAACCACCAGCCCAGCCACCATCAACGCCACCGTAACCACCACTCCACGACTCAGCTGCGGCAGACGCTTACGTTCTGCGACATCAAGTGGACCATCGTCCATCAACTGATCCAGCGGGTCGTGTTCAATCCTCTCCATAGTGAGGGTTATGATATATCAGAACAGCCAGATAAATGGCCATTTATGAACCGACTTTACAAGATTACGCGACACGGAAGATAGCAAAATTCGAGAGGGGAGAGCTGAGTGGTCACATAACTTGTATAATTCCCATACATCTGTATCACTGCAAGCCCGTTTCAACCATGAGTAAACCCTCCCCCCCCCAGCACACACCGGTCATGCAGCAATATCTGCGGATCAAGGCGGAGCACCCGGACTCGCTGCTGTTCTACCGCATGGGAGATTTTTATGAACTCTTCTATGAGGATGCCAAACGGGCGGCAGATCTGCTTGATATCACCCTGACGGCTCGTGGTAAATCAGGGGGCGAGTCGATTCCGATGGCGGGGGTTCCCTATCATGCCGCCGAGCAGTATCTGGGGCGACTGGTAAAGCTGGGGGAATCGGTAGCCATCTGTGAGCAGGTGGGAGACCCTGCCACCAGCAAAGGGCCGGTAGAGCGCCAGGTTGCCCGCATCATCACCCCGGGTACATTGACCGATGAGGCCTTGATGGAGGAGAGCCGGGAGAGTCTGCTGCTGGCCATTCTCGACCATGATGGGCGCTACGGCGTGGCCCTGCTCTCCCTTGCAGCAGGCCGTTTTCAACTGCTGGAGCTGGAAACGCTGTCGATGCTGCAAGGGGAACTGGAGCGACTGCAGCCCGCTGAAATCCTGTTCCGGGAAGAGTCCCCTCTGCGGGAGTGGCTGCACGGACGTACCGGACTGCGCCCTCAAGCGGAGTGGAACTTTGATCTGGAGTCTGCTCAACGCGAGCTGGCCCGCCAGTTTGGCACCCGGGATCTCAGTGGCTTCGGCTGCGAGGAGATGGCTCTGGGGCTCGGTGCCGCCGGGGCTCTGCTACAGTATCTACAGCACACCCAGCGTGCCGCACTGCCCCACCTCAACACCATTCAGGTGGTTCAACAACAGACCCATGTAATCATTGATGCCGCCAGTCGTCGCAACCTGGAGATCACCAGCAATCTCAGTGGTGGAGAGTCTCATACACTGGCGGCGGTGATGGATCACACCTGCACCGCCATGGGGGGGCGTATGCTGCGGCGCTGGCTTGGCAACCCGGTCCGCCAACGGGATATACTGGAACAGCGCCTTTTCTCTGTCGAATCCACCCTGCAGCAGCGGCTGCATGACGAGATTCGTCCACAGCTGCGCTCGATTGGAGATATGGAGCGAATCCTCTCACGCATTGCCTTGCGCAGTGCTCGCCCCCGGGATCTGGCCCGACTGAGAGATTCTCTAACCACCCTGCCCGCTCTACAGCAGGCACTCAGTGTCGATCAGACCGGGGCACTGAATACTCTGGCTGAACAGATCTCCACCTTCCCGGACATTGCCGACCTGCTGAAAAGAGCCGTGATCGAGAATCCACCGATGGTGATTCGTGATGGCGGTGTCATTGCCAGTGGCTATGATGCCGAGCTGGATGAGCTGCGCTCAATCCGCGAGAATGCGGGGGAGTTACTGCAGAATCTGGAGCTGCGTGAGCGGGAACGTACCGGTATCGCCACCCTCAAGGTGGGCTATAACCGGGTACATGGGTACTACATCGAGATCGGCAAGGCCCAAACCGGAGAGATCCCTGCCGAGTATGTTCGCAGACAGACCCTGAAGGCGGCAGAACGCTTTATCACCCCGGAACTGAAAAGTTTTGAGGACAAGGTACTCTCCGCCAATGAACGGGCTCTGAGTCGGGAGAAGCAGCTTTATGAAGAGCTGATCGAACAGTTGATCGCTGCATTGCCCCCACTGCAACGCTGTTCTGACGGGGTTGCCGAGCTGGATGTACTCAACACCCTGGCTGAACGGGCGGAGCAGCTCGACTGGGTACGCCCGACTCTGGTCGAAGAGAGCTGCCTGCAGATTGAGGGGGGACGCCACCCGGTAGTGGAGCAGGTCTCCGACACTCCATTTGTGGCCAATGATCTTGTCCTCGATGAGGCGACCCGGATGTGGATCATCACTGGCCCCAACATGGGTGGAAAGAGTACCTTCATGCGCCAAAATGCCCTGATTGTATTGATGGCCCACATCGGCAGCTTCGTTCCCGCTTCAACCGCAACCATCGGTATGGTCGACCGCATCTTTACCCGCATCGGTGCCTCTGATGATCTTGCCGGCGGACGCTCCACCTTCATGGTGGAGATGACCGAGACCGCCAACATCCTCCACAACGCCAGCTATCGCAGTCTGGTGCTGATGGATGAGATTGGTCGCGGCACCAGCACCTATGACGGCCTCTCACTGGCCGGTGCCTGTGCTGAACACCTGGTGCGTGAACAGGGCGCATTGACCCTGTTTGCCACCCACTACTTTGAACTGACCGCCATGCCGGAGCTGCTACCACAAGTGGCCAACGTACACCTCGATGCCGCTGAACATGGGGATGGCATCGTCTTTCTCCATGCCGTTCGTCCCGGCCCGGCCAACCAGAGTTATGGCCTGCAGGTTGCGAGCCTGGCAGGGATACCCAAGGCGGTCATTCAGCAGGCACGGGAGAAGCTGGTTGCACTGGAGCAGGAGCAGGCAGATCCAGTGATTACTCACACCCACCAGAGCCAACCTCCGGCTGAACCCACCCCGCAACTATCCCTCTTCGCCAGCTCCGCTGTGGAGAGCGCCCTGCACAAGCTGGATCCCGACTCCCTGAGTCCGCGTGAGGCCCTGGAAACCCTCTACCGCCTGAAGGCAGCACTCTGAGCGTATGCTGGAATCACTTAGCGCCCTGTTCCATACCGAGGAGAGTAACCCTCATCTTGACCAGGGAATGCAGCAACTGGTGGAACAGGTCAACCCGCTACTACTGCAGTGCCCCACCTACCCATCAAGATATCGCAAGGTGTTACACCCTGTATTGGACTATGTGGAGCAGCTGGTAGAACAGGTTCCCGGCCCGGTCTGTCTGACCGCAGAGACCTTCCGTGACAACCCGCTGGTACGTGCACTGTTCGTTTCTCCCAGGGATCTCGAAGAAAAACTGCGCCTGAGTATCGCCATGCGTGAGTATCACCCGGCACTACCCGGTAAACAGACACTGTTTGCGGTGATGGGGGTACGCTGGAGCCGACTGCAGCGCTTTGGTGTAGAGGTGGTGAACGGGGTGACCCAGAGAGAGGTACCACAACAGAGTATCGACTTTCACGACCACACCTTCACTCTTCCTTCAGCCTCGGAGCAGGAGGTTCGTGACCTGCTGCGTGACCATTTCATACAGCGACTGGCCAGCCAGGTACGTAGTCAAATGAATACCCTGCAACAGCAGCGAGACAGCCTCTACAACGAGGCCAAACAGAAGGAAAGAGCACTGCGCAAGCGGGACAACAACATCAGCACAGCGGGGTTGTCGGAAGAGATTGAACAGAGCTGGGAACAGTGGCGTAACCTCAATGTGGCGCTGGATACCCGGCATGCCATTGATCAATTCGAGGTCACCTTGCGCGACCCGCAACAGGCCTTGCGACTTGCCCCATTTGAACTCAGCATGGATCGTATGGGGATTGAACGCCCACCCGAACAGGGGGGCACTCCGCTCCAGCTGGTTGAACTACACGGTGCAGATCGCCGTATCTGGACAATCATGCTGGTTCAGTTCCAGTGGCAGCGCCCCTCCTCTATCAGCACACAGCTGGAGGCAGCTCATCGCTGGCTCTCGATATCCTAATGACGGTAGCTGTTCAGATTACCCCTGACTTACTTCAAGAACCTGGCAGCAGCTTCTCAATCAATTTCTCTGCGGGCATATAACCGGCAATCACTTCCCCATCATCAACCACGATATGGGGAGTCCCCTTCAGACCGAAGGCTGCTGCCAGCTGAATATGGGAGAGAATCGGTGTTTCACACGCCTCTGCCTCCACATCGACACCCGCCTTCGCTTCGGTCAATGCAGCGGCTCTATCCTCGGAACACCAGACATTCACCGCCTTGTGATAAGAAGCCGAGCCAATACCGGCACGAGGATAGAGCAGATAACGCAACTGGATACCTGCATCCAGCAGCTTGCTGCGCTCCTTGTGCAGGCGCACACAGTAGGGGCAATCGATATCGGTAAAGATGGTGAGGGTACGCTTCAGCTGTTGAGGACGGTAGACCACCATTTCGCTCTCATCCAGCGTATTGAGAAGCTCCAGTCGCCCCTGCTTCTGACTCTGTTCGGTCAAATTGATACGCTGCTCCAGATCCAGCAGACTACCATCGATCAGATAACGCCCATCCTCCGAGATATAGAGGATCGAGGCACCAATACGAACCTCGTACAGCCCGGCCAACGGAGTAGGCTCCACCGCGTCGGGGGTCTGTTGCTTGGGCAGGATTCGCTGCAACTGCAGCTGTACCGCCTCGGGAATATCCTCCGCAACCACTCTGCCGGCAACCACTGCCAACAGCACAACCAAAAACACCACATATCTTTTGTTAACCATCATTCTAATCCTCTGCTTTCATCCTCTTGGGTGATTTTCCTTATGTATACTCTTGAGTCTTTCCCGGGCTACATGGGTGTAGATCTGGGTGGTAGAGAGGTCACTATGCCCCAACAGTACCTGCACGGAGCGCAAGTCGGCACCATGGTTCAACAGATGAGTTGCAAAGGCATGGCGCAACGTGTGCGGAGAAAAGGCGGCTGTAATCCCGGCCTCCACCCCCATCTTTTTCAGCCGTATCCAGAACGCCTGCCGAGTCATTCCTGCCCCTCTTGCCGTGACAAAAAGGGTATCGGAAACGCTCCCCTGCATCAAATCCGGGCGCCCCTCCTGTAGATAGCGCTCAACCCAGTAGAGTGCCTCTCCTCCCAACGGAACCAGGCGCTCCTTGCTCCCCTTACCCAGCACCAGGGCAACCCCCTGACGCAGATTGAGGGCATCCACCCGTAAACCGACCAGCTCCGAGACTCGCAGCCCACCACCATACATCAACTCGATCATGGCACGGTCTCGCAACCCCAATTCGGTATCCACCGCCGGCGCTTCAAGCAGACGCTCAACCTCCTGCTCACTCAGGCTTTTGGGTAGCCCCCGGCCAATTTTTGGCAGCGCAATTCGTGCAGTGGGGTCATCCATGCGCATCCCTTGCTGTAGCAGATAGAGGTAGAAACGACGCAAGGTACTCAAAATGCGGGCAACCGTGCGAGCACTGCAGTGCCGCTCCTGATTCAGAAAGGCCAGATACTGCTGCAGCTGCGAACGCTCCAACTGCAGCAGTGAACCTGCAGTCGGCTGTAGCCAGCGCAGCAACTGCTTGAGGTCACTACGATAGGCAGCCAGTGTATTATCACTCAACCCCTTCTCTACCCAGAGCGCATCGAGAAACCGCTCCACCAACTGTTCATCCTGCTGTTCTCTCATTATTGAGATAAAAAAAGGCGAACCGATTCCGATTCGCCTCTTTCGATACTCTTCCGTTTAACCGGAACAGAGCATGATCAGATCTTCTCGCGGATACGTGCAGCCTTACCTGTGCGGTCACGCATATAGTAGAGCTTGGCACGACGAACCACACCACGACGCTTCACTTCGATGCTGTCGATCATGGGGCTGTAGGTCTGGAAAACGCGCTCTACACCCTCTCCGTAAGAGACCTTGCGCAGAGTGAATGAGGAGTTGAGCCCACGATTCTTCCTGGCAATACAGAGCCCTTCAAATGCCTGCAGTCGCTCACGGTCACCCTCTTTCACCTTAACCTGAACAACCACGGTATCACCTGCCGCAAACTCAGGGATCTCCCGTGTCATCTGCTCCGCTTCCAATGCTTGAATAATTGTGCTCATCACTCTCTACCCTTATCTCATTTAGAACAACCCACGAATCACTTCGTTGGTTTCAGAAGGCGCGTATTATACGGCTTTAAGCAGTAATTTCACCCACTAATTTCGATTATTTACCACTATTTTTGTCGATCAGATCAGGACGTCTCAGCGCTGTTCTCTGGCGTGACTGCTGTGCTCGCCATGCGGCAATGTGGCCATGATTTCCACTCAACAATACCTCGGGAACGGAGCGCCCATCCACCACCTCCGGACGGCTATAGTGCGGACAATCCAGCAGACCATCGCTGAATGAGTCCTCATCTGCCGAGTCGGCATGCCCCAGCGCACCGGGTAACAGACGAATCACCGCATCCATCAACACCATGGCAGGCAACTCCCCACCACTGAGTACGTAATCACCAAGGGAGATCTCCTCGTCCACCTCCGACTCGATCAGCCGCTCATCAACCCCTTCATAGCGACCTGCCAACAGAATCAACCCCTCTCTTTCACTCAGTTCCCGGGCCCTCTGTTGGGTAAAGGGTTTCCCCTGTGGAGAGAGATAGATCAGGTGGGTATTCTCGATCCCCTGCGATCGCTGCTCTTCACGCAGGTGGACAATGGCACGCTTGAGTGGCTCATAGAGCATTACCATCCCCGGCCCACCTCCATAGGGGCGATCATCGACTGTACGATGACGATCCTCGGTAAAGTCTCTCGGGTTGCAGCCATGAATCTCCACCCGGCCACGCTGCTGCGCACGAGCACTAATCCCAAACCGCGTCAGCGCCTCAAGCATCTCCGGAAAGATGGTAATCAGGTCAATTCTCATCTCGAACCAGGATTCTAGAAATCAGCTTCCCAATCCACCACAATTAACTGATTTTCAATGTCTACATCAACAATCCAGGGAGCCACAAACGGGATCAACTGCTCCTTCCCATGGCGTTTGACAACCATCACATCATTGGCCCCGGTCTCCATCAAATGGTCGACCTCTCCCAACAGCTCCTGCTGCTGATTGACCACCTTACACCCCATCAAATCAGACCAGTAGTACTCGCCCTGTTGCAGATCTTCCAACTGCTCCGGGTCAATATAGATCTCTGCCCCCAGCAGCGCCTCCGCTGCCGAACGATCGATCACACCTTCCAGCAGCGCGATAATATTTTTCCCTTGCCGCTTGCCTTGCTTGACACGGAAGACCCGCTCCCCCTCACTGCTACGCAACGTCCAGTGGCTGTATTTCAGAATATTCTCTCGGGGACTGGTTTCAGAGAACAGCTTCACCCAGCCACGAACACCAAAAAGCCCACTGACCCGCCCCATATAGATGGGGGAATCAGTGGACCTTTTCATCGTTGTCACCTCAGCGCCCTACTGCATGCAGAGCGACAGGAAATCAGGCCGCAGCCGCTGCCTTGCTGGATTCCTTGATCAGACCGGCAACACGGTCAGAGGGTTGTGCCCCCTTGGCAACCCAGTGCTCAATCCGCTCCATATCCATCTCCAGACGCTTCTCGCTACCGGAAGCGATAGGATTGAAATACCCCAGCTTCTCCAGAAAACGGCCATCACGGCTGTTACGCTTGTCGGTTGCGACAATACGGTAAAAAGGACGCTTTTTAGAACCACCACGTGCAAGACGAATCACTACCATTTTATTTACTCACTACTCAACTATGTCAGGGATGAAAAAAACCGACCCGGAGTGGTCGGCTCTCAAACTGGCGCGGATTATACTGGAACTTACACCGAAAAGGAAAGCTTAACTGAATAATTTCAAGAGCAACCCCATGCAGACCGAGCTCCCTTCCCCATTGAGGGGGGAAGGTCAGGATGGGGATGGAGTGCATAATCAGGCACTTAACCCTGCACTAAAACGGAAAACGCCCCCCAGGCGGCATCCCTCCACCGGGGAATCCACCCGGCATCTTGCCCTGCATTGCCTGCGCCATCTTCGCCATCTTGCCCCCCTTCATCTTCTTCATCATCCGCTGCATCTGCTTGAACTGCTTCAGCAGTTTATTGAGATCCTGTACCGTGGTACCGGATCCCTGAGTGATTCTTCTCTTGCGCGAGCCCTTGATCAGGTCGGGGTAGCGGCGCTCTTTCGGGGTCATCGAGTTGATCATCGCCTCCATGCGACTGAAGTCCTTGTCGTTTACCTGGCTTTTCACCTTGTCAGAGACATTGGCCATCCCCGGTAGTTTGTCCAGCAACGATGCAACCCCTCCCATCCCCTGCATCTGCTGCAGCTGGTCACGAAAATCCTCCAGGTCAAATCCCTTGCCCTTGTGGAATTTCTTCGCCAGTTTGTCGGCCTTCTTCTTGTCGACCTTGCGTTCCAGCTCCTCGATCAGGGTAAGGGTGTCCCCCATCCCCAGGATACGCGAAGCGATACGGTCTGGGTGGAAGGGTTCGAGGGCATCACTCTTCTCCCCCATACCAAGAAACTTGATTGGCTTGCCGGTGATGTGGCGCACCGAAAGTGCCGCACCACCGCGGGCATCACCATCCGCCTTGGTCAGTACCACACCGGTCAGAGGTAACGCTTCATCAAATGCCTTGGCGGTATTGGCCGCATCCTGACCGGTCATGGCGTCCACCACAAACAGGGTCTCCACCGGCTGGATGGCACCATGCAGCAGCTTGATCTCCCCCATCATCTCCTCATCCACATGGAGACGACCGGCGGTATCGAGTATCAACACATCCATGAACTGTCGTTTGGCCTGATCGAGGGCCGCTGCGGCAATATCCACCGGTTTCTGGCTGCCCTCGCTGGGGAAGAACTCAGCACCCACCTCATCGGCCAGAATCTTCAGCTGCTGGATCGCCGCCGGACGATAGACATCGGCACTGGCCACCATCACCTTTTTCGATTCCCGCTCCTTGAGGAAACGGGCAAGCTTGCCGACACTGGTGGTCTTGCCCGCACCCTGCAGGCCCGCCATCAGAATCACCGCCGGTGGCTGTGCACGCAGGTCGAGCGACTCGCTGGCCTCTCCCATGATCGCTTCCAGCTCGGCCTGAACAATCTTGATCAGTGCCTGACCAGGGGTGAGGCTGGTGGCGACCTCCTGCCCCAGCGCCCGCTCCTTCACCTTGTCGACAAATGCCTTGACTACCGGCAGCGCCACATCCGCCTCCAGCAGCGCCATGCGCACCTCTCGCATCGACTGGCTGATATTCTCCTCGGTCAACCTGCCCTGCCCACGCAGATTCTTGAGCGTTTTATTGAGACGATCCGTTAGATTTTCAAACATGACAACCACTCTTTCCGTTACTGATCAAAGCAGCAAATTATAGCGCCAATTGTGCTGACGAAGTGGCCTGAATATGACATCATCTGTCTGTAACAATACCCTTGAAAGCATGGATACTCTCCACTCCCTGGATACACAATGAGCTACACCTTCACCGGATCAATCGCCATTATTCTCTATCTGGTTGCCGCTGCCGGCCTGGGGCGCCTGCTGATGCAGGGGGTCTCCTGCTTTGATCACCCCCGCAACGGCCTGAAACTGACAGGCGCCATTGGCCTGCTGTTTCATACCCATGTACTCTATGCACTGGTCGTTGAACAGTGGGTGACGCTTGGTTTTTTCCATGCCCTGTCGATTACCGGTTGGCTATTGGTACTGCTGCTGGAGTTGACCTGGCTACTGCGCCCGGTCGGCAACCTCGGCATCATCATCTTCCCGATTACGGCGATCACCGTACTTCTGCAAGTGCTCTATCCGGAGTCGATTCAGAAAGGTGCCTCCACCGCGCTGGACAGCCATATCCTGCTGGCAATGGTTGCCTACAGCCTGCTGGCAGTAGCTGCGCTACAGGCCATCCTGCTGGCGGTACAGGAGAGGCACCTGCGCAACAAACAGCCGGGTGGTTTCATCCGTGCGCTCCCTCCCATGCTGGAGGTGGAGCACCTGATGTTTCAGCTGGTGCGTGCCGGTCTGCTGGGGTTGACCCTGGCCATCATCAGTGCGATACCTCTGGTGGATGACATCATTGCCCAGCAACGCGCACATACGGCGGTACTCTCGATTGCCTCCTGGTTTATCTTCGCTGCTCTGCTATGGGGACGTCATCAATATGGTTGGCGCGGTCGTATCGCCGTACGCTGGACCCTGATCGGCTTTGGCGTACTCTTTCTCAGCTACTTTGGCAGTCGCTTTGTGGTGGAATTTCTGGTCACCGCCCCCACCTCCTGACCGGAAATGGATGAGATCTCTACGGAGGTTCTTGCGGGAACCCTCTTTCTGCTGATCCTGATCTCCGGCTTCTTCTCCGGGTCGGAGACCAGCATGATGGCGATCAACCGCTATCGACTGCGCCACCTTGCCCGTATTGGTCACCGTGGTGCCCGCTCTGTCTCCACTCTGCTGGAGCGACCTGAACGGCTGATTGGACTGATTCTGCTAGGCAACAATTTCGTCAACATTCTCGCCTCCTCCATCGCCACCATTATCGGTATGCGACTGTTTGGTGATGCCGGCATCGCTATTGCTACCGGCGTACTCACCTTTGTGGTGCTGATCTTCGCCGAGGTCACCCCCAAAACCATCGCTGCACTCAACCCGGAGCGTTTCGCCTACCCCGCCTCTTTTCTGCTCATCCCCCTGCTGAAGCTGCTCTACCCACTGGTGCACCTGATCAACGCGATTACCAATACCGTACTGCGGATACTCGGCATCAGCATCAATAGCGAACAGAATGACCATCTCTCTCGTGAAGAGCTGCGAACCGTGGTCAAGGAGGCAGGCGGTCTGATCCCGAAAAAACACCAGGCGATGCTGACCAATATCCTCGACCTTGAGCAGGTAACCGTCGAGGACATCATGATCCCACGCAATGAAATTATCGGCATTGATATCGAGGACTCCTGGGAGGAGATCCTCAAACAGATCACCCTGAGCCAACACACCCGGCTTCCGGTTTTTCGGGGCGGCTCCGAACACCTGCTCGGCATCCTGCACATGCGTGATGCCATCCACCTCCATGCCAGCGAGAGTGACGACAAAGCGGAGTTGAGCAACCTGCTGCGAGAGCCACTGTTTGTACCAGAGCAGACCACACTGAATACACAGTTACTACGCTTCCAGCGCCTGAAGAAACGGATGGGGCTGGTGGTGGATGAATATGGCGATATTCAGGGATTGATCACGCTGGAGGATCTGCTGGAGGAGATCGTCGGCGAGTTCACTACCGATGCATCCGACACCATCCCCGAGGTGCAGCCCCAGCAGGATGGCTCCTACCTGGTGGAGGGAAGTGCCAACCTGCGTGAACTGGAGAAGAACATGGGGTGGGAGCTGCCGCAGGATGGTCCCAAAACCCTAAACGGGCTCATCCTGGAACACCTGGAGGACATTCCCGAGGCGGGAACCAGCATGATGATCAACGGCTATCCGATTGAGGTAGTCCGGGCCTCGGAGCACCTGGTGCGTCGAGCTGCCATCTACCCCCTGTTACGAAAAATTGGAGTGTAGCTTCAGGATGGAGCCTGATAATCAGGAACAAGGGGGTTGCAAGATACTCGGCAGCCCTTCAACAAAAGATCGACTGGAGGGCCAAGTAATCCTGGTAACCAGAAACAGGTATTGTGAACGCAAGCACAAC
>CAYFNH010000040.1:0-20852 GCA_964344435.1 uncultured Piscirickettsiaceae bacterium | reverse complement strand
TTGGGCGCTACAGGCGTTAGGCATTTGCTCATGACTTGTTCAGGGGTTCCCTAATCAACCTGATCGGCAATGCGATCAAGTTTACCGAGCAGGGCGGGATCACCCTTACGGTTTCAGCAAGCGGTGAGACCCTGCAGTTTTTGGTAGAGGACACCGGCACGGGTATCCAGCCGGGTAAAATCGACAAACTCTTCAAGAGATTCGAGCAGGAAGACAGCTCGATCAGTGGCCGCTTTGGCGGCAGTGGTCTGGGGCTCTACATCTCCAAATCCCTGGCACAGATGATGGGGGGAGATCTCAGTGCAACCAGCGAGTTTGGCAAGGGATCACTGTTTACACTTGCACTTCCATACAAGTCCACACAAGAGCCTGATACAGCCATTGATCACGAATCGGAAAAGACCTTGGATAAAACTCAACATTTTTCCGGAAAAATACTACTGGTAGAGGATACCCCTATCCTTCAGCAGTTAATTCGCAGAATGCTTGAGAAATTTGGGCCCACCGTGGTACTGGCCGAAAATGGGCAGAAGGCTGTATCCCGAGTTGAGCAGGAGAAGTTTGATCTGATTCTGATGGACATGCAGATGCCGGTAATGGATGGAATTGAGGCGACCCGTCAAATAAGAGACAATGGAGTTACCACGCCACTCTATGGGTTGACTGCCAATGTAATGAAACGACATCGTGATGCCTTTACAGAAGCGGGGAGCGAAGGAATAATCGCTAAACCAATTGATAAGGTGGAGTTGGTTCGGATATTGAGCCAACACATGGAAGAGCGTGCGGCTTGATCACAGGGAGAATAAGTGACGTGGGCTTCAAGATAAAAAGATATCAGGATCGGGTTCTGGTGGTGGAAGATACCCATCTGATCCGACAATTTCTGGTTTCGGCACTGAAAGCGGAAGGCTATACCAATATCTGTGATACCGCCTCTGCAAATGAGGCGCTCCAGCTTATCAAGGAGTGGTGCAGCCCCTTGACGCACTCATCGTCAACCCCGATTCTGCTCAACAATCAACATGCAGAAGATATGGCTGGATGGGGTGGACCTGACATCATTTTTCTGGATATTAATCTGGACGACCACCCGGAGAGGGGACACAACGGGAAAATCAAGTGCGGGCTGGAGCTGCTTGCCAAGATTCGAAATCAGTCGGGAGGCGGTATTCCCTTTATCGTGATGGAGAGCAGCAACGACCCTCATCAAGCCTCTCCGGTTGCCTTTGACTTGGGAGCGAATGCCTACATGCCAAAGCCATTCACACCGAATGATGTCAGTGCAATGATGGCAGAGTACCGTAAGTACATTGCCAACCTGAAGAGCAAGTGATGGAGAGTATCCATCTTCCCGAAAGTTCGTTCATACCACCATAACCGCATCCATCTCCACATCGGCCCCTTTCGGCAGGGCTGCCGCCTGAATCGCCGCCCGGGCCGGGTAGGGCTGCTCGAAGTAGCGTGCCATCACCTCATTGACCAGGGCAAAGTGTTGCAGGTCGGTAAGGAAAATATTGAGCTTGACCACGTCGTTGAGTGTACCGCCCGCCGCCTCGGCCACTGCGGTCAGGTTTTCAAATACCCGTACAATCTGCGCCTCCATATCCCCCTCCACCATCTCCATAGTCTCTGGTACCAACGGAATCTGCCCGGAGAGATAGACCGTATCTCCCACCTTGACCGCCTGTGAATAGGTACCGATTGCCTGTGGGGCCCGGTCGGTTGCAATGATCTCTTTTGCCATTTTCAAATACTCCTTATGCGTCATTAATTCTGTTTCAGCAACCGTATATTGAGCGGCTGATCGCTGTCGAAATGGATATCCCGCTGCGGGAATGCCATGCTGATCCCTGCCTGGTTGAATTTATTGTTGATGCGACGGTGCATCTCGGTAATCACTCCCAGTCGATTATCGATTGCATCGAGATAGCAACGTATACGCAGGATCAACGCATTATCACCAAACTCTTCAAACGAGACCGTTGGGGCGGGATCAAGCATGATGGAATCCAGCTCCGAGGCCGCCTCCAGCATCAGCGTATGGGCACGATCCACATCACTGCCATAGGCCACCCCTACCGAAATCACCACCCGATTGACCTGGTCACCAAGGGTCCAGTTCAATACCTGAGAGGTGATGAACTCCTTGTTGGGCACCACCAGCTCCTGTCGATCCCAGGTACGTATGGTGGTTGCACGGATACGGATCCGCACCACCACACCATTATTGTTGCCAACCGTAACTGTATCCCCAACCCGAATGGGTCGTTCGAAAAGCAGGATAATGCCACTGACAAAGTTGGCCACAATCTCCTGCAGACCAAAGCCAAGCCCAACACTGAGTGCTGCAACCAACCACTGGATGCTCGACCACTCCGCACCAATTGCATTGAAGATGGCGGTAATACCGATAGCGGCAATCAGGTACTGCGCCAGGGTACGGATCGCATAACGGCTACCGGTCTCCAGTGGCAGTCGCTGCAGCAGGATGATCTCGATCAGACCGGGCAGATTCTGGGTCAGCACCACGGTAATCAGCACCAGAAACAGCCCGGCCCCGACATCCAGCAGATTGATGGCACGCACCTTCTCGATCCCATCCACCAGCTCCACGGTGGTGAAGGGGAAAGTGACCGACTCCAGCACCGCCAGCGCAGGGATCATCTGCTCCCAGATCATCCATAGCCCCACCGCAACCAACAGGTAGAAGCTGGTCTGAAAGATGCGCTGTGCCTCCCCGCTGAGCTGCTGAATATCGATGCTCTCCTGCTCCAGCTCCTGCGGCATTTCGGTACCCCGCTCTTCACTCTCGCGCAGGCGCTGCTGGCGCATCTCTTCACGCCGCTTGAGCAGCTCCTCATAACGCAGACGACGGTCACTAAGCTGAAGAAAACGGCGCGTAACATCCTGCAGCAGCAGGATCAGCAACAGAAACAGCAGGGTTGCGTAGAGGTTTCCCGCCAGCAACAGGGCACTGTGGTGATAGCCGAGGGCGCTGGAGAGGGTAATGGTGAGCGCAATCAACAACATTAACGGCACAATACCCATCCGTAACAGCCGCGCTAACCACATCCGCCCCTGGGCCACCAATCCCTGCTGTAACAGATCGGAAAAGTAGAGATGGTGCAGGGTAAGGTAGATCAGCAACAGCATCATGGCGATCAGTGCCGGACGCCCAAACCCGCTCAGCAGCTGCTCCTCCTGTTCCAGCCCGGGACTGAGCAACACCACAAACAGCAACAGCGGCAGCGTCCAGCGGATCACCCCAAGACTACTGCGCACCGACTCGCACACCATGGGCGGCCAGTTAAAGTGGCGCATGCCCACGCCATCATCCCGACTGGCCTGCTGGAAAAAGCCGATCACCGCCAGGGTTACCGCCACCACCGGCAAGGGGGACATGAGTGCGTGCGAGAAGGGGGCGGCAAAGGAGTAACCACTCAACAGCCACTGCAACAGCAGCAACAGCATCGGCAAGGGTGCCACCAGCAGCGTGGTATAGGCCAGCGCACTCAGGGTGTAGCCGATATTGTCCTCCTTGACTCCGCGTCGAGCGGTGGTGATCTGCAGCAGATTGCGCTGCAGCCCATTCCGGTTGACCAGCAACAGTAACACCACCAGCAGGGGAATCAGCCTGGATGGAGAACTGGAGGCTGCCTGCAGGAGATCCTGAAACAACTGTTGCCAGTTATCGCTATCCAGCAGCCAGCGCAGACTCTCCCCCAACGCCAGCAGATCCTGAGGGGACAGCGGCTGAAGGTTGGCGATCCAGATCAGTCGCTCATCAATATAGCTGGAGAATTTCTCCGACTCCGAAACCAGCTGACGCTCCGCAATGTCAAGCTCGGTAAGGCGTGAGATGTAGCCACTGTAGAGTTGCGACAATTGCACCAGCTGCTCTTTCTGGTCGTTCAGCAACTGCTCTGCCTTGCTGCGCAGGTTGCCCTCAATCAGGGCACGATACCCCTCGATCCCCTCCAACACGCCATCAATCTCGATGGCGGAGTCTGCCATCACCTGACTCAGTTGCTGCTCCCCGGCCTGCAGATCCCTACGCCGCTCCTCCACATCGATAATGCTGTTGCTGATTCGGTCGATCTCCTCGACCCGAAGCAACAGATCGCGGCGATAGTTCTCCAGAGATGGCAGCCCTCGCTTGCGCTTGAGCAGCACGCGGCCAATCGCGTCACTGTCGCCAATAAAGGCTACGCGACGCTCGGTCTCCTCACGCTCACTCTTGAGCCAGTTAAGTTTTTGCCGGCTCTGCTGCAGCCGGTTGGCTGCCTCACTGCTGGCCTGGGTAATCACTCCGGCCTCTTCACTGAGGCGTACATTCTCTTCGGCAATCGCACGGATCGGTGCCGGTAACCCAACCGCCTTGACCCGCTCCTCCTCGGCCCGCTGTCGATTGCTCTGTGCCAACGCCTCACGTTTGCTCTGCAACTGCTCACGCAGCTGCTCCAGCAACCCCTGCTGATTCTTGATCTGCTGCTTGAGCAGCTCGGAGTGGCTGCCCCAGAGGCGATTCAACAGCTCCTGATGGTCGGTCTGCAGCTGGTAGTGGGTAATCTGATGTTCACGCAGTGACTTTCTCACCAACAGTGCACTGCGGCGTGCACTCACCAGCAGCGGCTCCTCCCCCTCCACCACCGGGAGTTCGAGGTCACTGCTGATCTGCTGCAGCTTCTCCCGGTAGCTGACGATCTCCTCGGTCGAACTCGCCACCCGCTGCTTGAGCCGGTTGATCTGATCACGAACCCCCTTCTCCTCCAGCTCCAGTGAGGCCAGGTCGGTCTCTGCCTTGCGCAACACCACTGCGACCTCATCCACGGTTCCCTGTGGATTGAGTTGTGGCGGTTGCGGTATCTGCAACTGCTCCAGCTGCAACTGAAAGCCTTCGATCCGTTGCGGGGCCTGTTCAACCTGAGCCTTGAGTTGGGCAATCTCCTGCTCCAGTACCCCCTGCTGCTTGCGATCCTTGATCGCCTGATCATAAAGTTCGCCCAGCTTGTTCCTGAGTACCTCATCCAACTCAGCCGGAATCCCTTCACGCTGCTGCTGCAACGCCTCTACCGTGGCAAGCGGATCTTCCGCCAACACCATGGCAGACGCAAACAGTACAGCAGTGGCAAACAGCAGCCGGGAGAGAATACGCATGACAAATACCCTTGATCTGAATGGTTGCTGTAAATTTTATCAGGGAATCCGCCGCTACATACCGGTAGCGTGAATAATCCCTCTTTGTGACTACCATCGTTACCACGTATTGCTCTATGCGTTAGAATAATATTAATACAGAAATGTAATAATTATTATAATCTACATCACTTCCATGACAGATCACAACCCACCATTCGACAACTGGAACCATCTCCGCAAGGAGGCCGGCAAACTGTTGCGTAAGAAACGGGCACCTGGCTGGGAGGCCGATGGCTCCTTCCTCGATGCACTCGACCGGGTTCTGGAGGGGGTGGAGTCGTATAAAATTGATCCGCAACAACAAGATCAGCAACTTGCAAATACAGATATCGATAACCAACTGCTACTGAAAGAGCGGGAACTCTCTCGCAAAAAAGATGAGTTCTTCTCCTCGATGAGTCATGAATTGCGCACCCCGCTGACCTCGATCATCGGCTGCACGGAGTTTCTCAATCAGGAGAGTCTCAACTCACAACAGCAGGAGCTGGTGGACACCATCGAGCGCTCCGGTAACGGCCTGCTGGCACTGGTCAATGACATTCTCGACCGCTCAAAAATTGAGTCCGGCAAGTTCGAGATTGACTGGAGACAGCGGTACGGATTCGTGAACTTGACCCGAGGATCTATATTGTCTTTGTGACCGCCTATGCAGATGTGTCCATCAAGAAGATCAACAAAACCCTGCAACATGGCGTGCTCTATATGGAGAAACCTTTTTCGGTGGTACAGATCCAGCAGATTGCCCGTATGCTGGACGAGCAGTGGACAGAAAACCAGTCCACCCTGTCACTACCCGGCCCGATCACCTTCCAAGGCGAGGCGGCTAACGATGATGATGAAGAGGAGCCCATCCCCTCCATGCTGGAGGAGATGGATGAGGCCATGGTGACCCTGTTTTACCAGCGTATGCGTGCATTTTCCGAGGAGTTGAGCCAGTGCCTGAAGGATTCGGCGTGGGAAGAGGCCGGGAGAATCGCACATAACATCAAGGGAGTTGCCGGCAGTTTTGGCTATCCCAAACTGTCTGAGATAGCGAGTCTCTATTGCACTGCAGAGCACAAGCAACAAAAATCACGACTGCCCGGTCTGTGCCGGGAACTGCTGGAGAAACTCAACCGGATCCACTTTCCCAGATAGCGATTCAACCCACCCGGGATAACTCATCCAGCAGGATATCCCCCAGCTCAGGCAACCGCTCCCACTGCTCACCACTCACCGCCTCACAAAATGCCTTTCCATACAGGCTCAATTGCGGGGCACCGAAGGTGGTACCGGAACCCTTGAGGGTGTGAGCCACCCGGCTGGCGGTTTCCCACTTCTCCACGGCCATCGCCTCCTGCAGCTCCTGGTGCAGCTCACTACAGCGGTGACGGAACAGTGTCATCAACTCACCATCGATCAGTGTGCCATGTACGGTTCCGGCCGTGGCATCCGGCTCGTTATCAGCCGATCCCTTCTTATCCAGACCCCCACGCTGTTTCTCCAACCACTGTCCATGTAGCATATGGGCGGTCTGCGCCACTTCATCCCTGCCGAATGGTTTGTGCATATAGAGCACACCATGGCGCAGCTCCCGGTTGATCTCTTCCATCGACAGATCGGAGTAGGCGGTCACGATGACGATATAGATCTCTGGATCAAGCCGACGAATCTCGCGTGCTGTCACCAGCCCGTCAATCCCCGGTGGCATACGCATATCGATAAAGGCGACCGCATAACGCTCACCATGGCGCTGAGCATGTCTCACCATCTCGATCGCCACTGCCCCCTGAGAGGCAACCGAGAGGGTAAGCGACGGGGTGAATGCCTCCTGCTGGGTCTCATCCAGCACTCCTGTCAACTGATTGAGTTGCTCCAGTTGCGAGGCGTGCTCTACCCCATGAGTAAAGATGGTCTCGTAAAGATCCAGTATCGTCGGATCATCATCAACCGCCAGAATCCTTCCGCTTGTATCGGGCTGGTAGAGTGGCGCCTCATCCCGCAGCGGCACCGAGAGATCCGGCAACAGGTAGGTTGCCACCACCTTCTGCAGCTGATCCTTGTCGATCGGCTTCGACAGAAAACCATCGCACCCCGCCTCGGTAAACTCCTTTCGGTGCTGCTCTGACACATTGGCGGTCAAGGCCACAATTGGTGTGCTGTTGCCACTCTGTCGAATTTTCCGGGTCGCCTCTGGCCCATCCATCACCGGCATCTGCATGTCCATCAGAATGAGATCAAACTGCCCCTTGTCGACACACTCGATGGCCTCTTTGCCATTTCCAGCAATCGAAACCGTGGCCCCCATGGAGGAGAGCAGCCGCCTCTCCAGCAGTTGCAGATCCGGGGTATCCTCTACCACCAGCACCTGACCGCTAAAGCGCTGCCTGTGCGTGGGTATACCTTCGGATTTGTCCTCTTCTGGCGTTACCTCAGCCACCAGTTCACTTTCACTGTAGGGGAGTTTCAGGGTAAAACAGGAGCCTTTCCCGGCCTCGCTGCGGACACTGATCTTACCCTCCATCATCTCTGCCAGGGAGCGGGAAATATTGAGCCCAAGCCCGGTACCTCCAAACCGCCTGGAGATGGTACTGTCGGCCTGCTCAAAGGGCTTGAAGAGGCGTGACTGAGCCTCTTCACTCATACCGATTCCGGTATCCTCCACCATGAAGAGCAGCTGCCCATCTCTCTTTTGCACACTCACCGTTACACTACCCTGCTCGGTAAACTTGAGGGCATTACTCAACAGGTTGAGCATGATCTGCGAGATTCTGGTTTTATCCCCCCAGAGCTGGTACTGAGGCTTGATCTGTTGGTCAAACAGCAGCTGCACCCCCTGCTCTCCTGCCTTGACCGCAAAGATATCCCCCAGCTGCCTGATCAACTCGGTCAGATCATATGGTGCATACTCGATCTCGAACTTGCCCGACTCGATCTTGGAGTGGTCGAGGATATCGTTGACCAGCGCCAGCAGATTATCACCCGAATTTTTGATCAGACTCAGCTGCTTGCGCTGAATGGGGTCGAGTGCACCATCCAGCATCATCCCGCTATAGCCGATAATGGTGGTCAACGGGGTTCGCAACTCATGGCTCATGGAGGCGACAAAGGCATCCTTGGCCTGACCAATCTTGCGCTCACTCTCGGCAGAGAGCATGTGGGTCAGGTCATGCACCACCATTACCGCCCCGGGCTGGTGCATGCGCTTGCCAAGCAGTGAGAGGGTTACCTGAACCGGCAGTGCTTCAGCACCGATCCGTTGCAGCTCCAGAGCCTCATCCTGCAGGAAGAGTCTGCCAAAGGTACTCATTCTGGCCAGCTCCCAGCTGATGGTCTGTGGAGTCTGCAGTCGACACAGTACATGCAGCTTGTTGCCACACAGAATCTGCACCAGGGTAACCCGGCTCTCCACCGCATCCCCAGAGGCACAGGTACAGGCGTAGGGGATTGGGTCACTCAACACCTCACCCTGGCGGGTACCATGAATTTGCTGGCGCAGGCGCTGATGATCCGCCGTTGACAACAGACGCCCCAGAGGGAGCCCCTTGAGCGCCTCCATGCCATAGCCAAACTGAAGAGTAAACTCCTTGCTGACCAGAAACAGTCGCTCCTCTTCTGACTCATCGGTGATATCAAATACCACGATTGGAATCGGTGCCTCTTCCAGCAACTGGTGGAACTCTTCATGGTTCTCATCGTGAAGCTTCTGTAGCTTGCGCTGCATGCGGTGGGCCATCTCCGCATCAATCTCCTCCTGCTCCCGGTCAAACAGCCGGGTAATCGACTCCCCAAGCAACTCGTTTTGCGCATAACCACTGAGGCGGCTGATGGCGGGATTGATCTTCAGGATCGTCCCATCGTGGTCTGCCACAACCACCCCATCCTCCATCGAGGAGAGAATCTCATCAAGCTCTTCACGCTGGCTGCTGAGCAGCGTGGTGTATTGCCCGACATCGGCCACCACACTGTTGATTCCACGCTTCAGCTGCAATAAGTCACCCCGATAGCTCTGCTCCATACGCTCGGCAAAGTCCCCTCTGGATACTGCATTGACTACCCGGGTGATCTCACCAACCGCATCGTGTTGTGACTGAAGCAGTCGATTGACCGCTGTACCAATCTGATTAACCTCTTCCAGGGTGCTATCGGTGGACATCCGTACAGAGAAGTCTCCCTGTTCAATCAGCTGCTGCATACTGCCCCGGGTCTGCTTCACCGCAACCTGCACCTGGCGGATCAGGTGAGCTACCAACCCATAGACAAACAACACCATCCCCACAAGCAGGGCTGCCTCCAGGGTAAAGCGGAACTGAGTCTGCTGCTGATGCTCTCCGGCCCGCTGCAGGATCTGCTCAACCAGGTGACTCTCGACCAGCCGCATCTGCTCCACCTTCTCACTGGACACCTCAAACCAGTAGCTGGGACTGATGCCCACTGCCTCCTCTCCATAGCGCTGGATAATCTGCCCACGCAGCTCCTTGAGCCGCTGTTCGGTTTGTGTGGAGACACGACTACGGTAGTAGTCCATCTCCTCTCTGCTGGCGTAGTCTTCAAAGTTTTTGTAGATCACCTGCTGCTGGGCCAGCACCTCCACCAGGCGCTGAAAGACATTGGATTCCAGTTTGCCATAGGCCAGCGCCCCATTGACCAGGCCACGCTCAATACCGCCCAACTCCTTGACCCTTACCAGGCTCTCATAGGTGATCATCTGGTTGAGAGAGCCGGAGTCGGGAGAGAGGCTCAGCAGGTAGTGGATCACATGAATCAAGCGGCGGTTGAGGCTGGTGTACCACTGCAGCAGCTCATTGCAGGAGATCGCACTCAACCGCACCTGATCACGAACAAATTGAGTTTCATCCAGTAACTCCAGCGGGATCACCACATCAGCAACCAATCCGGAAATTCTCCGATCGTTGTGGGCCAGCTGTCGCAGCTGGTTGAGACTGGAGACCGCCTGACTCAAGTGCTGCTCCCCCTCACGCCACTGACTCTCCAGGCGCTGTCGATAGAGACGCCCCTGACTGCCAAGGTAGCCACAGCTGAGTCCCCGTTCCAGTTGAAACTGGTGTATCACCCCGCCCAGACTTGGGAGGTGAGAGGCAAACTGTGTCAATAACCTGGATTCACGATTCGCCTTGAGGCCATTCATCAGATCATCAACCACCACCACGGACAATGCCACCAGTGGCAGTGCCACCAGCAAGATGATCTTGTTTTTGAGTTTCCCCCGGGAAATTACGGCGAACATCACTCCCCCCTGAAGTTCACGAATCGCTTTATTTCAACGATATCATACTATTTCTTCAATTGTAGACTGGATGTTCAAATGAAAAAGGCCGCAGCCTGCACCTGGCAGACTGTGGCCCTGATTACAGCGCGGCAGCGGAATCAGTTGATCTGCTGATCAAGCTCTCCGGCGGCATACTTGCCAAACATGGTCTCCAGAGAGGTCGGCTTGATCTTGTCAGCCATCCCCTCGCAACCAAAGGCCTGGTAACGTGCCTTGCAGATCTCCTTCATCCCCGCCGTAGACTCCTTGAGGAACTTGCGTGGATCGAAGTTGGCTGGGTTCTCCTGCAGGTGGCGACGCACAGAGCCGGTTGAGGCCATGCGCAGGTCGGTATCAATATTGACCTTGCGTACGCCGGACTTGATCCCCTCCTGGATCTCCTCAACCGGAACCCCGTAGGTCTGCCCCATGTCACCACCGAAGTCGTTGATGATCTTGAGCCAATCCTGTGGAACGGAAGAGGAGCCATGCATCACCAGATGGGTGTTGGGGATGCGCGCATGGATCTCCTTGATGCGGTCAATACGCAGGATCTCACCGGTAGGCTCCTGAGTGAACTTGTAGGCACCGTGCGAGGTACCGATAGCAATCGCCAGTGCATCCACCCCGGTATCCTTGACAAACTGGGCCGCCTCTTCCGGATCGGTCAGCAGCATATCAAGGTCGAGCTTGCCTTCGGCTCCGTGACCATCCTCTTCGCCCATCTCACCGGTCTCCAGAGATCCGAGACAACCGAGCTCACCCTCAACCGAGACCCCACCGGCGTGGGCCATGTCGACCACGGTTTTGGTCACATCGACATTGTACTCGTAGCTGGATGGGGTCTTGCCATCGGCCATCAACGAGCCATCCATCATCACCGAGGTGAAACCGGACTGGATGGAGCGCAGGCAGATCGCGGGTTCGGAACCGTGATCCTGGTGCATCACCACCGGAATGTGCGGGTACATCTCTACGGCAGCAGAGATCAGGTGACGCAGGAATGGCTCACCAGCGTAGGAGCGCGCACCAGCAGAACCCTGCATGATGACCGGGCTGTTGGTCTCGTCCGCAGCCTGCATGATGGCGTGAACCTGCTCCATATTATTGACGTTGAACGCAGGCATTCCATAGCCATTCTCGGCAGCGTGGTCCAGCAATTGACGCATTGAAATCAGCATCTGACTTTCTCCTTGTTTTCCTTACTTGATAACTAAACAATCAGTAACTATTCAGCTCACCCCTGAATAGTTACAATAATCAAACCATTGGTGGTGATGACTAGAAATGGTTGTCATCCCCCACCTTGCAGATCTTCATGGTGTTGGTACCTCCGCCCTTGCCCACCAGATCCCCCTTGGTGATGATAACCGTATCCCGCTCCCGCACCACACCGCGGCGCACCAGCTCATCAATCATCTCCTGATTGACCTCGGATGGATCCATCCCGGTCAGATCAAAGCTGACCGGATAGACCCCCCGGTAGAGGGTCACCTTGCGTCGGGTCTGCAGATTGCGGGTCATCGCAAAAATCGGTATGCCCGAGCTGATACGGGACATCCACAGAGTGGTCGCGCCCGACTCGGTAAGTGAGGCAATCGCCTTTACCCCAAGATGGTTGGCGGTGTACATGGAGGCCATCGCAATGGCCTCATCGCGGCGGCGGAAATGCTCATTCATGCGGTGACCGGAGACCTTGGCTGCACGCTGCTGTTCTGCCTCGATACAGATATCCGCCATCGCCTTGACCACCTTCTGCGGGTATTTTCCCACCGCAGTCTCCCCGGAAAGCATGACTGCATCGGTTCCATCCAGTACTGCATTGGCCACATCGAATACCTCGGCCCGGGTGGGAATGGGGTTCTGAATCATGCTCTCCATCATCTGGGTTGCGGTGATGGATACCCGGTCCATTGAGCGCGCCAGCTTGATCAATCGCTTCTGTACCGGCGGCAGCGAGGCATCACCGATCTCGACCCCAAGATCGCCACGCGCCACCATGATACCGTCCGACTCGCCGATAATCTCATCAGCTACCGGAATCGCCTCGGCCCGTTCAATCTTGGAGATGATGCCGCACTCTCCCCAACCGGCCTCTGTCAGCAGTTGACGGGCTTCGCGCACATCCTCGGCACTGCGCACAAAGGAGACCGCCACATAGTCGGCCTGCATCTTCGCTGCGATGAGGATATCGGCCCGATCCTTGTCGGTCAGTGCGGCGGCCGAAAGCCCTCCCCCCTGCAGGTTGATTCCCTTGTTATTGGAGAGGGTGCCTCCCAGGGTTACCCGGCAGTGGATCTTGCGCCCCTCTACCTCACGTACCCAGAGTACAAAGCGACCATCATCGAGCAGCAGAGAGTCGCCACGGGATACATCCTCATGCAGGCTCTTGTAGGTTGAACCAACCGCCTCGTGGGTACCGGCGTTGATATCGAGATCCATATCCAAGCAGAAGTGATCGCCCTCTGCCAGCTCAACCTTGCCATCAATAAATTTTCCGATACGGATCTTCGGCCCTTGCAGATCCGCCATTACCCCCACCTGTCGACCATGTGCACGCGCCCGGTTGCGCACCGTCTCCGCACGGTTGATGTGCTCCTCCTCACTGCCGTGGGAGAAGTTGAGGCGTACCACATCAATACCCGCCTCAATCAGCTTGTCCAGTGCCTCCGGAGAGTCTGTCGCCGGCCCCAGGGTGGCGACGATTTTCGTGCGTCTCAGCATATGTTTACGGTCAGGCTCCTGATAAGGGGTGGAATCAGCTACTCAACTACTGCGCGCGCTCTTCCAGCATCGCTACTGCAGGCAGCTTCTTGCCTTCGAGGAACTCGAGGAAGGCACCTCCACCGGTAGAGATATAGGAGACGCGATCGGCTATCCCGTACTTGTCCACGGCCGCCAGGGTGTCGCCACCACCAGCAATCGAGAAGGCATCCGAGTCGGCGATCGCCTCACCCAGTGACTTGGTACCGGCACCAAACTGATCAAATTCAAATACCCCAACCGGACCATTCCAGACCACGGTTCCGGCCGCCTTCATCATCTCGGCAAAACGGGCTGCAGTCTCGGGACCGATATCGAAAATCATGTCATCGTCAGCCACCTCTTCCACCTTCTTCACCGTCGCTTCCGCAGTCTCGGAGAACTCCTTGCCCACCACCACATCGGTAGGAACCGGAATCTCGCCACCCTTGGCCCTGGCCGCCTCCATCAGACGCTGTGCCTCGGGAATCAGATCCTCCTCTACCAGCGATTTGCCCACATTGTGACCGGCCGCTGCAATGAAGGTGTTGGCGATACCACCGCCGGGAATCAACTGATCGACCACACCAGAGAGCGACTCCAGTACGGTCAACTTGGTGGAGACCTTGGAGCCACCCACAATCGCCGCCATCGGGCGAGCCGGGCCATCCAGCGCCTTGCCCAGTGCATCCAACTCACCGGCCAGCAGTGGACCGGCACAGGCAACCGGGGCATGGGTACCGGCACCATGGGTCGAAGCCTGCGCACGGTGGGCGGTACCGAAGGCATCCATCACGTAGATGTCGCACAAGGCTGCGTACTGTTTGGAGAGCGCTTCATCGTTCTTCTTCTCACCGACATTGAAGCGGACATTCTCCAACAGTACGACATCACCATCATTCAGTGCAGGGGCGTTATCGAGGTAATCGGTTACCAATGCAACCTCCTTGCCCAGCGCCTCGGTCAGATAGTCTGCAACCGGCTTCATCGAGAACTCAGCCGCCGGCTCACCCTCGGTTGGACGCCCCAGATGGGACATCAGCATCACCCGGGCACCCGCCTTGATGCAGTGCTCGATGGTAGGCATGGAGGCTCTGATGCGCTTGTCGCTGGTCACCTTGCCATCCTTGACCGGCACATTGAGATCCTGACGGATCAGTACACGCTTGCCGGACAAATCGAGGTCAGTCATCTTGGTTACAGACATAGGTTCACTCCTGAAAGTATTCGAAAGTATTTTGAAAAAATGGATCCTGATCTTTTCAGAAGACTCTCTGGGTTTTAGTGGGTAGTGGTAGTGGTTAGTGGATAGAAACAACCACTAACAACCAACCACCACCCACTAACAACTAATCACTAGTTGTTGGCAACGTGCTCGACAAAACGGAGCATGTTACAGGTGTAACCGTACTCATTGTCGTACCAGGCAACCAGCTTGACGAAGGTGTCGTCCATTGCGATACCGGCACCGGCATCGAAGATGGAGGAGTAGCCAACGCCACGGAAGTCGGTAGAGACCACCTTCTCGTCGGTGTAGCCCAGAGTATCGCCGATACCAGCAGTCTCGGATGCCTCCTTCATGGCCGCACAGATCTCGTCGTAACTTGCGCCCTTCTCCAGCTCCACGGTCAGGTCAACCACAGAGACGTCAGAGGTGGGAACGCGGAACGCCATACCGGTCAGCTTGCCATTGAGCTCAGGCAATACCTTGCCCACCGCCTTCGCAGCACCAGTGGAAGAGGGGATGATGTTCTCGAGGATACCACGACCACCGCGCCAGTCCTTCATGGAAGGGCCATCTACTGTCTTCTGGGTAGCGGTAGCGGCATGAACGGTAGACATCAGGCCACGCTTGATGCCCCACTTGTCATTCAGTACCTTGGCAACCGGTGCCAGACAGTTGGTAGTACAGGAAGCCGCGGAGACGATGGTCTGGCCCGCATAGGTCTCGTGGTTTACACCGTAGACAAACATCGGAGTGTCGTCCTTGGAAGGCGCAGACTGAACCACCTTCTTCGCACCCGCATCAATGTGCTTCTGGCAAGTCTCGGTAGTGAGGAAGAAACCGGTGCAGTCGATGACGATATCGGCATCCACGTCACCCCACTTCAGGTCGGCAGGATCACGCTCTGCGGTCAGACGGATCTCTCTGCCATCCACGATCATCGCCCCTTCCCTGGAAGAGACTTCACCACCAAAGCGGCCATGTACAGAGTCGTACTTCAGCATGTAGGCGAGGTACTCTGCATCCAGCAGGTCGTTGATGCCGACCACTTCCATATCCTTGAAATCCTTTGCGATTGCACGGAAAACCATACGACCGATACGGCCAAAACCATTAATACCGACTTTAATTGTCATTACATCTACTCCTTAACAAAAAAACCAAAAAAGAATCTACCATGAAGTTCATGAAGTCCATGAAGAGATCATTTAACGCTGGATAATCCCTTCATGTTCTTCATGCACTTCATGGTTCAATCTGTTATCAACCCAGAACCTTGTTTACAGTCGCGACCACATTGTCGACGGTGAAGCCGAACTGCTCGAAGAGCTGACCGGCTGGTGCAGACTCACCGAAGGAGTCCATGCAGACCACCGCCCCATCCAGGCCGACATACTTGTGCCAACCCAGGTCGACGCCCGCCTCAACAGCGACACGCTTGACACCCGGGGTCAGCACGGAGTCGCGGTAGGCCTGATCCTGTGCATCGAAGGCATCGGTAGAGGGCATGGAAACCACACGCACCTTGCGCTCCCCCATCGCTGCAGCGGCATCCACTGCCAGGGGAACCTCGGAGCCGGTTGCGATCAGAATGATATCCGCAGTACCGTCACAATCCTTGAGTACATAACCACCCTTCTCGATGTTTTTGACCTGCTCGGCGCTACGCTCCATCGGAGTCAGATTCTGGCGTGAGAAGACCAGTGCCGTTGGGGCGCTGTCACGCAACATGGCCACCTTCCAGGAGACGGCCGACTCGATTGCATCACACGCTCTCCAGGTCTGAAAATTGGGGATTGCACGCATGGTTGCCAGCTGCTCGACCGGCTGGTGGGTCGGGCCATCCTCTCCCAGACCGATAGAGTCGTGGGTGTAGACATAGATCGGGTTGATCTTCATCAGTGCAGACATACGCAGTGCATTGCGCATGAACTCCATGAACATGAAGAAGGTACCGCTGTAGGCACGGAAGCCTCCATGCAGGGTCATACCATTGACCATGTGGGCCATACCAAACTCGCGCACACCCCAGGAGATGTAGTTGCCGTTGGCATTGTCCGGGGTTACCTTGACGCTGCCGGACCAGTTGGTCAGGTTGGAGCCGGTAAGATCGGCAGAACCGCCAAACAGCTCCGGTACCACAGGTCCCATCGCCTCAATCGCATTCTGCGAGGCCTTGCGTGATGCTATGTTGGGCATCTCCTCCTGAGTTTTGGCGATGTACTTGTCCATCTCCGCCTCGAAGTTGGCGGGTAGTGCACCACTCATACGGCGCTCGTACTCGGCCGCCTCAGTCGGATACGCTGCCTTGTAGGCATCAAAACGACCCTGCCACTCCGCCTCGGCAGCGGCACCTGCCTCCTTGTGATCCCAACCTGCATAAACCTCTTCAGGAATCACAAAGGGATCATGCGCCCAACCCAGCTCCTTGCGGGTGGCTGCAACCTCTTCCTCACCTAATGGGGCACCGTGGCAGTCGTGACTGCCACACTTATTTGGGGAACCAAAGCCAATGGTGGTCTTGCAGCAGATCAGGGTTGGCCTGGCGCTCTCCCCCTTGGCAGACTCGATGGCTGCACTGACCGCATCGGCATCGTGACCATCGACATCACGAATCACCTGCCAACCGTAGGACTCGAAACGGCCGCCTACATCCTTCTCCATCCAGTCGGAGATATGACCATCAATGGAGATGTCATTGTCATCCCAGAACGCAACCAGCTTGCCCAGACCCAAGGTACCGGCCATTGCGCAGGCCTCATGGGAGAGCCCCTCCATCAGGCAGCCATCGCCCATAAATACATAGGTGTTGTGGTCAACGATCTCATGTCCGGGCTTGTTGAACTGTGCCGCCAGGGTACGCTCGGCGATAGCCATACCCACTGCATTGGTAATGCCCTGCCCCAGAGGGCCGGTGGTAGTCTCGATACCCGGCGCATAGCCATACTCGGGATGGCCCGCAGTCTTGGCATGAAGCTGACGGAAGTCCTTGATATCATCCATACTCAGTTCAAAACCGGTGAGGTGCAGCAGGGAGTAGATCAGCATGGAGCCATGACCATTGGAGAGCACAAAACGGTCACGGTCAGACCACTTGGCATTGCTGGGGTTGAACTTCATGTGGCTGTTCCACAGCACCTCGGCGATATCTGCCATACCCATCGGGGCACCCGGGTGTCCAGAATTGGCCTTCTGTACCGCATCCATGCTCAATGCACGAATCGCATTGGCCAGCTCTCTTCTTGATGACATATCCTATTTCTCCCTTCTGTTGAGGAACGGTTGACCATGATCCTGCAAAGACAGCCCGTTGACCAAGGTCATATTGAAAAACTTAAAACTGTGTATTGAGCGCAGCATTCTTACTCAGACAGAAAATAAGGGCAACCAAGGAATCCAATATGGGTATTGAGATTTTTAGATGAGGTATAAGGCGCATCTGTGATAAGCCCACTATCTCATTTATAAACAGTGGATTACATCAATACAAAGCGCTATATCCTGCCCATCTCCTCCACCAGCTCCCTGACCAGAGCGGGCACTGGAGCCGGCTCATTGTTATCCAGACCGTCACAGATCGCCTTACCCAACCGGGTAATCTCGGGAAAACCGAAGGTGGCTCCACTCCCCTTGACGGTGTGGGCAATCGAACGTACCGTCGGCCACGCCTGCTCCTCCAGCGCCTGCTGGATCGACTCACGCTGTACTCGGGTACGCTCAACAAAGAGCCGCATCAGCTCCTCATCGACGAAATGGTCTGCAGCCACCTCGGATTCGCCTGCAACCAACTCCTTTTCCGGTAAAAACCGCTCCAACAGAGCGGTCAGTGCCGCTTCAGCCAATGGTTTACTCAAGATCGCATTGCAACCTGCCGCCTCAATCTCCCCGTCCTGCTGCAGATCTTCGCCCACCATCACCATCGGGGTCTCACAACCAACGGCCCGCATCAGCTGAGCCGCCTCCACCCCCCCCATCTCCGGCATCTGCAGATTCAACAGAATCAGATCATAGGGGGTTGCCAACCCCAACTCCACCGCCTCTCTGCCATTATTGACCAGCGACACTTCAACCCCGGCAGCATCAAGCATCGCACACAGCTCCGTCTGCAGCTCGAGACCCCCCTCGGCAACCAGTACGGTTCCACTGAAACGGCGTACTGGCTCAGCGCTAGCCAGGTATGCTCCGAGTACGGCAATCAGCTCGGTACGATCAATCGGCTTGGAGAGAAATCCGTTGCAGCCCGCCTCCTCGAACTGTGCCCGGTGCTTTGGCATCACATTGGCGGTCAGTGCAACAATGGGGGTTTCATTACCCACCGAACGCATCAGCCGGGTCGCCTCGATACCATCCATCTCCGGCATCTGCATATCCATCAGAATCAGATCATAGGGTTCAGACAACCCCAGTTCCACCGCCTCCTTGCCATTATTGGCAACGTTCACAGAGGCCCCGACCGACTCCAGAATCTTGCGCTCCAGCTGTTGCAGATCGAGGGTGTCCTCAGCCACCAACACTCTTCCTGTAAAGTGGGCCGCGACAGATGGATTAGCCTGTCTCTGTTCCACCACCGCACTACCGATCACACCCGGCAGTACCAGCTCAAATCGGGAACCGACCTCTTCCTGACTCTCTACCCGAATCTCTCCCCCCATCAATTTCGCCAATGTTAATGAGATATGGAGCCCGAGGCCGGTACCTCCATAACGCCGGGAGATGGACTGGTCGGCCTGTTCAAAGGGGCTGAAGATGCGCTCCAACACCGCCGCTGACATGCCGATCCCGCTATCTTCAACCACAAAATGAAGCTCACCACCCGACGCCGATACCTCCAGCAGGATTTCACCCTGCTTGGTGAATTTGATCGCATTCCCCAGCAGATTGATCAGTATCTGACTGATTCTACGCTCATCCCCAATAAACTGGTGAGTAAAGGGGGCAGCCTGTTTCAGCGCCAGGGTAAGGCCTTCTTCGGCTGCTCGCTGCGAGAAGGTTTGGGAGAGCTCGTTGATCAGAGTATTGAGATCAAACTCCAGCTGATCAATCTGAAACTTGCCGGACTCGATCCTGGAGAGATCGAGAATATCATTGATCAAAGCCAACAGCCCACGACCAGAGGTCTCGATGGGGTGCATCAATGCCCGCTGCGCTTGCGTAAGCCCGGTCTCGGCCATCAACTCACTATTGCCGATAATGGTGGTCAACGGGGTTCGCAACTCATGACTCATGGCAGCCAGAAACTCATCCTTGGCCCGGCTGGCCGCCTCTGACTGCTCCAGCGCCACTACCAGATCCCGAGCCTGGCTCCACTGCGTGGCAAGCGACAGGGTCAACTGCAGCAGCTCGTTGACATCAACCGGCTTGGTCAGAAACTCGAAATTCACCCCGATACGCTGACGTATTTCGGTCAAACGGTAGTCCATATAAGCGGTAATCAGGATGATACGGACATCCGGGTCCACCTCCCGGATCTTCTCTGCGGTCTCCAGCCCATCCCAACCTCCGGGCATGCGCATATCCAGAAAGAGCACCGCATAGGGATCCTCACTCTCTGCTGCCTCCAGCAGCATCTGAAACCCCTCCTTGCCACTGACGGCATGGTCGAGACGGAAGTGGGACGCTATGGAGCAGGAGCACTCCGACTCATCCTGTTGCGCCTCTCCAAACAGCCCCTCGATCTCCTCCAGCTCATTCTCAACCCGCTCACAAAAGATCGCCCGATAGGTGTCATGCACCATCGACTCATCATCGATCGCGAGAATGCGCCACTGCCCCTTCGCCAAATCCCCCTCTGTTATCGCCATATCAGTCGGCCAGCCCCCACAGCTTCATCACTTCCACTTGATCGAACACCCCATACTGGGAATCTGCTCCACAGGGCCTCTACCACTCTCCACCACCTGTTTCATTGCTTCAAACAGATCCCGGCGCACCCCTGCCGGAGCGGTCTCCTTGCGACTCTCATCGAGGCGCCCTCGATACTGCAACGCCAACTCATGGTTGTACCCAAAGAAGTCCGGCGTACAGACCGCACCAAAGGCCTTTGCCACCGTTTGCGACTCATCCAGCAGATAGGGAAAGGGAAAATCAAACTGCTCGGCAATCTTGCGCATGTTCTCGGGTGAATCCTCCTCATATTGAGTCGGATCATTGGACATGATTGCCACACTGTTGAGCCCCATCGACTTCAGCTCCCGGGTATCGCGCACCAGTCGCTCCCGAATCGCTTTCACATAGGGGCAATGGTTGCAGATAAACATCACCAGCAACCCTTTCTCTCCCTTCAGCTTTTCCGGACTCCACAACACACCATGAACATCCGGTAATTCAAAATCGGGTATGGCCTTGTCAAACTCACAAACCGGGGTTTCGAGACTAACCATCATGACTCCTTAGTGGAAATAACACGCTGCCAAGCGGCGTATCCTATCATGAAAA
>CAYFNH010000039.1:14289-21502 GCA_964344435.1 uncultured Piscirickettsiaceae bacterium | reverse complement strand
AAAGTGGATATACTATAGGGCGTACAGGCGAGGCGGTATAACGATGGTAGACAAGAAGAGAATACTGGTGGTGGATGATCATGTGTTGATCCGCTCACTGGTGAAGAAAGAGCTTGAGGCCTTGGGGTTTCATGTGGATGTCACCACGGATGGAAAGCTAGCGCTGACCCGGCTCAAGACCGGAAATTATGACCTGATGATTACCGACCTCAATATGCCTGAGTTGGATGGAATCAACCTGGTTGGCATTGTGCGTGGCAGTGATGAGAGCTACAAGGATATCCCGATTCTCTGCATGACAGGCGAAGAGCCGGCCGACCTGAAGAAGCAGGCTGCTCAGGCTGGTGCGACCGGCTGGATTGAGAAGCCATTCAACCCCAATACCTGGGGGCCCACACTCAACAAGATTTTAGGAGCATAGCAATGTCAGAGCAGAATTTTTCTACACCAGGTGAAGTCAATGAGGTGGTGGATGATGAGCTGATGGCAATGTTTGTAGAGGTGGCAGGTAGTGACAAGGGGATACTTGCAGATGCATTGGCAGCGGAAGACTTTGCCGCGATTCGCTCCAAGGTGCATGAGGTCAAGGGCTACGCCGCCTCGTTCGGCTTTCCCGGAATTTCACAGCAGGCTGCAGAGATTCAGGGGGCAGTTGATGAGGGGAGAATCGAAGATGCCCGTACCAAGTTGCAGGCACTGCTGCAGGAGATGGAACAGATCATCCCTGCGTGACAGGATAAAGAGTTGTAGCGTACAAGGGGATCGTCAGATCCCCTTTTTGCTGTCTCCATGATGTAACGATTCAGGGGTAGAGAGAAGTCTTGATGATGTGCCACTGCGCCAGCTTCTGCTCTGCCGAGAGCATCGCCATGGCCGGGCTACTGGAGGGGAGCCGCTGTTGGGTCAGGGTGGCATAGCACTGCGGTAGGTGAGGGAGCACCTGCTTGTGGTATACCGTCTCCGCCTTGCCGCCGTTGAAGAAGAGCTGTTCGATTTGAGGGTGTTGTTGAAAGAACTGAGCAAAGTCGTTGGGTTTGATACTGTCGGCTGCAATCGCGCTATCCAGGCTGCCGGTACGTTGGCAGCTTCTCATCACATCCCAGAGCGCAATCCGGTGTTGCTGTAATAGCTGTATGCGTTTGCTATAGGTCAGCTCCGTCTGTTTGCCAAGCAGCAGGGCGGTGAGGATGGGCCAGAACTGGTTGCGTGGGTGGGCGTAGTACTGCTGTTGGCGCAGGGACTCGGCACTGGGGGCAGAGCCGAGAATCAGGATACGAGCATCCTCTCGGGCAATAGGGGGGAAGCCCTCTACCTGGTCAACTGTAGGGCTCATGGTTTGCGACAGAGCAGGTGGACATAGCGCCCCATGTCCCGGTAGGGGGGCTGCTGGCGCAGAGCCAGCTCCTGCTCCACGATATCCGCCAGTGGAATCTTGTTGCGTGGTGTGGCGTCCATCAGGTCGTAGAAGGTACGCACACCGCTGTGGCAGAGAATTGATAACCCTGCCTGCTCAAGCCAGTCGATCACCTCGGCAGGGTCGAGTGGATGGAGTGGGGTGAGGCTGCCGGGGTCGCCCCGGAACTGGTTGCTCTTCACCTTCTTCAGGTTTCCCCGCACCAGATTGCGCAGGCGGATCCCGTGGATATTGTAGAACATCAATGAGAGGCTGCCGCCGGGAGCGAGCAGGGCAAGCAGGGTCTCGAGAATGGTATAGGGGGACTCACACCACTCCAGTACCGCATGGTTGAGAATCAGCTCGAAGCGGGTATCCAGCTGTTGCGGAAGCTGCTGAAGCGGGGTGTGCAGAAAGCGGGCGTCGAGCTGCTGTTGAGTAAACTGCTGTCGTGCCAGCGTGAGCATCTCCCGGGAGTGGTCGCAAAGTACCATCTCATGCCCCTGCCGGGCCAGGGACAGCGCAAATTGGCCCTGACCACAACCAGCATCGAGAATGGTGCGGGGAGTGGTGTGGAGCTGCGGCAGGGCCTGGGCAAAGTCGGCCTCAAGCACACGCAGTCGAATTTTCCCCTTGGGGGATTGGTAGATTCGGTTTTGAAAGTGGCCGCTGAGGTCGTCGAAGTTGCGATCCCGTTGTGGCATCAGTGGCTGGGCATCGCCTTCATCGGTTTGGAGATCTGGTACATGCGCAGGTTCATGCGGTGTGTGGTCTGGTTGATCTCGGCCATCTTCTGGTTCATCGCCTTGACGGCGTTCTTTCCGCGCTCTCCCAGCTGATCCAGCGTGCCAATGCTTCGGGTGATGCCATCCACCTCCTGCTCCATGGTGGTGATGTGGGAATTGATCTGTTGCATGTTGTTGAGCACGGCATGCATGTGTGAGACATCCTGGTTCATCTGCTCCACATCGGCGGTCATGTGGGTCATCAGTTCGGAGATGGTAATGGCACGGTGGTTCATCTTGTCGATACTCGCCACAATCTCGACAAACTGGTTGGTCAGTTGTGTCATGTAGACCCCGATGACGATGACGAAGACCAGCAGCAAAGTGCCAATCGCCTGTACCAGAATCGAGGTTCTTTTCGAGGAGCGTTCGGTCTCGATATGTTGCTGCTCGGTCTCCTCACGAAATTCACACATCTGTGCGTAGAGTGAGCGGCTCACCTCCAGGGAGACTCGGTTATCCATCTTCATGGCATCGGTACCATCTCATTGAAGAGGCGGAAGGGGCGCCCTACCCGTTTCAGATTGCCATCCATCCCCTTGACGATCTGGTTGACGGCATTGAGGTGCTGGTCCATCTCTTCGATATCATGTACCACCTGCCCGACCACCTCTTCGGTATGGATCATGCGGCTGGAGATCTCGCCCATGTGGCCATCCAGCTTGCCTACGGTCTGTTCCATCCGGGTAATCTCATCCACAATCTGTGGTAAGGTGGCGACACTATCGCCAATGGCGTTGACATAGTGCTCCATGCGTCCGATGTCACCGACGATGGTCTCCATATGCTGATCCAGCTTCACCATTACATCGGCTACCTGATTCATCTGTTTGGCAACGATGACCACCAGAAAGAGGATGGAGAGTGCGATCAGCATCAGCCCCGACATGCCGCTGCGAATCACCCGGTTGGTCCAGCGTGAGTTGATGGCGATCATCTCGGCGCGCTTCTCCAGTGATTCGTGAAAATAGGTGATGCTGTGGAGCAGCAGCTCCTCCTGACTCAGTTCAGTGGCGGCACGCTCCTCACGCTTGTGGATAAGCAGCTCTTCTTGCAGTCCATGATCTCCCATGAGCGCTATCGTATCACGAAAAGAAGGGCTCAACCTCGACCCATTCACCGGCCTCAACGCCGCCATTCTCGGCA
The DNA here is from genome assembly GCA_964344435.1 of uncultured Piscirickettsiaceae bacterium. GTDB lineage: Bacteria > Pseudomonadota > Gammaproteobacteria > Thiopontia. The sequence continues at coordinate 18,178 of CAYFNH010000039.1, read as the reverse complement.
GGCAGTACGATGAAGCAGTCGGCGAGGCTCATTGAGCGCAGGATGTGGGAGCCCTGGTGGCCTGCTCCTGTTACCACGGTTTCTCCCTGTTCACCCTGGGTGAGGATGCCACGCTGAAACTCCAGTCGGCCTGGGCGTTTTTTCAAGCTGGTGGTGCAACGTAGCGGGATTCGTAGCGGATTGATCCGCTCCCTGCCGGCAAGGTGGTTGATGGCTGGACGCACAAATTGCAGAAAGGTGACCATAGCGGATACCGGGTTGCCGGGCAGGCCGAAGAACCAGGCATCATTCACCTTGCCAAAGGCGAGCGGTTTGCCTGGTTTCATTGCGATGCGCCAGAAGTTGACCTGCCCCAGTTTGTCCAGAGTCTCTTTCACAAAGTCGGCCTCACCCACCGAGACACCACCGGAGGTGATGACCACATCGGCCTGCGCTGCGGCATCCAGAAAGGCCTGCTCGATCAGATCTCGTTGATCTCGGATAATACCGAGGTCAATCAGCTCCACCCCCAATGCACTCAGCATGCCGTGTACGGTGTAGCGGTTACTGTCGTAGATCTGTCCCTCTCCCAGAGTCTCCCCGGCCGCACAGAGCTCATCCCCGGTGGAGAAGAAGGCAACCTTGATGCGTCGCTTGACCTCCACCGAGCCATAGCCCAGAGAGGCAATCATCCCCAGTTCGGCTGCGCCCAGGGTTTTTCCCGGCTGCAGTACGGTCTCTCCAGTGCGCATATCCTCACCCGCTCTGCGTACATTCTCCCCCGGCTTGTGCTGGTCTTTGCTGGCAAAGGTGACGGTCTCCTCTTCGCGGGTCGCCTTCTCCTGCATGATCACCGTATCGGCTCCTTGCGGGATTTTGGCCCCGGTCATGATGCGTACCGACTGACCTGACTGCATTGTGCCGTTGAATGGGGTGCCTGCGAAGGAGCTGCCGACCACCTGCAGGGTGATCTCACCATCCGTCGGCAGGTCACCGCCCTGAACGGCATAGCCATCCATGGCGGAGTTGTCATAGGCAGGCACATTGATGGGGGAGGTGATGGGAGCTCCCAACGTCCGCCCCAGTGCCTCCTTGAGGGGGAGTGACTCGGTCTCCTCCATCGGTGAGATCTGCTCGAAGATCTGCTGTTGGGCCTGTTCGAAAGAGAGTAGTGGTTGGGTTGGGCGAGACATGGCATCAACTCCTGAGTTTCTGTTGTTCGATAAAGTGTTCAATGAATTCGGTAATCTGTAGTGGATTATTCAGATCGAGCCGTGGAATGGAAGGGGTCAGTGGCTCTTCGCTGGCGAGTGCGATGGCGATGATGTGAGAATCATCCGGGTAGAGCAGGGGTTTTCCCAGTTGTGAACGGTGTAGTTCAATGCGCGGAATAGGCTCATGTTTGAACCCCTCCACCAGAATTAGATCGAGTGTGTTGTAGTCGAACTGGGGGAGCAGTTGTTGCAGGTCGGGCTCTTGCTGCGGTTGATGATTTTCCCGGATCAGCATCGAGCGCCTGCTCGAGGCAACCAATACTTGACTCGCACCACTATGACGCAGTTCATAGCTGTCCTTGCCGGGGTGGTCAAACTCCACCTCGTGATGGGTATGTTTAACAGCCGCTATCCGGATTCCCCGGTTACAGAGCAGTGGTATCAACTGTTTCAGCAGGGTGGTTTTTCCGGTACCACTCCAGGCGGCAAGGCCGAGTAGTGGAGGGGGCGATTCCATACTCATCTGTCTGCTTGCAGTGACTGCTCAAGCGCGCTGCGCTGCTCGGGACGGTTGATGTTGATGAAGGCGTCCGGGGTATCAAAGTGGCAGTGGGCAGGCCGCAGTGAATCCATCCAGCGGTGGACCCGGCGCTCACCCTGTTGCAGGCTGTCGTTAACCGAGTCGAGCAGGGTGCGCCGGGCCAGAAAACAGAGTGGCTGCAAGCGTCCGTCTCCCTCGGCGACGGCAATGGGGCGGTTGCTCTGTAGCAGTGTCTGCTGGAGCCGGCTGACCAGATCCAGAGGCAGCAATGGGGTATCGCAGGGGGTGACCAGAACCAGTGGGGTTTCAACCGCCTCCATGCCGCGAGCGATACCGGCCAGTGGTCCTTCAAAGGTGTTCAGGTGGTCGGAAACAACCGGAAAGCCAAACTGCTGGTACTGTGCCTGGTTGCGGTTTGCGCTGATCACCAGCGTGGTGAGCTGGCGCTGAATGCGGTGGATTACATGTGCGATCATGGGTTCACCGAGAAGCGGGGTGAGCCCCTTGTCCTCGCCCCCCATACGGCTGGCCCTGCCACCAGCCAGAATGATGCCACTGATCTTCTCCATAGGGGCAGTATATCGTGTGTTGGGAGGATGTGATAAGGTGGCCGGGTGATTATCAGGTGACAGGAGAGAGGGGGATGATTCTGCGTTTGCTGCTACTGGCCGGGCTGTTGTATGGGGGGCTCCCCTATTACAGTCTTTACCGGCTCAACCATGCCCTGGTGGTAGACGATCAGGGCGATCTGGAGCGTTATGTCGACCTGCAACAGGTGCGTTCACAGTACAAGGCCTCACTACACATTGAGCAACGTGGCGAGGAGGGGGTGTTATCAAGCATGTTTCGCGGTACCGCCAACAGCATGAGTGCCCTCAGTGTCGATCAGCTGGTGACACGGCAGAGCATACGTCAGCAACTCTCACAGGCGGGGCCGGGGGAGATCGGTGAATCGATGTTCGGGCGGATTGATCATGCCTTCTTTGAGGGGGTCGACTCCTTTCTGGTACGGCTTGGGCCACTGGGGAGTGATCCACTGCAGCTGATATTGCGGCGGGATGGGTTGGTCTGGCGTCTGAGCGCCATGTACGATTAATGTTGGCCGCTCAGGGCTGCCATTACTTTCGAGACGATTTATAATCAACGCATCATGAGTATTGATCACCCCACCCTGCTGGTTGTCGAGGATGAACCAGCGATTCAGATCCTGTTGCTTTCTTTGCTGGAGCCGCATTATCAGGTATTGACGGCCTCCGATGGAGTGGAGGCGCTTGAGCGGATTGCCGGGTTGGAGGCGGATGAACTGGATCTGATTTTGCTGGACGTGATGATGCCTCGCATGAGCGGCCATGAGTGTCTGGAAGAGATACGCAAGGTTCCTGCGGGAGCCATGGTCCCGGTGATCTTTCTCAGTGCCCTCGGTGAGAATGAGGAGATCAAGCAGGGGCTGAAGGGGGGAGCGGTGGACTACATCATCAAACCCTTTGATCCGGAGTTGCTGCTGATCAAGGTGAGTAACCATATCCAGCAGAAACACCACAAGGATCAGCTTCATCAGATGAGCATGGTGGATCCGGTAACTGGTCTCTACAACCGTAGACTGTTCGATGAGCGCCTCAAGGAGGAGTGGAATCGTTGTCTGCGGATCAATGCCGAGTTGACTCTGCTGATGATTGATATTGACCATTTCAAGTACTACAACGACCACTATGGACATGCCGAGGGGGATCGCTGTCTCGCGCTGGTCGCGGAGGGGATTCACTCGGTCTTTCAACGCTCTTCGGACTTTGTGGCTCGTTATGGTGGCGAGGAGTTTGTGGTGGTACTGCCACAGACCAGCCTGCAGGATGGATTACGTCTCGCCAACCGGCTGCTGGAGCAGATGAGTGCATTGGCGATTCCCAATGCTGCTTCACGGACCTCGGACCGGGTGACAGTCAGTGTCGGGGTGGCGGCAATGGTTCCGGCTCCCGAATTTGGCGCTCAGGACCTAGTGGTCGCCGCCGATAGTCAGCTCTATCAGGCCAAGGCCAATGGTCGCAACTGTGTGATGCCGGATGGAAAAATCTCCCCTATCCACTGGCAGCCGCACTTTTCGGTCGGACATGCCGAGATGGATGAACACCACCAAAGGCTGGTTGGATATCTCAATGAG
>CAYFNH010000039.1:0-14189 GCA_964344435.1 uncultured Piscirickettsiaceae bacterium | reverse complement strand
CTCAATGAGTACGCATCACTCCACTTTCAGAGGGAGGAGCAGTTGCTCTCCGGGATCAACTATCCGGGGCTGCAGGAGCAGGCACTCAGCCATCAGCGCTATCTGGCCAAACTGGGTGTGCTGGATACCGATGAGCCCTACTTTATCCTGCTGCACGAGCTGGTAAGCATGTTGCGTGGCTGGTGGGAGCAACATATCCTGGTGGAGGATATGGCCTATAAGGGGCTGCTATAGTCGTGAGTATCAGTGAGGCGGTCACGCCTCAGCTGATAAAACGGCCACTTCTCAAGCGCTCGGCCTCCATCATCTCCACCTCTCTGGAACCGGAGATGACAATCTCGGGGTTGGGGACAAAGTCGAGTGAATCCTCTCCACGCTGATAGGGGACCGCATTGAGGATGACTCGCATCGCATTGAGGCGGGCCTGATACTTGTCATCAGAGCGGATTACCGTCCACGGTGCGTGGCTGGTGTGACTGCGCTTGAGCATTTCGTATTTCTGGTTGGTGAAGTCGTCCCAGCGCTCCTGTGCCTGCAGATCCACCTCGCTCAACTTCCACTGTCGTAACGGGTCGGTTTTGCGTCGGTTGAAGCGGCGATCCTGTTCCTCCTTGGTGACACTGAAATAGAGCTTCACCAGAATGGTGCCCTGACGAACCAGGTCCTTCTCAAAACCGCTCACACCACGCATGAAGTTTTTGTACTCCTCCTCAGAGCAGAAGCCGAAGATGGGTTCCACCACAGCGCGGTTGTACCAGCTGCGGTCGAACAGGACCACCTCACCGGCGTGGGGGAACTGTGCAACATAACGCTGGAAAAACCACTGGCTGCGTTCGCTTTCGGTGGGCTTGCCGAGAGCAACGACGCGGTAGTGTTTTTCATTCATGTAACGGGTGACACGACGGATGGTGCCCCCCTTGCCAGAGGCATCTCGTCCCTCAAAGACGATAATCATGCGGCGCTTGCTCTCTTCGAGGTACTGCTGCAAACGGATCAACTCAGCTTGATAGGGCTTGAGGGACTGCTCTTGCCGGCGTCGCTTCAACGCCTTTTTGGCGGAGGACTTGAGCTGCTGTTCGGCTTCACGTGACTGTTCGTAGGCGGCTTTCAGCGCCTCGATGCTCATCTCTTCTCCATCGATCTCTACCACTGTGCTGCTCCCTTCAAGGCTGCGGATGTTGATCCGGTGACTACTTTATTGAGTGCTCATTATAGTGGCTGGGGAGAGAAAAAACACCCAGCCGTTTGGCTGGGTGCCCAGAGATCACAGGAAGGAGGTTGTGATCAGTATTACCGTCTGTTCACTACAACACGGTAACCCGGTATGGCGTCGAATCCGCAAGGGGATGCCACTGCTCTCCATTGTGACAGCAGGCGATATTAGAGCAATGAGGGAATGCAGATAGATGCTATTGATAAAATAAATAGGCAGCTATTCAGGGGTTACCAGCGTGCCTCAATGACCTGTGCCAATGCTTCGATATGGTCTGCCCGGTCGTTCAGCGCCGGGATGTAGCGGTAGTCACTCCCGCCTGATTGCAGGAACAGTTCCCGGTTCTGGATGGCGATCTCCTCCAGGGTCTCGACACAGTCGGCGGAGAAGCCGGGGCAGAGCAGGTCGACCTGTTGAATGCCTTCCATCGGTAGCTCCTGGAGGGTCTGGTCGGTGTAGGGCTGCAGCCACTCCTCTCTGCCAAAGCGTGACTGGTACACCAGTTGGAGCTGTCCCGGTTCCAGCTCCAGGCGTTCGCTTACGCCGATGGTGGTGGCCTCGCACTGGTCACGATAGGGGTCTCCCAGCTCGTGGTAGCGCAGCGGAAGTCCATGGAAGGAGAGTAACAGGCGCTGTGCGGGAGGGTGCTGGCTCCACGCCTCTCGAACCGAATTGGCGAGTGCATCGAGGTAGGCCGGGTGGTTGTGGTAGTGGTTGATGAACACCATCTCGGGAATTGAACGCCACCCCTGCAACACCCTGGAGACGGCATCGAAGGTTGAGCCGGTGGTTGCCGCCGAGTACTGTGGAAACAGGGGTAGCACGATGATGCGTTCCACCCCTCTGCTGCGTAGCTGCTCCATTGCAGAGTGGATGGAGGGGTTGCCGTAACGCATGCCCAGCTCAACCGGGATTGATTCCCCCTGCTGCTCTGACAGGCGCTTTTCAAGGGCTTCGCGCTGTTGTCTGGAGATGACCAGAAGTGGCCCACCCTGATCTGTCCACACCTTTTGGTAGGCCCTGGCCACCCTGGCGGGGCGGGTGCGCAGGATGATGCCGTGTAAAATCAGCCACCAGGGAATGCGGGCCAAATCGACGACCCGTTCATCCCAGAGAAATTCAGCCAGGTAGCGGCGCAGGGCAGCGGGGGTGGCGGCGTCGGGGGTGCCGAGATTGGTGATCAGTATGCCGGTATTACGACTCATTTTCGTACTCCGTCCAGTCGTACCCAATCGCCCTCTGTTGCCGGGGCACCCATTTCGAACCAGCTGCTGTAGGCGTTGCGAACCGATTCGGCCTGCTCCTGCAATATGCCGGAGAGCACGATCTCTCCACCTGTGGTGACATGGTTGGCCAGCATTGGGGCGAGCTCTTCCAGTGGCCCGGCGAGGATGTTGGCTAGTAGCAGCTCGGCCTGTTGATGGTCTGGAAATGCAGCGGGAAGATGGCGCTCAATCTGTGTAGTACCGTTTTGCAGCGCATTTTCCCTGGTGGCAATCAGCGCCTGTGGGTCGAGGTCGACAGCATCGATTTGTCGGGCCCCCAGCTTTGCGGCAGCAATGGCCAGAATACCGGAGCCACAGCCATAGTCGATGACCCGTTTCCCCGTTGGTGGATGGGCATCGAGCCACTGCAGACAGAGTGCGGTGGTCGGATGGGTTCCGCTACCGAAGGCGAGACCGGGATCAAGCAGTATATTCACTGCGGTGTCGTCGACCGGGTCACTCCAGGAGGGGATGATCCAGAGCCTTGCTCCAAACTGCATGGGGTGAAAGTCATCCATCCAGGCGCGTACCCAGTCCTGTTCTGGCAGAGGGGCAAGCGAGAGGGTGGAGGCGACGGCCGCCGGGAGTTGCTTCAGCAGCTGTTGCTCAATCGAGGACTCTCCCACTGCGTCATCAAACAGGCCGACGACCACGACAGAGTCCCATAGCGGGGTTTCCCCCGGTAGGGGTTCCAGTAACGGCTGGTCAGCCGCATCTTCAAAGGTGACTGAGGCAGCACCCAACTCCATCAGCAGTTCGGAGAGGGGCTCTGCACTTTGTTGTGGGGCCGAAAAGCGGCTCTGAAACCAGCCCATCCGTTAGAGGTCGAGTTTCTTTTCCAGATAGTGGATATTGGTGCCGCCCTGCTCGAAGTTGGCGTCACGGATGATGTCCCGGTGGAGATCGATATTACTGCGGATTCCCTCAATGATCATCTCGTCCAGTGCAGTACGCATGCGGGCAATGGCAGTGCTGCGGTCCTCACCATAAGTGATCAGTTTGCCAATCATCGAGTCGTAGTGAGGCGGGACGCTGTAGCCAGTGTAGAGGTGGGAGTCGACCCGTACACCGATACCACCCGGTGCATGGTAGGTGGTTACCTTGCCCGGAGAGGGGATGAAGGTGCGGGCATCCTCTGCATTGATACGGCACTCGATGGCGTGGCCGCGTACCTTGATATCCTTCTGCTTGTGGGCCAGCTTCTCACCGGAGGCGATGCGCAGCTGTTCGCGCACGATGTCGACGCCGGTGATCATTTCGGTAACCGGGTGTTCCACCTGGACCCGGGTGTTCATTTCGATGAAATAGAACTCACCATTTTCGTAGAGGAATTCAAAGGTGCCGGCGCCGCGGTAGCCGATCTCCTGACACGCCCTGGCGCAACGCTCACCAATCTCGGCGCGCAGCTGTTTGTTGATTCCCGGTGCTGGCGCCTCCTCCACCACCTTCTGATGACGACGCTGCATTGAGCAGTCGCGTTCGCCAAGGTGAATGGCGTTGCCGTGGGTGTCGGCCAGTACCTGAATCTCCACATGGCGCGGGTTCTCGAGGAACTTCTCCATGTAGACCACATCGTTATTGAAGGCCGATGCCGCCTCGGTGCGGGTCATGGTGATCGCCTGCAGCAGGGTTGCCTCGCTATGTACCACTCTCATGCCACGGCCACCGCCGCCGCCAGCCGCCTTGATAATAACCGGATAGCCAATCTCGCGCCCCAGACGCAGGTTGGTTTCGTCATCATTCCCCAGCGGGCCATCAGAACCGGGTACCGTAGGCACGCCCGCCTGCTTCATCGCCTTGATCGCCTCCACCTTGTCCCCCATCATGCGGATGGTGTCGGCTCTGGGGCCGATAAAGGTAAAGCCGCTCTGCTCAACCCGTTCGGCAAAGTCGGCATTTTCGGAGAGAAAGCCGTAGCCCGGGTGGATGCCCATCGCATCAGTCACCTCTGCCGCACTGATCAGTGCCGGGACGTTGAGGTAGCTGTCGGTAGAGGGGGGAGGTCCGATACAGACCGATTCATCCGCCAGGCGTACATGTTTCAGGGTTTGATCCGCAGTAGAGTGGACAGCAACGGTTTTGATGCCGAGCTCCTTGCAGGCGCGTAGTATCCGCAGCGCGATTTCACCACGGTTGGCGATGACAATTTTATCCAGCATGGGGGCTACCTTCTTATTCGATCACAAACAGGGGTTGCTCGAACTCAACGGCTTCGGCGTTATCGACCAGAATGGCCTTGATGGTTCCGGATTTGTCGGACTCGATCGGGTTGAGGATTTTCATCGCCTCGATAATGCAGAGGGTATCTCCGGCGGCTACGGTATCTCCAATCTCGACAAAGGGTTTTGCACCCGGTGATGGGGCGCGGTAGAAGGTGCCTACCATCGGAGACTTGACCTCATGGCCACTAAAGCTGGTTGCCGTGGTTTCGGCGGAAGCCTCCGCTGCAGGCGCCGGTGCTGCCGCAGCGGTTGGTGCTGGAATCGGCGCAGGTGCAACGGCAGCAGGGGCGGGTTGCCCATAGCGGCTGATGCGAACGGAGTCCTCTCCCTCCTGAATCTCGAGTTCGGCAATGCCGGACTCTTCCAGCAGTTCAATCAGTTTTTTGATTTTGCGAATATCCATGGGCATGGTCCTTGTTCTTCTATGATCTTTCTGGTTGACGGTTCAGATGTGTGATGGCGGCTTGCAGTGCCAGTGAGTAGCCTTGAGCGCCGAGTCCGATGATGACCCCGTGGGCAATATCGGAGAAATAGGAGTGGTGGCGAAATGGTTCACGGGCGTGCGTATTGGAGAGGTGCAGCTCAATAAAGGGGATGGCAACCCCGAGAAGTGCATCTCTCAGTGCGATGCTGGTGTGGGTGAAGGCGGCCGGGTTGATGAGGATGAAGTCTGTCTTTTCCCCTGCGGCCTGGTGAATGCGATCAATCAGTTCGGCCTCGGAGTTGCTCTGCAGGCTCTCGATGGTGTGGCCTGATGCAGCCGCCTGCTGCTCCAGCGAAGAGAGGATGGAGGCCAGGGTATCGTTGCCATACACGCCCGGTTCCCGCGTTCCCAGTAGGTTGATATTGGGGCCATTTAGAACCAATATGGTAGACATCGTCAGTGAATTTCCATAATCTCGCTGTTGATGTGGCTATTCTGGCTCAGTTGTGGTGTGGTGTCTATGGTTGTTTCCAAAAAACTCTACTTCGCAGCCTGTTTGCAGCAGTTCGTCTCTGTTGCAGGGAGGATTTCTACAGAGCCGGGGTGATGGTGTCGACAATCTGCTGGCGTTGGATCTCTCCGTTCCGTCTCGCCAAAACCTTTCCGTTGCGGTCGAAAATAACGGTATAGGGGAGAATGCTGCGTCGGTTGCCCAGCCTCATGGATAGCTCTAGCCCACTCTCCTCTCCCTGGAGTAGGGGAAAGTTGATGCCATGCTCCTCTCCGTAGCGTTGTGCCAGCCGGGGGTTGTCAATGGCAACTCCGATAAATTGAACGCCCTGTGGAGCATAGTTCTGCTGCAGCTCGATGAAAGTGGGCATCTCCCGTCGGCAGGGGGGGCACCAGGTGGCCCAGAAGTTGAGGATTACCACCTTGCCCTGTAGTGAGCTGAAGGAGAAGGGGGTGCCATCGAGATGGTTCATCGGCTCGCCGGGGAGCTGGCTGGCCTCTGCAGCGCTCAGTAAGGTGGAGAATAGAAGGGTGAAAAGCAGCTTTTTCATGGTTATCGGGCAAGTGCATCCATCACATGTTGGGCGAAAGGCTCTGCTTCCATGAACTGCACCAGGCGTGCCGAGGTGACCTCGTTGCCGTTGTGGTCAAAGAAGAGCAGGGCGGGGGGGCCAAAGAGGCCAAGTTGCTTCATCAGCGCCTGATCCTCGGCATCATTGGCGGTGACATCGGCCTGCAGTAACAGGGCGGGTGCCAGCGCCTGTTGTACCGCTGGATCGGTAAAGGTAAGGGATTCATACTCCTTGCAGGAGATGCACCAGTCGGCATAGAAGTCGAGGAAGACGGGCTGTTGCCTGGCGCTGGCATCAGCCAGTGCCTGTTGTAGCCCTTGTGTGCCCTTGATCTGACGGAAGTTGAGGGCGTGCGGTTGCGCGGTGGTGGGGGCGCTACCACCGATCCCCTGCAGCGGCTGGAGCAGATTGTGGTTACCTGCCGCTACACCGATCAGCAGCAGCGTGCCGTAGATCAGCATGATCAGACCAACCCCTTTCCATAGCTTTTTCCAGCCACTTTCAGCCAGTGGTTCCAGTGCCCCCATATAGATGGCAGGGATAATCAGCAGTGCTGCCCAGAGCAACATGGTGACTGCGGTGGGAATGATGCGCTCCAGCATCCACACGGCAACCGCCAGTAGCAGCACTCCAAAGACTGCCTTGACCGCATCCATCCAGGCCCCTGCTTTGGGTAGCAGCTTGCCGGCAGAGGTGCCGATGGCGAGCAGGGGCAGCCCCATGCCGATACTGAGGGCAAACAGGGCCATACCACCAAGTAGTGCATCTCCGGTTTGCCCGATGTAGATCAGGGCGCCAGCCAGAGGGGCAGCCACGCAGGGGCCGACGATCAGTGCCGATAGCAGACCCATGATAGCGACCCCAACCAGTGAGCCCCCTTGTTGGCGATTACTGACCTCGGCCAGCTTACCCTGCAGGCTGGCGGGCATCTGCAGATCGTAGAAGCCGAACATGGAGAGGGCGAGTAGCGCAAAGATGGCGCTGAAGCTGCCCAGAATCCATGGATTCTGGAAGGCGGCCTGCAGGTTCTCGCCAAACAGACCGGCCATCACCCCGGCAAAGGTGTAGGCAACCGCCATCGCCAGAACGTAGACCAGCGACATGGTAAAGGCGCGACGGGTGGTGATCCCCTCTCCCTGGCCCACAATGATGCCGGAGAGGATCGGGATCATCGGGAAAATACAGGGGGTGAAGGCAAGCAGTAGCCCAAAGCCGAAGAAGCTGATCAGTGTGAGAATGGTGTTGCCACTGCCAAGAGAGGCGGCAATCTGGTCCTGTTCACTCAGAGGCGGCGCAGGGGGTGTGGTAGCGGTATTGGCAGTAACCGTGGTTGCGGCAGCGGCAGCGGCTGTCGGGACCGGGTTGAATGCGGGTAGGTCGAGCTTCACCTTCTTGGTGATGGGGGGGTAGCAGATACCCCGTTCGGCACACCCCTGGTAACGAATCCAGAGGATGCCACTGGCGGCGGCCCCATTGTTGCGAATCAGTGGTAGTTCAATGGTCTGAAGGTCATGGTAGACCTCCAGGGTGCCGAAGAATTGATCCTCCTTCAGCTCCCCGGCGGGGAGTAGCGGTTCCCCCAGAGAGAGGTTCCTGGCCTCCTTGAGGTCAAACTTGAATTTGTTGCGGTAGAGGTAGTGGGCCTCGGCGATATCCCACTGCATCACCACTTTTTCCGCCTCGGGAGGAAGGTGAGAGAAGTGGAAGGCCTCGTCCGGAGGGAGAGGGTCGTCACTGCCGGCATCCAGCCCGAATGAGTTCATCAGTCCTCCCAGCTCCTTCAGTGGTGAGGGAGGGGCTGCATGGGATTCGACCGCCAGGGTCAACAGCAGCAGGGAAAGCAGTAGAGAGGGTATGTGTTTCAGATTCATGTTTTCAAGGGTGTGTGCTTTGGGTGATCCAGTCAAGATAGGTTTGTGTGCCATCGGCGATCTCCAGACAGATTACCTCGGGTACCTCGTATGGGTGCTGCTGCCGGATCGATGCCTCAACGGTGTGGTAAAGTGCTTTTTCTGTCTTGATAACCAGAAGAGTCTCGCGGTCTTGTTCTATTCCTCCCTGCCAGCGATAGATGGAGGTGATGTTGTCTAGCAGGTTGACGCAGGCAGCCAGCCGCTGCTCGACCAGTTGTGTGGCAATCTGCTGAGCGCTGTTTCGATCCGGGCAGGTATTGAGTACGATGCAATAGTCAGACATGGGGGAGAGAATACAGTACAATCCCTGCACCATGCACCCCTTCAAGCTTCTCTTTGCGCTCTTTATCCTGATTCCGATCCTTGAGGTCTACCTGCTGATTCAGGTGGGGTCGTGGATTGGTGTTGTACCCACGGTGCTGTTGGTGATCACCACGGCAATGATGGGGATCTCACTGCTGAAGTCGCAAGGGCTCTCCACCTTGATGGAAGCACAGCAAAACCTTGCCAGTGGGCGTCTGCCCGCCTTTCAGTTGATGGAAGGAGCTGCGTTGCTGGTGAGTGGGGCACTGCTGCTGACGCCGGGATTTGTCACTGACTTCATCGGCTTTCTCGGTCTCGCCCCGGTCACCCGCAAGTGGATGGTGAAGGCCTTTCTCAGCCGTGTCACCGTATCGGGTATCCACATGGAAGGTCACGGCAACTCCGGTCAGGATCAGGGCGTGGTGGTTGAGGGGGAATTTTACGAGACCGATCATCGAAAGATTCGATAAGTTCTGATTTGCAGATAAAAAAATTCTTTCCCTTTTTTTGCTTTTTTCTCCCTTGATTTCGTAAAGCTCGCCCCTATGATTAGCACTCCCGAGTGGAGAGTGCTAACTGTGGCCTGCTCTCCGGGTTGAAATCTCAATGTTGAAACACTAAAAGGAGTGAACCTTATGAATCTACGTCCTCTGCATGACCGTGTTGTTGTGCGTCGCACGGAAGAAGAGCGTATGTCTGCTGGTGGAATCGTTATTCCTGATTCTGCTACCGAGAAGCCCAGCCGTGGTGAGGTGATCGCCGCCGGTAATGGCAAGGTGATGGAGAATGGCAGCCGTCAGGAGATGGATGTCAAAGTTGGAGACACTGTGCTGTTCGGCAAGTTCGCCGGTACCGAGATCAAGGTCGATGGTGAAGAGCTGCTGGTGATGAACGAAAGCGACATTATGGCTGTAATTGAAGGATAAGGAACAGAATCATGAGTGCAAAAGAAGTAAAGTTTGGAGATGACGCCCGCCACAAGATGTTGGCTGGTGTGAACACCCTGGCCAATGCGGTCAAGGTGACGCTGGGTCCCAAGGGGCGTAACGTGGTACTGGACAAGGCCTTTGGTGCCCCAACCATCACCAAGGATGGTGTCTCGGTAGCGAAAGAGATCGAGCTTGAGGACAAGTACGAGAATATGGGGGCACAGATGGTGAAGGAGGTTGCCTCTCAGACCTCTGATGTGGCTGGTGACGGTACCACCACGGCCACTGTACTGGCGCAGGCGATCATGCGTGAAGGCATGAAGGCGGTTGCTGCCGGCATGAACCCGATGGATCTGAAGCGTGGTATCGACAAGGCCGTGGGTGCAGCAGTGGAGCAGATCAAGGGGATCGCAACCCCTTGTACCGATAGCAGCGCCATTGCACAGGTAGGTACCATCTCTGCCAACTCCGACGCCTCCATCGGTAACATCATTGCCGAGGCGATGGAGAAGGTTGGTAAGGAAGGGGTCATTACTGTTGAAGAGGGCAAGTCCTTCGAGAATGAGCTGGATGTGGTTGAGGGTATGCAGTTTGATCGCGGTTACCTCTCTCCCTACTTCGTTAACAATCAGCAGAACATGAGTGCCGAGCTGGAAGACCCATTCATCCTGCTGTTCGACAAGAAGATCTCCAATATCCGTGATCTGCTGCAGATTCTGGAAGGGGTTGCCAAGGCGAGCCGTCCACTGCTGATCATTGCCGAGGATGTTGAGGGTGAGGCGCTGGCTACCCTGGTGGTTAACTCCATGCGTGGAATCGTCAAGGTGGCTGCGGTCAAGGCACCGGGCTTCGGTGACCGTCGCAAGGCAATGCTGCAGGATATCGCCATTCTGACCGGTGGTCAGGTGATCTCTGAAGAGGTGGGTCTCTCCCTGGAGAAGGCTACACTGGAGGATCTCGGTACCGCCAAGCGTGTTGTGGTGGAGAAGGAGAACACCACCATTATCGATGGTGCCGGTTCCAGTGATGAGATCGAGGCGCGTGTCACTCAGGTGCGTGCGCAGATCGAGACCACAACTTCTGATTACGACAAGGAGAAGCTGCAGGAGCGCGTGGCCAAGCTGGCCGGCGGCGTTGCGGTCATCAAGGTGGGTGCTGCCACCGAGGTGGAGATGAAGGAGAAGAAGGCGCGCGTTGAAGATGCTCTGCATGCAACCCGTGCTGCGGTGGAAGAGGGTGTGGTCCCCGGTGGTGGTACCGCACTGCTGCGTGCCCGTTCCGGTATCGCCGATCTGACCGGTGACAACCACGATCAGGATATGGGGATCAACATCATGCGTCGTGCGATGGAAGAGCCGCTGCGTCAGATCGTATCCAATGCCGGTGATGAGTCCTCCGTGGTCGTCAACAAGGTGGAAGAGGGTGAGGGTAACTACGGTTACAACGCTGCCAGCGGTGACTATGGTGACATGATCGGAATGGGTATTCTCGATCCTGCCAAGGTGACCCGCTCTGCACTGCAGTATGCGGCCTCTGTTACCGGCCTGATGATCACTACCGAGGCGATGGTAGCCGAAATCCCAAAAGAGGAGGCGGCTCCAATGCCTGATATGAGTGGGGGCATGGGCGGAATGGGCGGCATGATGTAAACACTGCCCATCTGCAGATGGTTTGAATAACGATTTTAATTTTGTTGTTCACTCGAAAGCCCCGGCCAATTACGGTCGGGGCTTTTTTCTGTCTGTGCGGAGAAGGGGGTTGTCTGACTCTCGGCAATGCTCTGTGTAAGTTTTTTTGCAGAAAATTGCCACACAAACCGTGCTGGTAGTATGATCGGCGGTTCACTTTCTGGTAGTGCTGGAGATAGATGCGATGTGGGGAAAAAACGATAAGGATCAAGAGCGGGAGGTTGTTGCAGAGATGGGTGAAAGCAAGAAAACGGGAAGCTATCTGGATAGCAAGGAGGAGCAGGCCTTTATCGGTTCGACGGTGGTGATTCGTGGAGAGGTTTCTGCGGAGGAGAATCTGCTGGTGCAGGGGACGATCGAAGGCTCGGTCAATATCAAGAACAATACCCTCAAGATTGGGCGTGAGGGTACGGTCAATGCCACTATTGATGCCAAGACCGTGCATGTGGAGGGGCGTGTCGATGGTGATATGGAGGGCTCGGAGCTGGTGATGATTCACGATACCGGACGTATGACCGGTAACATCAAGGCCAACCGTATTGTGCTCAAGGATGGGTGCCGCTTCCGTGGTCATATCGAGATGGATATGGAGGAGAAGAAAGCCTCTGCGTCCAAACCCGGGGGCAATAAAGGGGTACCGGAGATCAAGCCTTAGCGATCAGTATTGGTTGTGAATGCACTTTCAGCAACCGCAGTGAGTGGTGTCTCCCGATTGGGAGCCGCTGTATCCGGGGTAAGTGCTTCCCATACGGTTGTCTTCAAACGGCTGGTTGAGCGCCTGGCACAGGAACAGACTACCGATGTGATGGACTTGGCGCGGGTGATCGAAACCAATGTCGAGTTTTTGCTTGAGTATGATGTTCGACTCCACTATCCGGATTTTACCCATCTGCTGAGTGAGATACGCCGGGAACAAGGGTTGGATGCCGGAGCTTCAGCCGCCGCCGCTGGGCAGCAGCTGGATGATGAGGGGTATGTCTTTATTGATGGTGGTATGGCGGCGCAAGAGTCCAGCGAGGTACGGCTTCCTCCACTATTTCCGGAGCTGGAGTCCATTGATTGTGTGCTGGTGTGGGACCTGCTGGAGTACCTCAATCGTCCCGAGGTGACAGAGCTCTCACGCAAGCTGGCGGCTTCGATGCGGCGAGGTGGGTTGCTTTATCTGGTCAATAGTACCCATGCCAAAATCTCGATGGAGCCGATGTACTGTACGATCGAGGATGACACCCATATTCTCTTCAAGGGGTGCGATGCAGAGGAGTGGATCTCACCGGGATACAGTCAGCGTGAGATCATCGACATGATGCCGGAATTCAAGGTCAAGCATGCGACCCTGTTACAGAACGGGCTGCAGGAGATGCTGCTGCAGAAGTGCTGATCGGGGGTGATATCAGTCTTCTCGAAAGTTCGTTCATACCACGATTCCAGGTTGTCTGCAGCCATGGATGGCTGCGGTCAAGCGACACAAGGATGTGCTTGAGTGTAGCTGGAATCGTGGTGTGGATGGACTTATGCAACGCTTGATAGAAGAATATGGAATGAGTCCTGCCAGTTATTGAGTAGGGCTTTTTTGTTAGAATGGTAGTTTTACGATTGACTGGATTGATATGATGATCAAGGTAGGTATTGTGGGTGGAACCGGGTATACCGGTGTTGAACTGTTGCGGTTGCTGGCGGCCCATCCGAAGGTGGAGTTGCAGGTGATTACCTCGCGTTCCGAGGCAGGCCGGCCGGTGGCCGACCTCTACCCCAATCTGCGCAGCCACCTGGATATCGCTTTCAGCGAACCTGATGTTGCTGCACTGAAGCAGTGCGATGTGGTCTTTTCCGCAACTCCCAATGGGGTGGCGATGAAATCGGCACGTGAGCTGGTAGATGCCGGTGTTCGTATCATTGATCTGGCGGCTGACTTCCGTCTGGCCGACCCGGTGGTGTGGGAGCAGTGGTATGGCATGCCGCACACCTGTGAGGAGCTGTTGGCCGAGGCGGTCTATGGTCTGCCGGAGATGAATCGTGAGCGGATCAAAAAGGCCCGTGTGCTGGCCAATCCAGGCTGTTATCCCACAGCGGTACAGTTGGGTTACCTGCCGCTGGTCGAGAACGGCCTGGTACAGCTGGATGCGTTGATTGCCGACTGTAAATCCGGGGTCAGTGGTGCGGGGCGTGGTGCCAACGTGGCTACCTTGCAGGCGGAATCTGCCGAGAGCTTCAAGGCCTATGGCGTACCGGGGCATCGCCATTGGCCGGAGATCCGCCAGGGGCTGGAGCGGATGAGTAGCGGTGAGCCGGTTGGTTTGACCTTCGTGCCTCATCTGGTACCGATGATTCGTGGTATTCATGCCACGCTCTATATGCGTCCCACTACCAGTTTTGAGGGGGAAGCGGCGGAGGTGCAGGCACTCTATGAGGCAAAGTACGAGAATGAGCCGTTCGTCGATGTACTACCTGCCGGTTCCCATCCGGAGACCCGTACCGTACGAGGTAGCAACCACTGCCGTATTGCGATTCATCAGCCTGCTGACACCGATCAGATCATTGTGCTCTCGGTGATTGATAATCTGGTCAAGGGGGCCTCCGGGCAGGCGGTACAGAATATGAATATCATGTTCGGATTCGAAGAGAAGCTGGGGTTGAATCAAATTGCCTTGATGCCATAGCTTGACAATATTAGTCAGGAATAAAATAATCTACGGTAACTATTCACCCTGACCAACCGTTCTGGAGAGAGATTGTGAAAGATATCGGCATCAATATTCAAGTGACCCGTGACTCGGTTACCTTTACCGAAAACGCGGCCAGAAAAGTGAAGGCCTTGATTGAGGAGGAGGGCAACCCTGAACTGAAGCTGCGTGTTTATATCACCGGTGGAGGCTGCTCCGGTTTTCAGTACGGCTTCAAGTTTGCCGAGGAGCTGGAAGAGGGAGATGTCACCGTTGAGCGAGATGGTGTGCAAATGGTGGTGGATCCGATGAGTATGCAGTACCTGACCGGAGCAGAGGTAGACTACCATGAGGGGCTGGATGGGGCCCGTTTTGTGGTCACCAACCCCAATGCCACCTCTACCTGCGGCTGTGGTTCCTCTTTTTCTGCGTAGCTGAAAACTGCCCCTTCCTATTGTTGTTCTCATGTAAGGGATCCCCTATCCATTGA
>CAYFNH010000038.1:0-22123 GCA_964344435.1 uncultured Piscirickettsiaceae bacterium | reverse complement strand
CCTCAGCACTCTCGGCAACCTCAGCACTCTCGGCAACCTCAGCACTCTCGGCAACCTCAGCACTCTCGGCAACGGTATGAAGCTCTCTCCCCTTGGCAGGGGGAGGGTTGGGGAGGGGGTCGAGATGCTCACTGTCAGTATCAGAAGGGGTACTGATAGTGGTGTCACCATCAACGGCCTCAGTAGGATTAACCCCTTCACGTGTGGTTGTGGTACCACAGCCGGCAAGCAGGGTAAGCAGGAGTGCCAGAGTGAGAGGGGAAAGTGTCTGCCGGTTCATCTGAGGCAGCGTTGCTCAGGAGGGTTTGCGGGAATCGGTGGGATCGGTTTCAGGAGACTGAACATCATCGGCCTCACTGACACCTCCATCCATCAGCTCCAGCTCCTCGTCCAGCATCTTCTCGGTCTCTTCGTCGAGTGGTTCGTAACGCTCGGAAAGCGGGGCCTCATAGTGGTCGAGACGGATGTTGTCAGCCTCACGTTGGGATCGCTTGCGCTCGCGGTCTACCTGGGCCTGTTCCGCATTCTCTACCTCTGTTTCGGAGTCGGAAGATGGATCTGCCATTTCGTTGCCCTCCTCTGCATCCTCCTCGGCTTCGATACGGTCCAGTTCTGCCTCCATCTCTTCCTCTGTGGGGGCGTTATAGTCGCTCTTGAAGTCGGTGGGATCGAAGTCATAGGGAGGCGTATATTCAGAGTCTTCCTGATTCGATGAGTTGTCAGCCGTCTCTGCAGAAGCGGGGGGTGGCGAGGCTTTTGCAGGCTCTGGTTCTGGAGCAGGCTGTTCATCTTCCTCCTCCTGTTTGGACATGAAGAACGGGGCAAATAGAATGCCTGCCTCAAACAGCAGCCACATCGGGATTGCCAGCAAAGTCTGCGAGATCATGTCCGGTGGGGTCAGCAGCATGCCGATGACAAAAGCACCTACAATGACATAGGGGCGCTTTTCGCGCAGGCTATCGGGGGTGGTGGTTCCCATCCAGCACAAGAGGATGGTGGCGATGGGTACCTCAAAGGCGACACCAAAGGCAAAGAAGAGTTTGAGCACAAAGTCGAGGTAGTCCTTCATGTCGGGCATCACTTCAACCCCCTCCGGCGCGGTGGTGGTGAGGAAGGCGAAGATCAGGGGGAAGACCACATAGTAGGCAAAGGCCATCCCGAGGTAGAAGAGAAGGGTACTGGATGCGGCCAGCGGTAGCACCATGCGGCGTTCATGTTTGTAAAGTCCGGGGGCGACAAATCCCCAGATCTGATAGAGGATGTAGGGGATGGCGATGTAGAAGGAGAGTACCAGCGTCAGCTTGAAAGGGGTGAGGAAGGGGGAGATTACCCCGGTGGCCACCATGCTCTGCCCTTCCGGCAGCAACTCCATCAACGGGGTTGCGATGTAGTGGTAGATATCGTTGGCAAAGCCGAAAAGTGCCAGAAACAGCACCAATATGGCGAGAACAATCCGTAGCAGGCGGTCACGCAGCTCAATCAGGTGGCTGACAAAGGGCTGCTCCACACCAATGTCGAGCTTTGCATCACTCATGGCTGGGTATTGTCCTGAGCGGGTCGGGAAGGTTCAGGGGTGCTCTGTTCCACCTCGGCGGCCGCCTCATTGACGGCATCAACAGCCTTTTCCGTCTCCTGTTTGAAGCCAGCCATGCTGGATTGGGTCTCTTCGATGATGTCGTGCAGTCCAGCACTCTGGGTATGCTTCTCCATCGCCTTCTTCATCTCTTCCGCTTTCAGTTCGCGATCAATGTCTGACTTGACCGAGCTGATAAAGCGGCTGAGTCGCCCGAACCATTTCCCGGCTGTGCGCGCCAGTGCAGGCATGCGTTCGGGGCCAACCACAATCAGGGTGACCACACCGATTATTGCCAGTTCCCAGAAACCGATATCAAACATGAGAGATCCAAGGTGTCCGCTCCGAGCAGAGCGAATCGTTTACTGACCCCCGTGTTGCCTCCGCTGTGTGGGCAACAGGGTGAGCAGGGGGTTAACGTTAGACTTTCTCTTTCTCAGAGACCTTTTCGCCTTCTACAACCTCGCCCTCTGCCTGTTCCAGCTGTGCAGGATCTGCTGCGGAGTCGTTACTGCCGTTGCCCTCATCCTTCATGGATTGTTTGAAGTTCTTGATGGCGCCACCCAGATCCCCACCTACATTTTTCAGTTTCTTGGTTCCAAAAATCAGGATTACCAGGACCAGAATGATTAGTAACTGCCAGATTCCAATGCCTCCAACACCCATCGTACAACTCCTTTGTTAGTTATTGTTTCCAGAAAACGACCCGTGATTATAGTGTCTTTAACCAAATCCGGGGAGGTTTTTGCCACCCAACAGGTGGGCATGCAGATGGAAGATCACCTGACCACCACCCGCCTCGTTGTTGATGATGACCCGGAACCCATCGCTCAGCCCCTGCTGTTGAGCGATTTCCGGCAATTTGCGCATCATGTGCGCGATCACCGTATCATCGGCTTCGGTCAATGTGGTGAGGTTGCGGGTGTGCTGTTTCGGAATCATCAACAGGTGTACTTCTGCCTTTGGGTAGAGATCCTTGAATACCAGCATCTCCTCATCCTCATAGACGATGTCGGCGGGTACCTCACCGGCAACCATTTTGCAGAACAGGCAATCTTCACTCATTTTTCTACCCTTTTTTCCACTCGTTGTGCTTTCTCTTCATGCCCGGAGAGACCAAAGCGTCGCTCCAGCTCCTGTAAAATCTCATCCGGCTGTATCCCCTGTTGGGTCAGCAATACCAGAGAGTGAAACCAGAGGTCAGCGGTCTCGTAGATAATCTGCTCTCGATCCCCATCCTTGGCCGCAATCACCGTCTCGGTGGCCTCTTCACCAATCTTCTTGAGGATGGTATCGAGCCCCTTGTGGTAGAGGTGGGCAACATAGGAGTCCTGGGGGGCGGCGCCCTTGCGCTGCTCCAGTACCGCTGCAAGCTGGTTGAGAATGTCGCTCATGAATTCACTCTTCCCGTTGTTGATTGAGTAAGGTCTTCAGTCTGCGCAGTCCACCGGAGCGGCTCTCTGCAGGGCGTTGCAGAATCTCCTCCCCGGTAATGCCCGGCTGGTCATAGAAGCGCTCGTTGGCCTCTTCGTCAATGGATAGTGCGGACCCATCTAGAGCGATGCCGGCAAACAGGCCACGACTGCGTGACCAGGAGTAGATTTCGCTGTCGAGGGTGGGGTCGGTAGCCACCGTGGTGTCACGCCCGATCGGGCCGGCAGCAATGGCGGCATCCACACCCAGAGTGATCTTGCCTTCGAGCAGCTCTTCGATGGTGCTGGGGCGTTTGAAAACCAGAATTACATCACTCGACTGGGCACCGATCTGATAGCCGAAACTGGCACCACTCATGCTGACAAAGAGGGGGTCGTTCCACTGCTTGTTCTTGTGGAACAGCATGACGCCACGCCCATGGCTCAGGCCGAGCCCCCAGCCAACGTTGATCATGCCGGGGAGAATGACCACCCCATCACTGCGCTGCAATAGCTGAATTGGTAGAGACTCTTCCGAGGAGGGGTCGAGAATATCCTCCAGCACTTGGACGGCCGACCAGATGGTGGCGGTCTCCTTGCCTCCGGCCTGTGCTAGCAGGGGAGCAAGTAGCAGAAGCAGTGCAGCAAGCCGTTTCACTTGCGGTACATCTCTTCTGGATCTTTCAGTACCGGTGCAGCCACCTCCCACTTCTGCTCGACCAGTTGATGGTAGAAACAGCTGCGGCGCCCGGTGTGACAGGCGATACCGCCTTTCTGCTCCACGGTTAGCAGAATCACATCCTTGTCACAGTCAACCCGCATGGAGTGGATGATCTGCTCGTTACCGGACTCTTCCCCCTTGCGCCACAATTTCTGACGTGAGCGCGACCAGTAGATGGCGACATCATTCTCTTCACTGAGGCGTAGTGCCTCCCGGTTCATCCAGGCAAACATCAGGATGTCACCTGTCTCCAGATCCTGGGCAATTACTGGTACCAGACCATTCTCATCCCACTTGATCTCATCAATCCAGTTACTCATTGGCGCACCTCGATCCCCTGTTCCGCCATATACTGCTTGGCCTCACCAACCGTATACTCGGCGAAGTGGAAGATGCTGGCTGCCAACACTGCATCGGCACCCCCTTTCAAAACACCATCGGCGAGGTGCTGCAGGTTGCCGACCCCACCGGAGGCGATCAGTGGCACCGATACCGCCTCACTGACCGCCTTGTTGAGCGGCAAGTTGAAGCCCTGCTTGGTACCGTCACGGTCCATGCTGGTCAACAGAATTTCACCGGCACCATACTCCACCATCTTCCGGGACCACTCGATCGCATCAATGCCGGTGGGCTTGCGTCCGCCATGGGTGAAAATTTCCCATTTCAGGGGGTCTCCTTCTGCACTCACTCGTTTGGCATCTACCGCGACCACAATACATTGTGAGCCAAAGCGGTCGGCGGCTTCACGCACGAATTCCGGGTTGAAGACTGCGGCGGTGTTGATCGCTACCTTGTCGGCACCGGCATTGAGCATGCGGCGTACATCGGCCACTTCACGGATGCCACCACCCACGGTGAGCGGGATGAATACCTGGCTGGCAACCTGTTCGACCACGTGGACAATGGTGTCACGGCCCTCGTGGCTGGCGGTGATATCGAGGAAGGTGATCTCATCCGCCCCTTCATCATCGTAGCGTTTTGCTACCTCAACCGGGTCACCGGCATCACGAATGTCGACAAACTGTACCCCCTTGACTACACGCCCCTGATCGACATCGAGGCAGGGGATGATTCTCTTTGCCAGTCCCATGCTTCGGCCCCTATTCGCAGTTATCCGCGTAGATCTGGGCATCCTTGAAGTTGAGGGTGCCTTCATAGATCGCACGACCGGTGATGGCCCCCATAATGCCGTCTTCGGCCACTCCACAGAGGCGTTCGATATCCCCCAGGTTGGTAATGCCGCCGGAGGCGATAATGGGGATGTTGACCGTGTTGGCCAGGTTATGGGTTGCCTCGACGTTGACCCCCTGCATCATGCCGTCACGGCTGATGTCGGTGTAGACGATGGCGGAGACCCCGTCTGCCTCGAACGATTTGGCAACCTCGGTCGCATTCAGATTGGAGACCTCGGCCCAGCCGTTGATCGCCACCATCCCGTCCTTGGCGTCGATACCGACAATGACATGGCCCGCGAACTCCTTGCAAAGGTCGCGGATAAATTCCGGCTCGGTAATCGCCTTGGTGCCGATGATGACGTACTCAACCCCTGCATCAAGGTAGGTCTGAACCGTCTCACGAGTACGGATGCCACCACCGATCTGAATTGGTAGTTTGGGGTAGGCGGTTGCGATTGCAGTGACCACATCGGCATTCCTGGGTTCACCATCAAAGGCACCATTGAGGTCGACCAGATGAAGGCGACGTGCCCCCTGTTCAACCCACTGTGCCGCCATCGCAACCGGATCATCGGAGAAGACGGTCTCATCCTCCATAATGCCCTGGCGCAGGCGTACACACTTTCCATCCTTCAGGTCAACGGCGGGGATAATCAGCATAGTCGGATACTCATTCGCAAAAGGTTAGCATTCACCGTTCCAGCGGGTGAAGTTCTTCAGCAGTTGCAGTCCTGCATGCTGGCTCTTCTCCGGGTGGAACTGGGTGGCAAAGAGGTTGTCTCGCTGCAGAGCACAGCTGAAGTCAAAGCCGTAGCGGCTGCTGGCAGCGATCTCATCGGTAGTGGCCGGTTCAGCATAATAGCTGTGGACAAAGTAGAAGCGCTCCCCATCGGTAATGTTGGCCCATAATGGGTGATCCGAGCGTTGTTGCACCTGGTTCCACCCCATGTGGGGAATTTTCAGTCGCTGCGCCTGAACATCATCAGGGTCGCTCAGTGGGTTGGGGAACTGTCTCACCCTGCCAGGTAGAATACCGAGCCCGTCGGTGCCGCCATTCTCTTCGCTGTGCTCCAGCAGCAGCTGCATGCCGAGGCAGATACCGAGAAAGGGGCGGTCGCTGGCCACTTCGCGGATCAGTGCGGAGAGCTGGTGCTGTTCCAGTGCGACCATACAGTCGCGCATCGCCCCGACTCCGGGGAAGACGATACGTTCCGCGCTGCGGATCAGTTCTGCCTGATCGGTGACCACTACATTGAGATCGGGGGCAACATGCTCCAGCGCCTTGGAGACCGAGCGCAGGTTGCCCATCCCATAATCAATTACGGCAACGGTAGACACGTTATAGCGCACCTTTGGTAGAGGGGAGCTGCTCTCCCATGCGCTCATCCATGGAGAGTGCCTGACGCAGAGCACGCCCAAAGGCCTTGAAGATGGTCTCGGCGATGTGGTGGCTGTTGCGTCCACGCAGGTTGTCGATGTGTAGCGTGGCACCGGCATGGTTGACGAACCCCTGGAAGAATTCGTAGAAGAGTTCGGTCTCGAACTCGCCGATCGCGCCACTGGGGAAGTCGACATCAAATACCAGCCCGGGACGTCCGGAGAAGTCGATCACCACCCGCGACAGGGCCTCGTCCAGCGGGACATAGGCGTGACCATATCGGTTGATTCCGCGCTTGTCACCGAGGGCTTTGGAGAAGGCCTGTCCCAGAGTGATGCCGATATCTTCAACGGTGTGGTGAGCATCAATGTGGAGGTCGCCATTGGCCTCGATCTTGAGATCGATCAGTCCATGGCGTGCCACCTGTTCGAGCATGTGCTCGAGGAAGGGGATATCGGTATAGAGGGAGGCCTCTCCGGTACCATCCAGATCTACCCGGATCTGGATTTGGGTCTCCAGGGTTTTTCGCTCAACGCTGGCGTTACGGTTGCTCATGGGGCGAATCTCTTCTAAACAGGTCGGTAAACAGACATAATAGAATACCCTGTTCCGGGAGGTTATTGAACTCCCGAGTAGTCAAGTTATAAAAAATTGATTAAGATCATGTAGGGATTGTAGGGTATTACACTATTCTACAAGATACTGAAATTGAGTGATCGAAACAGGAATTATGGCAAACAACAAACAACCAGCGGTGCTCTGTCCACAATGTGAGCTGAATGATGTCTGTAGTCAGTTCGGACAGCATGATGGGCGGGGAAATCTGGGGGAGGTTACACCGCAGCACAAAATGGCGAGGGGGGGGGTCGTCTGCCAGGAGGGGGATACGTTTGACTATCTCTATGCGGTTCATGAAGGGGCCTTCAAAAGTGTCGTAACCTTGCACGGTGGTGAGGAGCGGGTCACCGGCTTCCATTTTGCGGGTGAAATCATTGGTGCGGAGGGGGTCAGTACCGGTCAGTACGGACGATCGGTGATTGCGTTGGAGGAGAGCCGGATCTGCTACTTTCCCCGCGACTCCTTTCGGCTGGAGCACTCAAATCGCCAGATTGGGCAGGGGGTGTTGATGGCGATGAGCCATCAGGTCAAGAATGAGCAGTGGACCGGATTGATGGCAGCGCATCGTGCGGAGCAGCGAGTGGCTCTGTTTCTCTATATGGTCTCCAAGCGGTTTGAATATCATGGTTTTCCAGCGGATACGTTTCGACTACCAATGTCGCGTGATGATATCGCCAGCTATCTGGGGCTGGCGGTTGAGACAGTGAGCCGCTCGTTCCAGAAATTGAAAGCGGTGGGGTTGATCGAAGTCAGTGGTCGTAATGTGGTGCTGCAGGATCGCGAAGCGTTGCCGCAATTTTCTTGATTGAGGTTACCTGAAAATTGCAATAATAATGGTTGGCATCCCTTCAGGCACGTAACAGAAAAGTGGCTGGGCCGTCATTGACCAGCGTTACCTGCATGTCAGCCCCAAATCTACCACTCTCCACAAGTGGATGCTGGCTATGGGCCTGTGTTACCAGCTGCTCAAAGAGCTGATCTCCCTTTTGTGGGGGGGCTGCGGTGGAAAAGCCGGGGCGCATCCCCTTGCGGGTATCGGCGGCGAGGGTGAATTGAGGTACCAGCAACAGTCCTCCATTGATCTGTTGCAGAGAGAGGTTCATCCGGCCCTCGGTATCGGAGAAGATTCGATACCCGAGAATCCGCTCCAGCATCCGTTTCAGGGTGGTCTTGTTATCATCGGGTTCTACCCCAACCAGTACCAGTAGTCCTTGCTCGATGGAGCCGATAGTGGTGCCATCCACCTCCACTTTGGCAGAGCGCACCCGCTGCAACAGGCTGATCATGGAGTCGTTCCAGGTTCGCTACATATTATCGTGTGAATGGAAACATCATCTTCTCGGGTTCGGTAAACAGATGAATGTCATAGGCCATACGAGCCATGTTCTGATCCATGCTCTGTATCGCTCCGTTCATCTGGTGGATATCTCCACTCATGCCGTTGATGGCGGTGGACATTTGCCCGATACTTTCCGACATGCCGTTGATCTGGCCCGACATGCCACCAATGTTGTGGTTGAGTTGGCGCATATCCTGTGCCATACCGGCCATATTGGTTGACATCGACTGCATGCCCATGCGCACCTGCTTGAAGTCTTCCGACATCTCCGACTGACCCTGAGCCATGCTCTGCGCCATGGTCGACATCCGGTTACGCATATCGCGCATATCCTGCGACATGCTGGAGACATCCTGACCCATCTGAACCACTGCATTGGTCATGTTGTGCATGTTCAACCCCATGCTGAACATGAACAGCGCCATCCCGCCAGCTGCAACCAGGGCGGCAATCAATAGCGGTGTTTTCTGGTTGATGAGGTTCGCTTCGGTTGGTTTGTTCATCAGAGATCAATTTTTTGAGGTAAGGGTTCAGCACTGTTCCCATGGTAACCCACGGAATCGCCAGCCCCCCACTGTACTACGTTGGTGGTGTTGATCCAACTCTCCTTCAAACCCTTCATCGATATTGAATACCTCGCTGAGGCCATCTTCCAGCAGCTTTCGCCCGGCCTCCAGTGAACGTTTACCGCTGCGGCAGATCAGGATAATAGGTGCGCTGGTGATGGTCTCGTTTTCATGTACGCCACCCAGGATCAACTTGCGGATCTCTACCGTGAATTGTGCATTGATCTCCCAGTCCGGTTCATCAATCCAGGGGATATGGATGGCGCCCACCGGGTGGCCGACAAACAGGTACTCCATGCTGGAGCGAACATCAATCAGCAAGGCGCGTGGATTATCCTGTACCATCTGCCATGCTTCGGCAGGGGAGATGGAGGTGATGGATTCGGTATTCATGGGTTCTCCTCTGGATTTTTTGTAGTTGCTGCTCTTTGAAAATGTAGAGTATAGTATAATTGATTTTTATCAAGGCATTAAGTTGAGTGAGTCTATCTCTATAAAGCCCCCCAAAAGTCTGTTGCGCCAGGTAGGCAGGGCAATTGCCGACTATGACATGATCAGAGAAGGGGATCGAGTGATGCTGGGGCTCTCCGGGGGGAAGGACTCGCTCTCACTGCTGCATACCTTGTTGCATCTTCAGCGCCATGCCCCCATCCATTTCGAGGTCGAGGCAATGACCGTAGATCCGCAGATGGAGAGCTTCCGCCCAGAGGTGTTACGGGGCTATATGGAGCAGCTGGGTGTCAACTGGCACCTGGTTGCCCAGCCGATTATGGAGCAGGCCCAAAGCCATATGAAGGGGGACTCCTTCTGCTCCTGGTGCGCCCGCATCAAGCGGGGCATTATGTACACCACCTTGCGGGAAAAGGGGTTCACGGTATTGGCGTTGGGGCAGCAGCTGGATGATCTGGCCGAGAGCTTCCTGATGTCGGCCTTCCATGAGGGGCGGCTCAACACCATGAAGGCACACTACACCATAGGAGAGGGGGACTTGCGGGTGATTCGACCTCTGGTCTATGTGAGGGAGCGACAGTTGCGTGATTTTGCCAGCGAGGCCGGATTGCCGGTGGTGATCGAAAATTGCCCTGCCTGTTATACCATGCCGACACAGCGTGCCCACATGAAGGCGTTGCTGCGGCAGGAGGAGGAGGGTACACCCCACCTTTTCAAGACCCTGCTCTCAACCATGAAACCACTGATGGCGCGGGCCAGTGCTGGAGAGTCGTCCTGATGATTATTGAGTACAAGTTCACCTTTGAAGAGTCCGGACGGGTAGAGATCATCGAATTGAAGTTTGATGACAGTAGCCTCACTCTGATCCCGGACTCTATCCCGGTGGTAAAAGAGCCATGGATGAAGCTTGACTATCATCGTTGTAGTAACTGTACGCTGCCGCCTGACAGCGAAGCACTCTGCCCGGTAGCGGCCAATCTGGGGTCGGTGATACGGCACTTCCAGAATGACTTCTCCTACAGCAAGGTGACCACCGTAGTCAGCATACGCAAGCGCAAGGTGGGGAAAAAGAGCGATCTGCAGGATGGCCTCAGCTCCATGATTGGTTTGATCATGGCGACCAGCGGCTGCCCTCAGCTGGATATGTTGCGGCCGATGGCCTATACCCACCAGCCCTTTGCAACCATGGAAGAGACCTTCTTTCGCGCAGTATCTGCCTACCTGATGGCACAGTATATACGCCTTAAACACCAGGCCAAACCGGAGTATGACCTCGCCGGATTGAAACAGATCTACCACAATATCAGTGAGCTCAATACCGCATTCAACCACCGCCTGCGCCAATTCAAGGGCAAGGATGCCAACCTCAACGCACTGGTGATGCTCGATGTGTTCGCCCAGATGGGGAGCTTCACCATCAGTGACGAGTGGCTGGAGAATATTACCCCGTTGTTCTATCGCTATCTGGACAGATAGCTCCCCCCGGTTTGCCGGCTATGCCGGAATGGGTAGTAGCTCCCGAAAGTGGTGAATGGCCTCAAACTCTTCCACATCCTTGGGTGGGTTTTTTGTGTCGGGCTGGTGTACCGCGAGTAGATGACGGATGCCATACTCGCGTGCCGAACGCAGCACGTTGAGGCTGTCATCTACCAGTAGCGTGGCCTGCGGGTCATAGCGCTCCGCACTCTGCAATTTTTCCCAGAATTGTGGATGCTCCTTGGGCAGACCGAAATCGTGTGAACAGAGAGTTGCATCCAGATAGGGGCCCAGCTCGGTCTTGCGCATCTTCAGATCAAGGCTCTTGCTGTGGGCGTTGGTAACCAGCACCGCGCGCCGACCCGAGTGGCGGACGGCATCCAGAAAGTCCCGCACATGGGGATGCTCTGCAATTAGGTGGTGGGTCTCCTGTTTGAGCTGGACGATATCGAGCTCGAACTCACGACTCCAGTGGTCAATACAGTACCACTCCAGCTGTCCCTCAACCGCCTTGCAACGGCGATAGACCTCCTCCTTTGCCAGTTCCAGAGAGATCTGATTCTTCTCGGCGTAACGTAACGGAACGTGCTCCAGCCAGAAATGGTTGTCGAAGTGGAGATCCAGCAGGGTACCATCCATATCGAGGAGAACGGTTTTGATTTGTGACCAATCGACCATAGTGCGGTAGGATAACGGTTCACCAGAGGCATCTACAACCTTACATCTTATGTGGCTTGTACAAAGCGGGAATCATTCTCCAACAGTCGCCTCCCATGGATGACCGCAAGTATCGAAATTTCATCCTCACTCAGTTGATAAATCACTCTATAACTGAAGATAAACTGTTCACGTATTGATTCATCCTCCAGCTCTGGAACCACTCTTCCAGACTCTGGAAAATGGATCATAGCTTCCCCTTTATGCAGAATGGCTTCAACTACATGTTGCGCATAGTATGCCGAACCACGGGCAATGAATTCCGCAATTCCAGATATATCTTGAAGCGACTCCTCAGACCATCTCAGGGTTCTAGCCATTTCTTCAGATGCTCCCGAGCCTGTGCTGTTGAGTAGTGACGCCCCTCCTGAATATCCTCCTGCCCCTTTCTGATCTTTTCCAGAACATAGAGGTGATACTGAACATCTTCGATTTCCGTATCATCCGGTAGATGATTCACCAGCTCTTTCACCTCATGCATTGCAATGGACATATTCAGTTTCTCCATTAATTGTTCAGCATATCCAACAAATCCAGCTCTTTCTGCTGCACAGCAGCCCAAAGCTCGGCTATTTTGATGCGTGTAGCTGATCGTACTCTCTTCAACCCAACCTCTTTGCCTGCTTGGTGGACCACATCATCAACAGTTTTGGAAACACTGTTCGTATAGACTGGCCTGGTTACAGATTTCCAGTGATGGATAAAACCTTCAGGCATCCCGGTAAGCGGACTCCTTGCACGTAATTCTTCAGTTCCTCCTTCTGCTCCAGGTGAAAGATCCACGACACAGAGCTTTACGCTTTGGTATGAGTCTTGGCTGTGCAGGGTTTTGGCTGCTGGATAGTACTAATTTCACCTAGCGTACCGTTTACTCACTCTACATTAAATGATTACTGTACTCAAACAACACCTAAGATACCCCTATTCAGCTTGTGAACTGATGGTTGTAACAATTGACTCAGGTTATGGCGCTGCGCTTGAAAAAGGGTATTGTCACGCCTATAGTCTATAAAAAACTCTATACGTCAATAGGGTTGACAGCCACGGGGGCCCCTCATGATTAAAGATCTTTCCATTCGCAACAAGATTATCCTGCTGCTGTTTTTCCCGTTATTTGGCCTGATCCTTATTTCGGCAATCAATATCTCCAACAAAATGGAGCAGCAGCAGCGAATCAAGGACACCCAGCAGCTGGTTGGGCTGAGTGGTGCGCTGGATCAGCTGGCACATAACATGGCCGTTGAGCGTGGTCTCAGTGCAGGGTTCCTCGGTAGCCGGGGAGAGAAGATGGGGGACAAGCTCATTCAACAGAGGGAGGTTGTGGATCAGGCGGTATCCGGGTTGGAGCAGTTCATGACCACCTTCCGCCACTCAGACCAGGAGATTCAGGGGGCTGTGGCGGCATTGTTGGAGCAGGCGGCACAACGCGTTGAGATTCGCCAGGCAATCGATGCACTGGCTCCCGATAATGGGGGGTTTGCCTACTACTCCTCCACCAATAGCCGGGCTTTGGAGCTGATCGACAATATTTCCGGCGCGGTGACCGAAGGGGTATTGGCGCGTCAGCTGAGAGCCCTCTCGGCATCCCTCTGGATCAAGGAGCGTATCGGCCAGGAGCGGGGGATGATGAACGGGCTGTTTGCCAGCGGGGAGTACAACAACAGGAAGGCACAGACCGTCCAGGGGTTCATCTCGGATCAGTCGATCTACCTCAAGGTGCTGCAGAGCAATATCGCCCCCAACCAGCAGGCGGTCTGGGAGCAGGGGAAAGAGGGGTTTGATCAGCAGCGTTACCAGCAGATGCGGGATGTGATCTTCTCCAAAGGGGAGAAGGTCTCGCTCATTACCCGTCTGCAGTCGGTAATCGGCTATGGGGGGTTGGTACATAATTTCAAGAATTATGTGTTGAAAAAACAGCCCCGCTATCGTCGCAAGGTGCTCAAGCAATACCAGCAGGCGATGGAGCTGCTACAGCAGCTGGAGTCCCTGCCGGGTACCACGGAAGCGGAAAAGTCACGGATTAGTGATATCCGTTTCGTTCTCGATAACTACAAGCTGGCGCTGGAGATCGGCAAGAAGAACAAGGTCAAGGGGGAAGAGCTGGAGCGGTTGATTGATATTGTGGATCGGCCGGCACTGATGGCAATCGAGGCGCTCTCCTCCCAGATTGAAGGGGTTGAGTGGTTTGCCCTCGCTACCCGACGTATCGGTATCTTCAAGGGGGTGGCCGTGCAGATCTCTGCGGATCTGACCAAGCTGACCGAATCACGGGTTCTCTCCACCCAACGTGGTTTGATGACCAACTTGCTGCTCACCTTGCTGGCAATCGTGGTGGTAGCGCTGCTGGGGTGGAGTATCAGTCGCCGGTTGATATCCGGGATCAATTCGGTGAACCAGGCAATGCGCAAAATCGAGACCGATGGTAACTTTGAACATCGAGTTCATGTGGATGGCAAGGATGAACTGGCGCAGATGGCCAATTCGATCAACAACCATCTGGCGGCACTGAAACAGGCCATTGACGAGGTGGGTAGTGTGATGCATACCGCAGCCGAAGGAGACTATGGCAGCCGAATCAGCAGTACTTTGCCGGGTGATCTGGGTAGCTTGAAGCAGCATATCAACGAGAGTCTGGAGGCGACCCAGGGAGCGCTCAGTGCGGTCAATGAGGTGATGGACGGGGTTGCCCGGGGTGAGTTTGAACACCGGGTGGACAACCAAGGTATGCAGGGAGAGCTGGAGCTGTTTGGCAATCGTGTGAACACCGCACTGGAGAGTCTGGAACGTACCAGCAATGGACTCAGCAGTGTAATGCGGGCCATTGTCGGAGGAGACTTCAGCTACCGTATGGATTCACAGGTCGAGGGCTCTATCCGCACCGATGTTGATCATGCGATGGAGGCGATGGAGTCGGCCATCACCGAGATTTCCGAGGTAATGGCAAAGGTGGCAGATGGCCATCTCGACTCAACCGTCGAGGGCAGCTACCCCGGGCAGCTGGCCAACCTCAGTGGTGCCATCAATCATACGCTCGACAACCTGCAACACATTGTCTCCGAGGTGCGCAAGGTGGTGTTCGAGCTTAACCGTGGGGTCAGAGAGATCTCCAATGGCAATGACGAGCTCTCCAACCGCACCTCTTCACAGGCAGCCTCACTGGAGGAGACTGCAGCCAGCATGGAGCAGATGTCCTCCACGGTTCGCCATAATGCAGACAATGCTGCTGAGGCAAACCAGCTCTCCAACAAGGCCAACCAGCAGGCGGTGGATGGGGTTGGTGTATTGCAGCGTTCAATCAAGGCGATGGCAGAGATTACCGACTCCAGTCAGAAGATGACGGATATCATCAATCTGATCGATAGCATCGCCTTCCAGACCAATCTGTTGGCCCTGAATGCGGCAGTAGAGGCGGCCCGTGCCGGTGAACATGGGCGCGGTTTTGCAGTAGTTGCCGGTGAGGTGCGCACACTGGCTCAACGGGCAGCCGATGCTACCCGGGAGATTTCGACCCTGATTGATGAGAGCAATACCCATGTCACTGATGGCAGCAAACTGGTGAACGAGAGTGGAACCTCGCTGGATTCAATTCGGAAGTCTATCGCCCATGTAAATGAGATCATGAGCGAGATTGCCAGCGCCAGCAGTGAGCAGTCCAATGGTATCGATCAGGTCAATACGGCGGTTGCGCAGCTTGATGCGGTCAACCAGAGTAATGCTGCACTGGTGGAAGAGACCTCGGCCGCCAGTCGCAACCTGCTGGAGCAGGCGGATCACCTCGAGCAGCTGATCGCCTTTTTCAAACAAAAGGGATAGCCGGTTCACAACTCGAATCGGGGTATGAATGGACTGATGATTCAAGAGTCGATTTCAAGCCCCATCGCCTCGGCCCGCTTGCGCCATAGAGAGCGGGCCAGCTGCTGCATATCCACAGTCTGATCACTCTCGTCGACAATCTCCAGCCCGAGCAGGGTTTCCAGCAGATCCTCCAGTGTGAGGATGCCGGCGACACTGCCATACTCGTCGACCACCAGCATCATGTGGGTGCGCAGCCGCAGGAACTGATCAAAGGCCTCTGACAGCGTGGTTGATTCTGCTACCACCATGATCTCGCGGCGGTAGTTGCTCAGCGTATTCTGCCCATTGCCACGCGCCTGTGCCAACAGGATGTCATTGCGTAACACAAGGCCGGTGATCTCTTCCGGATCTTCGTCGTAGATCGGGATGCGCGTGAACGGGGTGTGGTCATATTTATGGAAGAAGGTTTCGACAGTAAGCTGATCGGAGAGGGTGAAAATAACCGGGCGTGGCGTCATTGCATCACTGACCTGGGTATCATGCAGCCGCAGCAGATTATTGAGAATGGTACTCTCGCGTTTCGACAGCTGGCCCTCGGCTTCACTGATTTTTGATACGGCCCGGAACTCACTGCGGCTCATGCCGTCCAGAATCTCTCGGCCGGAGAAGCGCATGGTGATCCACTCGGAGAGTCGAACGAAGGGGTAGAGCAGCCAAACCAGCAGGCGCAATGACTGTGCGGTTGCCGGGGCCAGCTCTCGCCAGTAGTAGGCTCCCACCGTTTTGGGGATGATTTCGGAGAAGACCAGAATCAGCAGAGTGAGGATGGCCGAGATTACCCCGACAGAGCCACTGCCAAACAGGCTTGCAGCCTGGGCACCGGCACCGGCGGCACCAATGGTGTGAGCGATGGTGTTGAGGGTAAGGATGGCGGCCAGCGGCTGACTGATCTCCTGCTTGAGGCGACGCAGGGCCTCGGCGCTACGGTGTCCCTCGCGCTCCAGCAATGCAATATGAGCCGGCGTGACACTGAGAAGAACGGCCTCGGCGATGGAGCAGAGGAAGGAGAAGAGCAGAGCCAGCAGGACATAGAGCAGAAGCAGGGTCATTACTCATCCATTCCCGTGCGGATAAAATGAAAATAGTTGAATGACTGCGTTTTCTGTGCCGGAGTGGTGTGCATCTCATGACTGCTGTCGAGTAGCTGGAAGCCTTGCCCGAGGGTTTGGGTGATCTTGCTTTCATCATATTGCACGATATCCAGGCCACTGCATTGGGTAGGACCATCAGGAGCAAAGGCGGCAAGGATCAGGTGGCCTCCGGGGGGGAGTGCTTCATTCAAGGCAGTGCGGTAGCGGGCCCGCTCTTCGGCTTCGGTGAGGAAGTGGAATACTGCACGGTCATGCCACAGGGCATAGTGCCGGGGGGGGCTGAAGTGGGTGATATCCATCTCCAGCCATGTGATCCGGCTTGAAGCATCCTGCCCGAGTCTGTCCTGAGCGTGTCTTAGGGCGTGGGAGGAGATGTCCAGTACCGTAAGCTGATCGTATCCCTGTGCATAGAGGTGATCGACCAGTTGTGATGCCCCCCCTCCGATATCAATGATGGCACTGTCCTTGTCGATTCCACAGGTGTTGATCAGGTTCAGTGAGTGGGTGGGTTCCTGTTGATACCAGCTTACCTCCAGTGGATCCTTATGGCGGTAGACGGTCTCCCAATGGTTTTTTTTCTGCATCATGGTCAGGTGGGGTTGCCCTATATTAGGGAATGGTTGTGAATTCTCTGCGCCATAGTGGTGCAGAATGTAGTTGGTGAGAGGAAATGGGTATATAAAAATACATAAAGAACAGTTGGATAACTATTTGGCACGCCGTTTGCTGCACCAGCCTGGAATCTCTGGTGAACCAATATGGGGCAGATCATGAACAAGGTATCCACTATTCTCGCTATTACAGGTCTCTCGCTAACCCCTCTCCATGGCCAGGCTGAAACCGCAGAGAGCCTGACTCAGGATAACATCAATATTATCTGGATTCTGCTCTCTGCAGCGATGGTTTTCTTTATGCAGGGTGGGTTTACCGCACTGGAGACCGGTCTGGTACGTGCCAAGAACTCCCTCAATGTTGCGATCAAGAACATCAGCGACTTCATGGTTGCGGTGATCTCTTTTTGGGTATTTGGCTTTGCCTTCATGTTTGGGGACTCCATCAGTGGCTGGATTGGCAGTACGGGCTATTTTCTCAAGGGCTTTGAGGCAGCGGATCATTATGCCTTCTTTATCTTTCAGATGGTCTTCGCCGGGACAGCGGCAACGATTGTTTCCGGTGCCGTGGCAGAGCGGATGAAATTCAAATCCTATCTGGTGGTATCGATTGCCATTACCGCACTGATCTATCCGGTATCCGGCCACTGGATCTGGGGTAGTGCGGCAGTGGATGGACAGGCAGGCTGGCTGGAGGCGATGGGCTTTATCGACTTTGCCGGATCTACCGTGGTGCACTCGGTTGGTGGCTGGATCGGACTGGCCGGGGCCTGGATTCTGGGGCCTCGTATTGGGCGCTTTGATGCAGAGGGCAAACCGGTTGATATTCCGCCTCATAATCTGGCGCTGACGACTGTGGGGGTATTTATTCTCTGGTTTGGCTGGTTTGGGTTTAACGGCGGCAGTACGCTGGTGGCCGATGGAAGTGTGGCCAAAATCATCCTCAACACCCTGCTGGCTCCGGCAGCCGCCGGGGTTACCTGCCTGATCATTGCCACCTTTGTCAGTGGGCAGGGGTGGATTCGTATCGAGAAGATTCTCAATGGTGTCATTGCCGGGCTGGTTGGTATCACTGCAGGCTGTGCGGTGGTGGAGCCGATGGGGGCCATCTGGATTGGAGTGATTGCCGGTATAGTGGTGTACGCCAGCGAGTGGCTGATGCTGCATGTACTGAAGGTGGATGATCCGATCAATGCGGTAGCAGCACACGGTTTTGCCGGTGCCTGGGGAACGCTTGGGCTGGCACTGTTTGCACCGGTCGAGGTGTTGCCAGCCGGTGGCCACATGGCTCAGCTCTGGGTTCAGTTGATCGGGGTGGTGGCCGTATTCGTGTGGGCCTTCGTTGCCGGTGTAATCCTCTTCTCCATCCTCAAGCGTAGTGGGCATCTGCGTGTGACAGCGGATGAGGAGGTGATGGGGCTTAATATCACCGAGCACGGTGCACGCAGTGCCTGGCTGGATACCATGAACGCGATGCACGAGATCGTGAAGGATGGTGACCTTTCACGCCGAGTGGAGGTGGAGTTTGCTACCGAGGCGGGACAGGTGGCAGAGAGCTTCAATCTGCTGCTGGATGATCTGCAACAGAAGGTGACATTGGCCGGGGAGATCTCCCATGGGCAGCTGATGCAGGATATTGAACCACGGGGGGAACGTGACCTGTTGAGCCACGCGCTACAGCGCATGCTCTCCAGTCTGCGCAGTGTGGTCGGCAGTGTACAGGGGGCTGCCGCCAGTATGAGTGAGGGATCGCAGCGTCTGGGACAGTCGCACCACAAGCTGGACAGGAGTAATCAAGCGGTGATGCAGACCATGGAACATACCGGTGAGACCATGGAGAGTATGGTAAGCAACTTCGATGAGGTGGAGAGCCACTCCGGTGTGTTGCGTGGTCGAATCGAGGCACTCACTGATGTAACTGACGGGATGAATGAGTCGGTAACTACAACCAATCGGGCCATTGGGGAGATGGCGCAACTGATCTCCCGGATTGATGGTGGGGTGGTCGATGCAGGCCATGCAGTGGAAAGTATGTTGACCCAGACCCAACGGGGTGAAGAGTCGGTCAGTGGGGCCGTGAAAATGGTGACTGCGATTGCCGAGGCGATGGCGGGGTTGAGTGCCACGGTGGATAGTCTGGGGCGCAACTCCACCCGTGTGGAGGAGGCCAACAAGCTGATCGAAACCATCGCCTTCCAGACCAATCTGCTGGCACTGAATGCAGCGGTTGAGGCGGCACGCGCCGGTGAAGAGGGGCGTGGTTTTGCGGTGGTGGCCGGTGAGGTGCGTCAACTTGCACAGCGTAGTGGAGAGGCGGCGAAGGATATTAGTGGCATCATTGCCGAGGTGCGCAGCGAGATTGGACAGACCGTCGAGTTGACACACCAGAATCAACAACTGTTGGACAAGGGGATGGCGCAGATTGAACAGGTCAACAGAAGCTTTCATGAAATCAAGCAGGAGGTGTCGGCCACCAGCACCTCGGTGCAGCAGATCCTGCAGGAGGTAAAGACCCAGGTGGCGGTCAAGGATCGAATTGTGGCGGCAGAACAGCGTATGAGTACGCTCAACCAGCAGTTGGCCGAGGCGATGGAGGTGATGCGCAGCTCAAGTGACTCCTTTGACCGAATTCTGGGTGATCAACGCATGCACTCAGCGGAGGTATTGAGCGCTTTTGAAAGTCTGCGTCCGGTGGTGGATACCTCCATTGAGATGACCCGTATCGCCTCGGAAGCCACACACGAAGTGGTGCAATGGAGCCGAACCCTGGTGGAGGAGTCTTCCTTTTTTGTTACTAGTACTCGAGCAACATTGTTTTGATGGTTACAGAATCTCACACATCGTTCAAGACAAGGCGCAGCCATGCAGGCATAGCCACTCTATGTCAAATGGATGCAACGCAGTATTGGGCGATGTGTGTGATTCCCTTCGGGCGGGCGAAAAGCAGTCATCTGCTGTGTTGTCCTCACTTGAATTGGCTACAGCCAGTCCTGCGTTCGTCCGCCTTGCAGCTGACCGCTTTTCGATCCGCTGTAACCGTCAAAACAATGTTGCTCGAGTACTAGGACTCCAACCACATTGTATTGACCGTCTCAGAACCTCTACCCGGAGCGAGACAAGGTACAGCTATGCAGGTATGCCCCAAGGCACCCTCTCTTGCGCAAGCGCAATTCACTTTGTAGCCATTCTATTTGATCAAGTGGTTGAAATCTGCTCAGTCGCTGAAGTTGCGGATCGGTACCACTGAGATCGAATTCTTGGGAGAGCCCTCGATCACCCGGTCACTATAGCTGAGATAGACAATCACTTTGCGGCGGGGATCATAGAAACGGACTACCTGCAGGGATTTGAACAGTACCGAGGTGCGTTGCTTGAAGACCTCCTCACCATCATCTTCCCCACTGGCAATCGATTCAGGCAGGGTGATCGAAGCGGTCTGGCGGCAGGCGATCGATGCATCCGAGGTATCCTCTGCCAGGCCAATGGCTCCACTGATGCCCCCCCGCTTGGCGCGACTCAGATAACAGGTGGCGCCGGGGATACGGGGGTCATCAAATGCCTCCACCACAATCTTGTCATTGGGGGTGGCGAGACGAAATTTGGTACTTACCTCACCAATCGGTTCTGCGAAGGTGGGAACGGCCAGAGTGCTCAATAGCAGGAATGAAAACAGTCGATCCATTTCAGAATGCTCCTTTTTCTTGCTATCCTCTATGAATGGAGACGGTTTTACAAGGAGAGCACAATGAAAGATCGACGACTCAATACGCTGGTGCGGTGGGCAGCGGTGGCAACACTCTGTTATGGCAGTGCGGTATCGGCCTTTGGCTTCAATATGGGAGACAACTTCAACGAGGGCTTTGACTTCGACGATGGCAGTGACCTCGATATGGGGGGGTCGAGGATGAACTGGGAGAGCCCGGACAATGTCTGGGACACCGGTACCAGCAGTCGCAAGGGGTTCTCCTGGGGCGGCGGCCCCCGTTCCGGGCCAGCCTGGGGTTTCCGTGATGCACCGCCACCACGCTGGGCACCGATGCGGCAGGGAATGCAACCAATGCCCTATGGGGGGCAGCCGATGATGGTACCTACCCCCTATGGCTGGGCTCCGGTGGCACCGCCACAGCCTCAGACCCATAGCAGGCCACCGGCTCCCCCGGCACCCACTTCACAACCACAGGGAGAGGCACAATGAGAGGATTCAGTCGTATTGTGGTGAGCATACTGCTATTCAGTGCCTCGGCCATGGTGAGTGCAGGGGAGGGCCCGGATCAGGTCACCTGGAACTGTATGGACGTGGGGGCGGCAGGGCTGAAGTGGAATGGGGATACCGATACCTATCGTGACTCCAGCTTCTTCCAGCAACAGCACCAAATCGTGCAGCAGAAGGATCAATTGCGGTTTCCACAATCACTCCCCTTCAAGCAGAGTGTGCGTTGCGGCTTTCGCCCCAACATGCCGGTGCTGACCTGTGAGGATGGTGTACGTACCTTCAATCTCAACGTGCAGACCGGCTATGCAACGCATAGTAAACATTATGGCTGGATGGATCCCTACAGCCGTCCGCAGGCGATGTTTGTGGCAGCGGCCGTCTGTAATCGAATCTGAGTATGCATGAACCTCAAAGCTCCCCCTGCAGGGGGAGGGGCAGCCGGGGTTACTGGCTCAACAGAGGCTTCACAAACCAGTCAAACTCACGTTCAGACAGACCACCATTGCGGCTGAGAGTTACCACGCCTGTCTGGTCGACCACTAACAGATAGGGGATTGCCCCAGTGGTATTTCCCCACTGTTCCATCAAGGCCTTGTTGTGGTCTGGCTCGGCCACCAGAACCGGATAGGTGATCTCGAGACTACGGACATAGTTTTTCACTTTGTCTTTCTCGTCAAAACCAATACCGATGATCTGCAATCCATCCTTTCCGAACTGTTCTTGCAGCTTAATCAGGTGGGGTACTTCATAACGGCAGGGGGCACACCAGGTTGCAAAAAAGTTGACCACCAAAACCTTGCCTTTCCATTCACTGAGTGTGTGTGGCACTGCATTGCTATCGGGTAGCTGCAGTGGAGGCAGTTCGCTCCAGATATTTTTACCGTCAATTTTTTCAGCCATGCTGACAGAGGCGGCTCCCCATAGAAGG
>CAYFNH010000037.1:12861-22349 GCA_964344435.1 uncultured Piscirickettsiaceae bacterium | reverse complement strand
CCTTGCGCAGGGTGTTCTCATCGATCGGCTTGGTGATAAAGTCATTACCACCGGCTTCATGGAAGATGTCACGGTGCTTCTGCATCACATTGGCAGTGAGTGCAACGATAGGGGTCTCATGTCCCTGCTCACGTAATATGCGAGTCGCAGCAATGCCATCCACCTCGGGCATCTGCATATCCATCAGAATCAGGTCGAATGGCTCTGTATTGGCCATCTCCACTGCCTCTCTGCCGTTATTGGCCACCTTGACACTCACTCCGAGGGATTTGAGGATGTATGCCTCCAGCTTCTGCAGCATCACGGTATCCTCTGCAATCAGTACCTTTCCGCTGAACTGCAGCCGTGTCAACGACCGGACACCGGCGTTGGCTTGCTCTCTCACTTTGCGCTCACTCTGCTGGTAGGGAAGCCGTACCTCAAAGGTACTGCCTCTACCCGGTTCGCTGGTTACGCTAATGGTACCCCCCATCAACTCCGTCAGGCTGCGGCAGATATAGAGGCCCAGCCCACTGCCACCAAATTTTCGGGAGATTGAACCATCCGCCTGCTGAAAACGGCTGAAGAGCTGCTCCTGCACTTCAACAGGGATGCCAATACCACTATCCACGACCTGAAACAGCAGGCTCTTGTCCTCCACATCACTACTGAGCTGCACAGATCCGTGTTCGGTAAACTTGATGGCATTGTCGGCAAGGTTGATCAGAATCTGCTTGATGCGCTGACTATCACCAATCAACTGGTACTCCTCACCATTGTGTTGCTGTACAACCCACTCCAGCCCGGCATCACTGGCCTTGACTTCCAGCATCTGCTCCACCTCTGACAGCAGTTTTGCCAGATCGAACGGATGTTGCTCTATGGTAAATTTTCCGGAATCAATCTTGGAGAGGTCGATGATGTCATTGACCAAAGCAAGCTGTGTCTCACCAGCGGCATGGATAGAGTGGAGCATCTCTCTGGTTTCGTCGCCATGGCTGCCATCCAGCAGAATTCTACAGTTGCCGATGATGGCCGTCAGTGGAGTACGCAGTTCATGGCTCATCGACGCCAGAAACTCATCCTTGGCATGGCTTGCCTTTTCTGCCGACTCCTTGGCTCGCTTCAGCTGCTGCTGGTGCTTGAGCTGTTCACTGATATCGATGGCAATGGCGAGAAATCCTGTTTCGCGCTCATGCTCCTCCCACATCACCGAGATCGATAACTGTACCGGCAGCAGTGTGCCATCCTTGCGTACGAAGGTGTACTTGTGTTCATTGGACTGGCCATAGACAGAGGGTTGAACCAGTGCGGCAAATCCGCTCGACACCTCTCCATTGTGCTGCGCTGCAAACGCCTCGGCATGTTGCTGAACCTCCTCGGCAACCAGGAAGGTCTCTGCTGAACGTAGCCCCACCACCTCCTCGGCCTGGTATCCCAACATCTCCTCGGCAGCACGATTGAATACAGTGACCGTGCCCATCACATCCGTGGCGATGATGGCATAGCTGGCGTTATCGAGAATGGCCCCTTGCAGGGCAGAGATCTCCGTCAATTGACGGGTTTGCCGTTTCGCGCGCCTCTTGAGCTGATAGTCCCACACCAGCAACAGCCCGAACAGCAACAGCAGTGGAGTCAGTAACTTGCCAAGCTGACTGAAATCGACACTTGTCTCCCCTTCCAGCACCCATACCGCCAGCAGGGTAAACACCATCAATAGGCTGCTAACCAGAGTGCTCACTCGCTGCATGGTGGCCGCCTGCTATCACTCTTGATAATACCTGAACTCCTTGTGGTGCTTTTTTCCAAGGCTACTTCTGCTTGAGCGGTCGCCTCCACCCTTTCAGGCTGTGCTGTTTGGAACGGCTCAATGTCAACTGATCCGCCGGAGCAGTCTTGACGATGGTGGAACCGGCACCAATGGTAGCCCCGGACTCGATCTCAACTGGTGCAACCAGCTGACAGTCTGAGCCGACAAAGACATCATCCCCAATTACGGTGCGATGTTTGTTGACCCCATCATAGTTACAGGTAATCACCCCGGCTCCAATATTGACCCGTTTCCCCACGGTGCTGTCCCCGACATAGGCGAGATGGTTGATCTTGGAGCCGGCATCGACCCGGCTGTTTTTGACCTCGACAAAGTTACCCAGATGGTTGGAGCCCACCAGTTCACTACCGGGACGGACCCGTGCAAACGGACCAACCCGGCACTCGGCCCCGATCTTTGCTGACTCGATCACACAGTTGGGAAGTATTTCACTATCTGCCCCCACCTTCGCATCCTTGAGGTGACAGTTGGCATCTACCCGGACACCATCCGCAAGCACCACATTCCCCTCGACAATCACATTGACATCAATGGTGACATCCTGTCCGCAAGTGAGCGTTCCGCGTAGATCAAAACGGTCGGGATCGATCAGGGTAACCCCTTCCCGCATCAAGTTTTCCGCCTCTCTACGCTGATAGTGTCGCTCCAGTTGAGCCAGCTGCAGGCGGTCATTCACTCCCTGCACCTCTGCCTCTGAGGGGACATCAACCGCAATTACCTCAATTCCGTCAGTAACCGCCTGCTCGACAATATCGGTAAGATAAAACTCACCCTGTGCATTATCGTTCTCCAGCTGCTCGATCCATCCACTCAAATTTTCTCTGGAGAGTGCCATGATCCCGGTATTGACCTCATGGATCTGTAGCTCTTCATCGGTAGCATCTTTCTGCTCAACAATCCGGGCCACACTTCCATGCTGGTTGCGCACGATGCGACCGTAGCCGTGTGGATTCTCCAGTGATACCGTCAGCAGCGCAAACCCACTCGACCGTGCATGTTGTAGCAGCGAGTTCAAGGTTTCCGCTTGAATCAGCGGCACATCCCCATAGAGCACCAACACCATCTCTTCGTCTTGCAGCGCTGGAAGTGCCTGCTCCACTGCATGACCGGTGCCCAACTGCTGCAATTGCAGTACCCAGTTCACCTCCAGTTGGGAGAGCTGCTGAGGCACCTGTTCTCCTCCGTGCCCATAGACCACATGGATGGAGTCGGGATCCAGCTCGGCTGCAGTCTCAACAACATGTTCCAGCAAGGGTTTTCCGGCCAGCGGGTGGAGCACCTTGGGCAGTGCCGAGCGCATCCGGGTTCCCTGACCTGCAGCGAGAACAATGACAGCGGTAGAACTCATAAAAACTGCTGCAATTACTGCAGGTGAGGATGATCCATGGACGGGTGCCCGTGGCGGATCTCTTCCGCGGTGGCGTCACGAATCTCGGTGATCACCAGACGATAGGTGATGGCAATACCGGCAAAAGGGTGTTTTTTCATGAAGACAATCGAGCCATCCGGGTCAATCCGCTGCACCATCATGGTACCGGTCTCCCCACTCTGCTCATCCTGAAAGTCGGCTTCGGCTCCGACATGACGATACTCCGGCGGTACCTCATGCTCGGCAAAACGTTTTTCAAAGTCGGGATCGAGGAACTGGAAACCGTGCTCATCTGCAGCCAGCCGCACCTCTACCTCATCCTCTACCGCCTTACCCTTGAGTGCCCTCTCCAGTTGTGGAAACATCTGGTTGGGAACACCATGTACGTATGCAACGGGAATATCATTGTGCTCCAGTACCTCACCGTCATCATCTACAATGACATGGGTAAACCAGACCGCCTTCTTCCTGGCGACGCGCTCGCTCATCAAAACCCTTATACGCCAGAGCGCTTGCGTAGACGCTGAATGGTCTGCAGCTGTGCTGCCGCCTCGATCAGCTCAGCCTGTGCCTTGGCATAATCCATCTTCGCGCTCTTGTTCTTCATGGCTGCCTCGGCCCGTTCCTTGGCCTGCATGGCGGCGGCCTCATCGAGATCCGCTGCACGTACTGCGGTATCCGCCAACACGGTCACTACATGAGGCTGTACCTCGAGCAGTCCGCCAGAGATGAAGAAATCCAGCTCCTTACCACCACTCTGCTGCACCCGAACCTCACCCGGTTTCATGCGGGTCAACATCGGGGTGTGACGGGGGGCAATACCCACTTCCCCCATCTCTGCCGGGGCAAAGACCATCTCCGCAGAGCCGGAGAAGATCGCCTTCTCTGCACTGACAATATCAACATGGACGGTCATACTCATGAGGGTCTATTCCTGATTGAATTAAATGGTCTTGGCTTTCTCTACTGCTTCATCGATGGAACCCACCATATAGAAGG
Organism: uncultured Piscirickettsiaceae bacterium; assembly: GCA_964344435.1. Taxonomy (GTDB): domain Bacteria; phylum Pseudomonadota; class Gammaproteobacteria; genus Thiopontia. Next base: position 18,171 of record CAYFNH010000037.1, on the reverse strand, counting down.
CCTGCTCCGGCAAGTGATCGTACTCACCCTCTACAATTGCCTTGAAGCCACTGATGGTATCCGCCAGGGAGACATATTTACCCGGCGTACCGGTAAAGACCTCGGCCACGAAGAAGGGCTGAGAGAGGAAGCGCTGAATCTTGCGCGCACGGTTAACCGTCTGCTTGTCCTCTTCCGAGAGCTCATCCATACCGAGAATGGCGATAATGTCCTTCAGCTCCTTGTAGCGCTGCAGGGTGGTCTGAACTGTACGTGCCACATGGTAGTGCTCCTCACCCACCACATGCGGGTCGAGCTGACGGCTGGTAGAGTCCAGTGGGTCTACTGCCGGGTAGATACCAAGCTCGGCAACCTGACGGGAGAGTACCACGGTCGCATCGAGGTGAGCAAAGGTGGTTGCCGGAGAGGGGTCGGTCAAGTCATCCGCAGGGACGTAGACTGCCTGAATCGAGGTGATAGAGCCGGTCTTGGTGGAGGTGATACGCTCCTGCAAAGCACCCATCTCCTCTGCCAGCGTGGGCTGATAGCCTACCGCTGAGGGCATACGACCCAACAGTGCCGATACCTCGGTTCCCGCCAGCGTATAACGATAGATATTATCGATGAAGAGCAGTACGTCACGCCCCTCATCACGGAATGCCTCCGCCATGGTCAGGCCGGTCAGGGCTACACGCAGACGGTTGCCCGGTGGCTCATTCATCTGACCATAGACCAGCGATACCTTGTCAAGTACGCCACCCTCAGTCATCTCGTGATAGAAGTCGTTACCCTCACGAGTACGCTCACCCACACCGGCGAATACGGAGTAACCACTGTGCTCGATCGCGATGTTACGGATCAGCTCCATCATGTTTACGGTCTTACCTACACCTGCACCACCGAACAGTCCAACCTTACCCCCCTTGGCAAAGGGGCAGACCAGATCGATTACCTTGATACCGGTCTCGAGGATCTCGGCTGCCGCAGAGAGCTCTTCGAAGGTAGGGGCCTTACGGTGGATCGGCATACGCATCTCTTCACCAATCTCGCCCTTCTCATCGATTGGATTCCCCAGCACGTTCATGATACGGCCCAGGGTCTTGACCCCCACCGGAACTTGAATCGGTGCACCAGTACCGGTTACAGAGAGGCCACGTTTAAGACCATCGGTCGTACCCATCGCAATCGCTCGTACGACTCCGTCCCCGATCTGCTGCTGAACCTCCAGTGTCAAACCGGGCTCATCTACCAGCAGGGCGTCAAATACCTTGGGCATCTGATCGCGTGGGAACTCGACGTCTACCACTGCACCGATGATCTGAACAATCGTTCCTGACATCTCTAAATCCTCTTAATCCAAATTATATTCAACATTTACCATGAAGAGCATGAAGGCATTGAAGCTTATCACTCCGTTACACTACTGCTCACGCTTCACTATCTTCATACCCTTCATGGTGTAATCTTTTTAAACGGCTGCCGCACCACCCACAATATCGGCCAGCTCGGAGGTAATCGCCGCCTGACGTGCCTTGTTGTAAACCAGCTCCAGGTCATCAATCAGATTACCGGCATTGTCGGTTGCATTCTTCATGGCCACCATTCGCGCCGACATCTCGCAGGCGATGTTTTCCACCACTCCTTGATAAACCAGTGACTCCACGTAACGCTGCAGCAGGGTATCCATCACCGGCTTTGCATCCGGCTCATAGATGTAGTCCCAGTGGTGACTGTAGTCCTTGTTCTCCTCCTGCTCCAACGGCAATAGCTGACGCACCGTAGGTTCCTGGGTCATGGTATTCACAAACTTGTTATAGACCAGATAGAGCCGATCGATGCTACCTGCCTCATAGGCATCCAGCATCGCCTTGACCGGTCCAATCAGGCTCTCCAGCTCGGGCACATCCCCCAGCTGACAAACCTCCGAGACCATATTGCCGCCAAGGCGTCCAAGAAAGCCAAGTGCCTTGCTACCCACGGCCGTGTAGTCGACCTCTACATCAGCCGCCTCCTTGGCGCGAAGGTCGCGAACCAGCTCTCGGAACAGGTTGACATTGAGGCCACCACAGAGCCCACGATCCGAGGAGATGACAATGTAGCCTGCACGCTGCTCTTCACGCTCACTGAGGTAACTGTGGCTATACTCGGGGTGAGCATTTGCGAGATGCCCCACCACGTTGGCAATCTTCTCGCTATAGGGGCGAGATGCCTCCATCCGCTCCTGAGCCTTGCGCATCTTACTCGCAGCCACCATCTCCATGGCACGAGTAATCTTCTGCGTGCTCTTGACGCTCTTGATCTTCTCCCGGATTTCCTTGCCAACGGCCATCTGTTGCGGTTTCCTTTAAACGGGGTTTATCGTCTTACCAGCTATGGTTTGCCTTGAAGTCTTCCAACGCACTGCGCAGACCACTGCTGATGGAATCATTGAAGTCACCCGACTCATTGATACTATCCATCAGTGAAGCCTGGGAACTCTTCATATAACTCTGCAGTGCCTCCTCAAAATCAACCACCTTGGAGGGGTCGACATCATCGAGGAAACCCTCATTGGCCGCAAACAGCGAGGTAGCCAACTGAGCGATGGTCATCGGCTCATACTGTTTCTGCTTCATCAATTCAGTTACACGCTGACCACGCTCGATCTGCTTGCGGGTTGCCTCATCCAGATCGGAAGCAAACTGGGCAAATGCCGCCAGCTCACGATACTGCGCCAAGTCGAGACGCACACCACCACCCAGCTTCTTGATGATCTTGGTCTGCGCTGCACCACCCACACGGGATACCGACAGACCTGCGTTGATTGCCGGACGGATGCCGGAGTTGAAAAGATCGGTCTCGAGGAAGATCTGACCGTCGGTAATCGAGATCACGTTGGTCGGTACGAAAGCCGACACGTCGCCCGCCTGGGTCTCAATGATCGGCAATGCGGTGAGAGAACCGGTCTGCCCCTTGACTTCACCATTGGTCAGCTTCTCTACCTCATCAGCATTGATTCGAGAGGCGCGCTCCAACAGGCGTGAATGGAGATAGAAGACATCACCCGGATAGGCCTCACGACCCGGTGGGCGACGCAGCAGCAGAGATACCTGACGATAGGCCCACGCCTGCTTGGTCAGATCATCATAGACAATCAGTGCATCCTCACCCTTGTCACGGAAGTACTCACCCATGGTACAGCCAGAGTAGGGGGCAATAAACTGCATCGCCGCTGCATCCGAAGCAGAAGCGGCCACGATAATGGTGTGCTCAAGCGCATCGTGCTCTTCCAGACGGCGCACCACCTCGGCAATCGAGGAGGCCTTCTGACCAACGGCAACGTAGATACACTTAACCCCGGTGCCCTTCTGGTTGATGATGGCATCGACCGCGACCGCTGTCTTTCCGGTCTGACGGTCACCAATGATCAACTCACGCTGACCACGACCAATCGGCACCATCGCATCAATCGCCTTCAGTCCGGTCTGAACCGGCTGATCGACAGACTTGCGGGCAATTACGCCGGGAGCAATTTTCTCGATCGGAGAAGTCCCCGCCGACTCGATCGGCCCCTTGCCATCCACCGGGTTACCCAGTGAATCCACCACACGCCCAAGCAGGCCTTCACCCACCGGCACCTCAAGAATACGCCCGGTACAACGTACTGTATCCCCTTCGGAAATATGTTCATACGAACCCAGAATTACTGCACCTACGGAGTCTCGCTCCAGGTTCAGCGCCATGCCATAGGTGTTGCCAGGAAATTCGATCATCTCACCCTGCATTGCATCGCTCAGACCGTGCAGGCGGACAACACCGTCTGCCAGACTGACTACCGTGCCCTCGGTGCGGGCTTCGGCCAGTGGCTCGAAATTCTCGATTTTCTTCCGGATCAGTTCACTGACTTCAGAAGGATTGAGTTGCATGATTACTCCTTAAACGAAAAAACGTAAATAACCTGAAACCTGACTGCCGCCATCTCACGCCTGCAGCTGACCGGCAAGTTGGTTCAACCTGCCTCGCAGGGAGAGATCGATCACCTGATCTCCGGCCCGTACCACAACACCACCAAACAGGGACTCATCGACCGTCGCAGTCATCTGCACTGCCTTCCCCATCTTCTCGGTTACCGCATCGACAATAGACTGTTCAGCAGCTTGATCCAGCGGATAGGCACTAACCACCTCCACCTCTATGCTATTCTCGGCCGCTGCCTTGAACTGGTGAAACAGTTCATGTATTTCCGGTGCATAGCCCAGACGATTGGCCTCCAGCAGCACCTTTACAAAATTGAGTCGAGTCCCCGACAACAGAGCACCATCAACCTCTGCAGCCACTCCAAGCAACAGCTCACTGAGCTGCTCACGGCTGAATTTGGGATGGTGAAGACGCTCACTCACCTGCGGCTGCTGCACCATCACTGCAAGCAGCTCAACCGCACTGGCCCACGCATCCACCTCTCCCTCTGCACTGGCTTGCTGCCAGGCTGCCTCGGCATAGGGGCGCGCAATCGTTGTTCTCTCTTCCATCTCGTATTCTCTGAAGCGTTAGAGTTTGGTACTCAACTCGGAGAGTACCTGCTGATGGTCAGACTCGCTCACTTCACGCTGCAGAATCTGTGACACACCAGCCAACGCCAGCGCAGAGACCTGCCCACGCAACTGCTCACGGGCACTGTTGGTCTCCTGCTGAATCAGTGCATGGCCTGCTTCAACAATGCGATCCGCCTCCTCTTTGGCCTTACCCTTGGACTCCTCGATCACCTCACTGGCACGCTGCTGTGCCCGACTGATAATCGAAGTTGCCTCCTCATGGGCCTCACGAATCACCTCTTTGGCCCGTTTCTCGGCCAGTTCATGTTCATGGTGACCGCGCTCTGCAGCAGCCAGACCATCGGCAATCTGCTTCTTGCGCTCGCTCATGGCAGCCATCAGAGGTGGCCACACATACTTCATCACAAACAGCACAAAGAGGAAGAATGCGATCGATTGTCCTATCAGAGTGGCATTAATATTCATAGCCGATTCCCACTGTATCTAAATTGACGCTAACCCGAAAAGGTCTGGATTGGGATACTGGAATTATCCGGCAACCGCAAACAGAACATAGAGTGCCAGACCCACGGCAATCATCGGAACCGCATCAACCAAACCCATGACAATAAAGAACTGGGTACGCAGCATTGGAATCAACTCAGGCTGACGTGCTGCACCTTCCAGGAAACGACCACCGAGGATACCGATACCCACAGCAGCGCCCAGTGCGCCCAGACCCATCATCAAACCACCAGCGATGAACAATAGTGCTTGTTCCATTTTTTTCTCCTGTTCTCTATTGAGGATATAAAGTTAA
>CAYFNH010000037.1:0-12761 GCA_964344435.1 uncultured Piscirickettsiaceae bacterium | reverse complement strand
GTTCTCTATTGAGGATATAAAGTTAAAAATTGTAAACCAAATCTTTCTGCAGATGGGGCTTAGTGCTCATGATGTGCCATATCCATATACACGATGGTCAGCGTCATGAAGATGAACGCCTGCAGTGTAATGATCAGGATATGGAAGATTGCCCACCCCAGCTGTAACAGGCCACCGAAGCCTCCCATCAACCAGCCGGCACCATACATGATGGCGATGAGAATGAAGATGGTCTCACCTGCATACATGTTACCAAACAGTCGCAGTGCGAGAGAGACCGGCTTGGAGATCAACGAGATCCCCTCCAGCACGAGATTGGCCGGCATCCCCCACTTACCAAACGGCTGGAACGCCAGCTCACCGAGGAAGCCACCAATGCCCTTGTTCTTGATGCTGTAGTAGATCATCAAATAGAAGACCGCCAGTGCCATACCAAAAGTGATGTTGGGGTCGGTGGTTGGCACCACTTTGAAGTAGACATGATGTGGATCCATCCCCAGCGCCGCCTCTCCAAATGCACCAGCCAGCATCGGCAGCCAGTCAACCGCGATCAGGTCCATGAAGTTCATCAGGAAGATCCAGCAGAAAATGGTCAGCGCCAACGGTGCAATCAGGTCATTTTTCGCAGTGAAAGAGCCTTTTACACTCTCGTCGACAAACTCGACAATCCACTCGACAAAATTCTGCAAACCACCCGGTACACCCGCAGTGGCCCGCCTGGCAGCAGTATGGAAGGCAAAAAAGAAGAGTAACGCCAGACCGACAGACCAGAACAGAGAGTCTACATGGAAGGCCCAGAAGCCCATTGCCTGTACATCGGCAGCCGAGTGGGCAAAACCCCAATGGCCGTCATGGTACCCAAAGGTGAGATTGGTCAAGTGGTGTTTGATATACGCACCAGAGGTAATCGCTTCGCCTGCCATATGCTCTCTATCCGTTCCGTTCTCTCAAGTTAACCTCAGACCACACCACTCAAATTCTGTATCGCTCTATCGTACCATGACAAGGTTGCGACTACCCAGCAACCATACTATTTGCCCGACAATAAAGCCAAGCATCAACGCCAGCGGCTCCAAATCCAGCTTCACCATCCCCAGCAAAAAAAGGGCCGTCACCAGGACCAAGCGCTCTACTGCCGTCATATAGAGATCCGCAACAACTTTGCGGGCCCCTTGCGCACTATCTTCTGCAATTACCTCAGCCGGTTGCCGCCGCTCGGAACGCCTCAGGCGCCACTGCAGCCAGAGCAAATTTACGACAGAAATGGCTCCCCCGTAGAATATTGCCACCTTGAATTCACCCTGATCAAGCTGCTCGGCAATTACCATCATCACCAGTAGTGAGATCACCTGAAGCAGCGGGACAGCCCAATTTCCGACCGCGCGTATTATAGAAATCATCGATAGACGGGTCAATTAGGATTTTGCAAAAAAACAGCAATGCTCAATATTTACCCAACCAATAACCGTATCCAGTGGTGACTAGCGGATATGCTCGAGAATCCCGTCCAGCTCATCCAGCGAGTTGTATCGAATCACCAGCTTACCCTTGCCCCGTGCGCCCTGCTGCACACTGACGGTTGCCCCCAGCTTCTCGGAGAGGTCATTCTGCAGCCGCTTTATATCGGGGTCCAACTCCTCCACAACCCGCTTTCCTGTCGAGGCGGGCTGCTGCAGCTTGCGCACCAACTTCTCGGTCTCACGTACCGACAACCCCAGCAACAGCACCTGCTTGGCCGCATCCACCTGCTGTTTACCCTGCAACCCCAGCAGTGCACGTGCATGACCCATCTCGATCTTGCCACGCTCCACCATCAGGCCTACTTCGGCATTGAGGTTCAGCAGGCGCAACAGGTTGGTCACCGAGGTGCGTGAGCGCCCCACCGCATCGGCCGCCTGCTGTTGAGTAAGCCCAAACTCCTCAATCAGACGCTGCAGAGCCGCCGCCTCTTCAATCGGATTGAGATTTTCTCGCTGCAGATTCTCAATCAGTGCCATCGCCATGGTGGCCTGGTCATCCACCTCGCGGACAACCGCAGGAATCTCCTGCAGCCCAGCCAGCTGTGCCGCCCGCCAGCGCCGCTCTCCGGCAACAATCTCGTAACGCTCTCCCTCAACCGGACGTACCACAATCGGCTGAATCACCCCCTGTGCCCGTATCGAGCTGGCCAACTCCTCCAGCAACTCCTGATCAAAATTCTCTCGCGGCTGATATTTGCCACGCTGCAACAGATCCACCGGAATATCTCGCAGGGCCAGGTCACTTGCTGGTGCAGTCGAAACTGCTGCCGGCACTTGATCCTCCCCTCCCTGGTTCAGTACTTTTGTTGAAGTCGTGCCTTCAGCTTCTGCTGCTTCTGTACGCTTCTGCTGGTGTGATCCAACCGGCACCGCAGGTGCCTTTGTAGCCCCCAACAATGAATCCAGCCCTCGACCCAATCCCCCTCTCTTAGCCATCTTCCTGCTCCACTATCGGTTGCTGCACACTTTTCTGCTCCTGCTCTGCCCGTTCCAGAATCTCTGCTGCCAGATCCACATAGGCATACGCCCCTCGTGAAGAGGGTGCGTAATAGATAATCGGGCGGCCATAACTGGGGGCCTCTGCCAGTTTCACGTTGCGCGGGATTACTGTCTCATAGACCCGCTCACTAAAATGGGCCAACAACTGATCGGAGACCTCTATAGAGAGTCGATTGCGTGCGTCATACATGGTACGCACAATCCCCTTCAGTGCCAGATCCGGGTTTTGCGTCTCACGCACCCGATCCATGGTCTGCATCAACGCGGTCAACCCCTCCAGTGCATAGTACTCGCACTGCAGTGGCACAATCACCCCGTTGGAGGCGACAAAGGCGTTCAAGGTCAGAATATTCAGGGTGGGCGGGCAATCGATCAGGATATAGCTATAGGTATCCCGCAAAGGCTGCAGAATGGAAGAGAGACGCTGCAGCCGATCCTCCTCATTGAATAGCTCCACCTCTGCTGCAGTCAAATCCCCATTGGCCGCCAACAAATCATAGCTGGAGCCACTGATCTGCTGGATCGCCTGCTCAATCGAAACCTCCCCCAGCAGTACATCAACACCACTCCACTCCACCTCGTTCTTGTCCACCCCACTGCCGGTGGTGGCATTGCCCTGCGGATCGAGGTCAATCAGCAGCACCCGCTCATCAAAATAGCCCAGCGAGGCGGCCAGATTAACCGAGGTGGTGGTCTTGCCGACCCCACCCTTCTGGTTGGCTACTGCAAAGATATTACTCACGATACTGCTTCATCACCTGCTTTGCAGAGCACCAGATGGCGCACCGCATCCATTCCCGGCACCGTAACCGGTACCACCTGTTCCAGCTCGAAGCCGGCACTGACCTCTCCCCCGTCGGGCTCTGGCCAGCGCCCTTTCATCGCCACCGCATATCGCCCCAGTGGGGCGGCATAGTGCAGAAACTGAGGTAACGAGGCGAAGGCACGCGAAACCACCGTATCAAACGGCTGCTGTGGCCGGAACTGCTCGACCCGAGAGTGTACAACAGATGCGTTGTGCAGACCCAGCTCCAATATCGCCTGCTGGATAAAACGGCTCTTCTTTACATTGCTGTCGACCATCACCACCTCCCACTGTGGATGTAACAGCGCCACCGGTATCCCCGGCAGGCCAGCGCCACTACCAAGATCGACAATGCGCTCGCCCTGCAGCCAGGGCAGCACCGAAAGGCTGTCATAGATATGGTGAGTCACCATCTTGTCACGCTGACGAATCGCGGTCAGGTTGTAGACCTTGTTCCACTTCAGCAACAGATCGAGATACTGCTCCAGTTTCTGTTGATGCTCGTCGGTCAGCACCACTCCCAGCTGTTTTGCTACATCAATCATAAAAATTTTCCTTGAAGGAGGACCACTGCCGGTTCATCTCTTCGATGCATTTAATAGTTTATCAATCACTGGAGGCTCCTTAACGTCACCCAACCTCACCCACTCCCACCCCTGCGGCAGTTCGTAGGGCACTTCCTCCGGCTTGATCGGCGGTAGCTTTTTATATTTACCCCTTCGCGTCTTCGCGCCTTCGCGTGAGGCCTGCTTATTCATCGCCTTCCCCCGGTTTTTGAATCGCCTCGATCTGTTTCAGCATCCGTTCGAAGTCGCTTTCAAACAGCTGGTCCTGGACGATACGGTATTTTTCAAACTCGCTTTCGGCATGGGCCTTGGCGATCTCGGCCGTGACCTTGCCCGCATCCTGCAAAATTTCGCGGTCGGTGGCTTCAATAAACTTGTTCAGACGGGTTTCCCAGTCTTGCATGGTCATGGGCATCTTACGCAGGGCCATATCCTCGGCCACATCCAGGTAGGCGTTCACCAGCCGGGCGAGTTGCACCATTTCCTCTTCGCTCAGGTAGTTCTTGGCCACACTGACATCGAACTTCTGGATTTTCCCTTGCGGGGCATCCTTCCAGGTGGTGAGGCCCATGTGCTGTTTGTCTGCATCGGCCCGGTGACGATGACCTCCGCCGCCGTCTGGCCGTGGATGGCCCAGTGCAGCTTGTTCTGTACGGTGGCGAAAAAGCGCTTGGTGGCCTGGGCGGTGACGTCGTAGTCGATAGCGGTGGCGTAGATATCGGTGATCTTCTGGTAGAACTTGCGCTCGGAGAGGCGAATCTCCCGGACGCGCTGGAGCTGTTCTTCGAAGTACTGTTCAGTAAGGATGGAGCCACCGCTTTTGATGCGCTCGTCATCCATCACGTAGGCCTTGATGGTGTACTCATCGATGATGGTGGTGGCCCACTTACGGAACTGCACGGCCCTTTCGGAGTTCACCTTGTAGCCGACGGCGATGATGGCGGGGAGTTTGTAGTGCAGGGTGTTGTAGTTTTTGCCGTCGGTGGCAGTTATCCGGAATTTCCGGATAACTGAATCTTCCTGCAGCTCGCTGTCGGCAAAAATTTTTTTCAGGTGTTCATTCACCGTGCGTACGTTCACGTCGTAGAGGGTGGCCATCATCTTCTGGGTCAGCCAGATGCTCTCGTCGACATAGACTGCTTCGACGCCGCCCGAGCCGCTGGCGGCGACAAAGGTGAGGTATTCGGCGGCCGACGAGCGGACGATAGAGACTATCTTGGTCGGTATTTTCTTCTTGCTCATTCCAAGACTCTTCGTGACTTCGCGCTATTGCGTAAGAGATGGTTATTCATCACCGTTCTCTGGGATGCCGAATTCGGTTTCCAGCTCATCGATGGAGGGAAGGCTCGGTTTCAGGTTATCCGGCAGAGCACGGGTGAGCTGATATTCCGAAATCCCCATGGGCTTGTGAATATCGCTCAGTGCATACTCCACCACGACACGATCCCGTGTTTTGCAGAGCAAAATGCCGATGGTCGGCTCATCCCGTTCGCCGCGCAACTGCTCATCAACTGCTTTCAGATAAAAATTGAGCTTACCAGCATACTCCGGCTCAAACTCACCAGTCTTGAGTTCGATGACGACATAGCAGTGCAGCTTGGTATGATAGAAGAGCAGATCGAGGAAGAAATCTCGTTCGCCCACCTGCAACTCTTTTTGGCGTCCGACATAGGCAAAACCAGCCCCGAGCTCCAAAAGGAATTTAGTAATGTGGTCGGTCAGCGCCTGTTCCAGCTCGCGCTCGTTGTAGTTTTTGGTCAATGTCAGAAAATCAAAATTGTACGGGTCTTTGATCAACTGCTGCGCCAAGTCCGACCGCGGAGAGGGAAGCGCTTGCGCGAAATTGGTTACAGCTTTGCCTTCGCGTTGATACAGTCCGCTCTCGATTTGGTGAGTCAGAACGTTCCGGCTCCAGTTGCGCTCAATGGTTTGGTTCACGTAGTAGAGCGCTTCGGCCACATCCTTGCTCTTGGAGATGATGACCAGATTATGGCTCCAGGGGATCTGCACTAATTGTGCAACGACCTGTTGCACTTGTTGAACCTCATCCATTTGTGCCACAGGCTGTGACACAACTTCTCTGGAAGTGGTTTCTGCTAATTGGCCAACAGGCTGTTGACCAATTGTGGAACAGCCTGTTCCACAATTAGGAAGTCCTTGCTTGTAGAAGAGATACCAGCGTTTGATGTATTGGAGGTTGTTGTGTGAAAAACCCTTCATGTCGGGGAATTCCGCCATCAGGTCGGCACTCAACTGCTTCAGGAACCCACTGCCCCATTGGGCCGACTTCTGGCGTTCCACAATGTCCGCACCCAGCTCCCAGTAGAAGGTCAGCAGGGCTGTATTCACCTGCACCACCGCCTTCACCTGCGCTTGCCGTAACCGCTGTTTGACCTCCTTGAGCCAGTCGCGGTACTCCACTGTCAAATATGCTTCGCTCATGCCTTGTCCCCCAAGCAGGCTATCAACTCAGCTTTCAGTACCTGCTGCGCCGCTTCGAGGGCCATCTGCTGCCGCGTCCAGAACTTGGGGATGGCAATCAACCACAACCCCCGTGGCTCTGCATGCCACTTTTTCAGATCCTTCCCCTCCAGAAAGGGTTTGAGCAGCACTGCAGAGTTGGGATCCTCGGCAACCAGCCGCTTTCGGGTCTCCTCATCCACCACAAAGGCGGCATTGAGTCCGGTCTTAATACCATAGAGCGGTGAACCAACCACCTCTTTCAACGTGGGGTAACCCACTAACAGCTTCTGTCGCAGCCGGTAGAGCGCCTCATCCTCCAACTGCCAGCTGGCCCCACCCATCTGCTGTTGACGCATGGAGGCATAAAACTGGTTGAAGTGCTGATTGAGATTTTCCGGCAGCTGCCCGGTGAGAGGCAGGATCTGAATCGGGTGTTCTGGTTGTGGCGGCTGCTGTTGCAAGATAAGGATGGCAGGGTAGGTGGTGACCCCCTCAAAGATCTGCAGATCCCCAAAGTCAACGATCTTTTCCAGTGAAGTTTCGGTAGAGAGGTAGCGCCGCAGCGGTTCTCCGGATCCCGTTTTGAAGAAGGTGGAGGAGGAGATGTACCCCATCCGCCCGTCCGTTTTCAGCAGTTTGTGGCCCAGCTCGAAAAAGTAGGCGTAGAGGTCCGCTACCCCGTGGTAGACGCTGTAGTGTTGCTCCAGCCACGGCTTGAGGGCGCTGAAACGCTCCTGGCGCACATAGGGGGGGTTGCCGAGCACCACATCAAAGCCCCCCTGCTCCATAATTTCGGGGAAGGCGGCTCTCCAACAGAAATGGCTCTCATCACCCGGCACCGCCTCCTCCAGTGCAAGACTGTTACCACTGCGCAGATTGGCGTCGAGGCTGGTGAGCGGCTTGCCCACCTCGGCGGTCTTGAGCCAGAGTGAGAGTTTGCTGATCTCAATTGATTCGGCGTTGATGTCGACTCCGAAGAGGTTGTTGTTGAGGATCTCCTTGTTGAGATCGAACACCGCATGTTGTCCGGTCAGTTCGGCGAGCTTGTCGTTGGTGCGCTGGTAAGCATTGTAGAGGTGGTCGAAGGCGGCAACCAGAAAGGCCCCGGAGCCACAGGCGGGGTCGACCACCCGAATCTGTTGAAGGACCTCCTGCCATGCGTACCAGAAGCGCAGCTCAGTCTTGTTGCCCCGTTTCCACTGGATGGAGCCATCCTTTTTGAGCGTACCGTACTCTTTCAGCAGCTGCCGAAAACGGTGGTCGAGCTGACTACCGAGGGTCTGTTCAACGATAAAGGCGGTAATGTGGTCGGGAGTGTAAACCACGCCATGCTGTTTTCGCTTGCCACTGACCGCCCGGCCACTCTGTTGAACAGCAATCTCTCCTGTGTTGATCTGTTCGCTCAGAGTTTCGAGATCGGCGATGGACTGCTCGAAGATATGGCCCAGCACAGTGACCGAGACCTCGGAATCGAAGTCATACTTCGCCAGTTCATTAACCTGCCGGCAGATCGCATCATCGACAACAAGCCTGTCCAACAGCGGATCGGCCGCAAACAGACCACCATTGTAGGCAGGAATTTTGAGCATGGTATTGCCCTGGTCGATGGCACGAAACAGGCCAACGAAGTTTTCATAGACAGGGCGTGGGTTGTAGGGGTCATTGTGTTCAAATGCCTGCTGAATGGTATTGCCGGGGATCAGCCGCTTGTCTTCGGCAAAGGCGATAAAGAGAAAACGGTCGAGCAGCTTCTGTGCCGGGGCGATAAGGCTACCGGGTTGATGTTGAGGGTTGTCTTCAATCAGCCGGGTGATGAGCTGTGAACGCAGCGATTTATAGTCACTATAGAGGCGATGGGTGATCTCCTTGTCGGCCTGCAGACTCTGCTGTAATAACTGAGTGGTGTTTCCGCTCAGCAGATTGTCAGCATGAAGCAAGTGAATAAAACGGGCATATTCAGCCGGTTCTGTGAGCCGGGCAAGATCAAACTTTTCATAAACCAGAGAGGTTTCGCTCACCGCATACAGACGAATCTCCAGATAGTTGCTGACCAGCACCCACTGTGCCCCTTTGATATCACGGGCGTAGTCCCACGCCTGCTGTACCGGGGTCTTGTGTCGTCCCGGCATGATGGCATCAAGGTTTTTGGTCTTCGCCCCCTTAAGCTCAAAAGGTGCAATTACCTTGTCACTCTCCCTGTCGTCACCGAAATGGCCGAGTGCAAGGTCGACCGCACCGCCCGCCACCCCATATTCCCGAGAGATGGTCCACTGCTCACCACTACCATAGGGCTGGTAACCGAGCACACCCGCCATGATCTGGTTGGTGAAAGGGGCATGGATGGCCACCTCGGTCTGTTTGTGCAGACTGCCATCCTCGATACGCGCTTTCCACTGCTGCAGGATCTCCAGATGGTGAGCTGGCATCGTTGGTGCCCCCTCACCAAGTTGCTTCTGAATAATGGATGGATGAAACAGGGGCATGACAGCTACAACAGAGTAATCCTGATGCGGCCATCATTGACCTTTTTCAGGATCTCCTCGCAATCCTTCGGGTCTTCGCACTCCATGTGGAAGGCAAAGTCATCCTCTGGCTCCTCTTCAGCAGTGTTGAACAGGGCGAACAGTGGTGCAAAGAGTACACCCAGGAAGTGTGAAATAGCATTGCTGGTACCAACAAGCAACGCTACCACCATTGCGATCAAAAAGACCAGTATCAGAATTTCCATGTTTTTACCCCTAGTTTGATGAAAACTTCTCAACAACCCCCAATACCTAAGGAACCTCTGATCAAGTCCATCGCTCTACCTACCCTGTTTCACAAAATAGCGGACCCCGGGCAACCCCTCAAAATCAACATCCTGCGTCCACACTGTCGCATCAAAGGATTGAGCGGTTGCATAGATAATGCTGTCCGCCATCGGCAGCTTGTACCGCAAGCTGATTCTGGCCGAAGAGATTGAAAGTTGCTCTGAAAGCGGGACAATCTTCCCCTTCTGGATCGCTGCGAGCGCCTGAATGAGATGGTCTTCATCACTCTCCCGGAGGATGACTTTGGCCAGCTCATAGATAGAGATTGCCGGAACAATCAGCTGCTCCTTTGCCTGAACGGGTTCCCGAAACTGTTTTGCGTTGCATCCACCGGAAAAGAATTCGAGCCAGCCCGAGGTGTCCACCACATTCATATCCGATCCTGCTCCCGAACAAAGGTAGTGTCGATTCCTTTCAGAAATCCCTCCAGCTCACTAACATCTCTTTCAGGAACCAGCTCAATCCGATTATCGTACTGAACCACTTGCATTCTCTGTCCTGGAACAAGCTGCAGGGATTCTCTGACCTCTCGGGGAATTACGACCTGATACTTCGGGGATACCTTGACACTCAACACAAGTGGCCTCCTGCTTATCGATAGTTAATTGGTATTACGGTAGTTCTATCGATAATTTTTGTCAATGCTCCGTAGCTATTCAGCCTACCGTCCTATTTTTCCAATTTTCAGGTAAACCATGAATGGATATAAAGCTCCATGCTATCGCATAGAGCGCTTCTTCAAATGAATCCGTAACAGGGAGAGCGCTGCCGGGGTTACCCCCGAAATCCGCCCTGCCATTCCCAGTGTGGCCGGGCGCTGACGTGCCAGCTTCTCCCGGATCTCGATGGAGAGCCCGGAGACCTGACTGTAGTCGAGATCCTGCGGTAACTTCATCTCCTCATGGCGACGGTTTTTCTCGATCTCCTGGTGCTGACGCTCGATATAGCCGGCATACTTGGCCTGAATCTCTACCTGCTCCACCACCACCTCAGCTAACTGTGGATCTTCCACCACCTCCAGTGAGACCAGGTCACGATAACGCACATCAGGGCGTGCCAGCAGATCCATCAGACTGTGCTCGTGGCGCATCGCCTTGCCCAGCACCCGCTGCGCCTCTGCCTCACTAATCAGTGAAGGGCGCAGCCAGGTCTGACGCAGGCGCTGCTGCTCGGCCATAATCGCATCGCGCTTGCGCTGGAAGGCATCCCATCGAGTATCCTCGACCAACCCCAACTTACGCCCCTGCTCGGTCAGGCGCAGATCAGCATTGTCCTCCCGCAACAACAGACGGTACTCGGCACGGCTGGTGAACATGCGGTAAGGCTCGTTGGTTCCGCGGGTAATCAGATCATCGATCATCACCCCCAGGTAGCTCTCTGAACGATGTGGGAACCACGCCTCTCTCCCTTGTACCTGCAGCGCGGCATTGCAGCCTGCCACCAGCCCCTGCGCCGCCGCCTCCTCATAACCGGTGGTACCGTTGATCTGCCCGGCAAAGAAGAGTCCTTGCAATGCATGCGTCTCCAGCGATGGACTCAGGTCACGCGGATCGAAAAAGTCATACTCGATGGCGTAACCGGGGCGGGTGATGTGGGCCTGCTCGAACCCCCGGATCGAACGCACCAGAGCAAGCTGCACATCAAATGGCAAACTGGTGGAGATGCCGTTGGGGTAGATCTCATGGGTACTCAGCCCCTCCGGCTCGACAAAGATCTGGTGCGAATCACGCTCGGCAAAGCGGACAATCTTGTCCTCCACCGAGGGGCAGTAGCGTGGCCCCACCCCCTCGATCACCCCGCTGTACATCGGCGAACGGTCGAGACCACTGCGGATGATCTCGTGGGTCTGCTGGTTGGTGTAGGTGATCCAGCAGGAGATCTGCTGTGGGTGCTCGCCACGATCCCCCAGATAGGAGAACACGGATGCCGGATCGTCTCCTGGCTGCTCTTTCAATTGGCTGTAGTCGATGGTACGCCCATCAATCCGTGGTGGGGTACCGGTCTTCAGCCGCTCCACCCGAAAGGGGAGTTCACGCAGCCGATCCGCCAATTTGAGTGATGGAGGATCCCCCATGCGCCCACCGGAGGATTGCGTCAGGCCAACGTGGATCACCCCATTGAGGAAGGTGCCCACGGTCAATACCACCGACTGAGCCGCAAAACGGATCCCCGACTGGGTCACCACACCCCGAACCCGCTCTCCCTCGACAATCAGATCATCCGCAGCCTGCTGAAACAGAGTGAGATTGGGTTGATTCTCCAGCTGAGTACGTACCGCCTGCCTGTAGAGTTGACGATCGGCCTGCGCCCGGGTCGCCTGTACCGCCGCCCCCTTGCTGCTGTTAAGGGTACGAAACTGAATGCCGGCCTGGTCGGTAGCATGAGCCATGAAACCACCCAGCGCATCCACCTCCTTGACCAGATGGCCCTTACCAATCCCGCCAATCGCCGGATTGCAGCTCATCTGCCCCAGAGTTTCGAGATTGTGGGTCAACAGCAGCGTGCGTGCACCCATGCGGGCCGCCGCCAATGCCGCTTCAGTACCGGCATGACCGCCACCAATCACGATGACATCGAAGGTTTCGGGGTAATCCATCGGTAAATTATACCGACAGTGAAAGCGTCAGGTGCTGCTGTTCTCTGTCGGCTGGATACCCGCTTCTCCCCGCCAGTAACCATCCACACCACCCAGTGGCAGAAAGCGTTGAGCTGCTGCCACCCCGGCCTGCGGGGTGATCTGCTGTCGATTGACCTGATCAAACAGCGTCACGATCTCCTCCATAAACAGCGACTGCGGGCTGATACGCACTACTTCCACCTCCAGCTCACGCATCTCCTCCACAGCCCCGATCAGGTTGGCATGTTGTGCCGACTGGGTCTGGATTCCATTGATGGTGAGGAAGGGTTGGCCCTCTCTGGTGTTGAGCAGCATCCCATCCGCATCATCGAGACAGCGATACTGACAATCATCCTTGGGCAGATTGTAATGGCGCGCGGTGTAGCAGCGAGCCGCATAGGCGAGCGGGATCTTGCCCCAGGCGAAGACCTCGGTCTCGACATTTGCGGGACGGTGCTGCTGCAGATCGCGCAGCGTATCACGCGAAAGCTCGACCGGCAGTACCCAACGCTGCATGCCCGCCCGCTGCATCACCCCCATGGTTCCCTGGTTGTAGAGATTGACTGAGTGACCCACCACAAACGGGGTCTGCTGCTCCTGACAGAGATTGATTGCGGCCAGATCATTGGCTTCAACCGGAAACGCTCCATTGCTACAGATCTTGCGCAAGGTCTTCAATTCGGACTCCGCCTCCAGCAGTGCCAGGGTGGAGAGCACCACCGCCTTGCCAGCGGCCTGCAACTGCTGTGCGATTTCCAGCCACTGCTCGAAATTGAGCGCACGCCGCTTGGAGCAGATGGTCTCCCCCAGATAGACGATATCGAGCGGCATATCGGCCACAGCACGATAGAAGTCACGAATCTGCGCCTCCGGCCAGTAGTAGAGGGTCGGCCCCAGAGAGAGCTTCATCAAACCCGCCTCACTGCCACGCCCGATGGTAGGCCCCCAAGGTGGTCTGCGCCCCCTCGGCCACCTTGCTCA
>CAYFNH010000036.1:0-22494 GCA_964344435.1 uncultured Piscirickettsiaceae bacterium | reverse complement strand
CAACAACATATTATTAATAAGGCGGATTCAACTCTGAAGTGCAATTTGTATATTTCCCATGCTCCTCAATGGATTGCAAGAGGATCACGGGAAATATACCGGAAAAACAATGGGCTATGCCATATCTTAGCATTTGGATGCGACAGCACAATCACATAACCTATTGATTTATGAGTTAGAAAAAATTGCACTTAATATTTGAATACACGTAAAATAATGACATATATCAAACGTTCAACCAGACAGAGAACCGATACTGCCAAGGAAACAAGATGAAAAACAACCAGCCGGTAACCCAGCGGGAGACCGAGATTCCCGCGGGCGAGACCCTGGTCTCGAAGACCAATCTCAAGGGGATCATCCAGAGTGCCAATGATGTCTTTATCAAGATCTCCGGCTTTACCCAGGAGGAGCTCTACAACCATAACCACAATGTCGTGCGCCACCCCGATGTCCCTCCCAGAGTGTTTGAGGATCTGTGGGAGACCCTGAAGGCGGGCCGACCGTGGAGTCAGGTGGTCAAAAACCGCTGCAAGGATGGCAGTCACTACTGGGTTTATGCCAACGCCTGCCCGATTCTGGAGAATGATGAGGTCATCGGCTATACCTCCTACCGTACCCCGGTCACTGATCATGAGACCAAACAGGCAACCGAGGCAGCCTATCGGGGGATTGCTGAAGGTACCCTGAAGATACGCCATGGCAAGGTCTACACCCCATGGCAATATACCCTGGATAGAGTGCGGATCTGTAGCCGCTTGCCGCTGGCACTGAAGGCGGCACTGGGAGCAGGAGTGTTTGCCCTGTTCGCCCTCTATGTGGGGATGGAGCTGTTTGGTGGTGCACTC
Organism: uncultured Piscirickettsiaceae bacterium; assembly: GCA_964344435.1. Lineage (GTDB taxonomy): Bacteria > Pseudomonadota > Gammaproteobacteria > Thiopontia. The sequence goes on along the minus strand of CAYFNH010000036.1, from coordinate 21,646 downwards.
CCTGTCGGCACCACAGCTGCGGTTGTGCTGTTTAGTGCAGCAGGAAGTGGCTTGCTGACGCAATATCTGATCCGGCCACTACGAGCTGTCAGCCATGTGATGCGGGAAGTGAGTCAGCAGCGATACGACACCCCCATCCAGTTCTGCCGCACACCGGAGATCCGTACCCTGCAGGAGCAGCTCAAGATGATGCAGATCCTTACCGGGGTATCGGTGGATGAGGCACGTCGGGAGGCGGAGCAGAACCGGCGTATCCGGGTGGCACTCGATAACGTCTCCGCCAACGTAATGGTGGCCGATGAGTGCCGCAATATCATCTATATGAACCGTGCCGTCGAGCAGATGTTGGCGCGTAACGAGCAGGCCATCCAGCAGGATCTACCCCAGTTTCAGGTGGCAGGACTGGTGGGCGACAATATGGATCGCTTCCACAAGCACCCTGAACATCAAGCAAAAATGCTGGCCGAGTTTACTCAGGTGATCAGCTCCAACCTCACCCTGGGAGGACGCCATTTCAGTCTGGTAGTCAATCCGGTAATTGATGCAACCAACAAGCGCCTCGGCTCGGTGGTGGAGTGGACTGACCAGACCGAAGAGCTGTTGATCCAGGAGCAGCTCAACACCTTGATTGAAGGGGTGCGCAACGGAGCACTCGATAACCGTCTCGATACCACTGAACTGGAGGGGTTTTACCGTTCGCTGGGGGAGAATGTAAATCTGATGATGGAGGCGGTACGCAAACCGATTCTGGCAACGGTTGCAGCGCTCAAACAGCTGGAGCAGGGCAACCTCACCAGTCGTATTGATGATGAGTGCGACGGGCTCTTTGCGCAGCTGGCAGAGAGCTTCAATCTCAGCCTGCAGCACCAACAAGGGGTGATTCACGGGGTGCGTGAACGGGTAATGTCGGTGATGGAGCGCTCCGAGGTGGTGGCCCGATCCGCCCATGATCTTTCTCAACGGGCTGCAGAACAGGCCTCTTCACTGGAGCAGACCGCTGCCAGCATGGAAGAGATGGCCAGTACCGTGAAGATGACTGCACAGAATACCGAAGTCGCCAATCATCTGGTGCATGAGGCCAGGCAAACCGCTACCCGAGGCAGTGAAGTCTCGGCTGAGGCGGCAGAGGCCATGGGGCAGATCAGCGAGGCCAGCAGCGAGATCTCCGACATTATCAACCTGATTGACAGCATCGCCTTTCAGACCAACCTGCTCGCGCTCAATGCCGCTGTCGAGGCGGCCCGTGCCGGGGAGCATGGGCGTGGCTTTGCGGTGGTGGCCAGTGAAGTGAGGGCACTGGCACAACGCTCCTCCGATGCATCGAAAGAGATCCGCAACTTGATTGAAGGCAATGGTGAGCGGGTTGAAAATGGTGAGCGGCTGGTGCGCGCCTCTGCCGAATCCCTGAATGAAATTATCGACACCATCCAGAAGCTCTCTGATCTGATGGAGGAGATCCACTCGGCCAGCCAGGAGCAGGATCAAGGGGTGGATCAGGTCAATACGGCAGTATCGCATCTGGATACGGTTAATCAGCAGAACTCGGCAATGACCGAGGAGCTGGCCTCGGTCAGTCAGGAGCTGGAAGGAGATGCGTCCGAGATGAGGCGAAAAACCGACTTCTTCCAACTATAGGATCAACGCTCTGATTGGAAATTGACCCCCTCTGTACTATGAACCTAGAATCCTCAGTTGATCGCTTGAAACAGGATCAACATCTTCTTATGCAAACAATTTCCCAAGAAACCAACTGAGGAATCCAGGTTAAAACGATGACCCACTCCCCGATTGAACCGTTGTCCAACCTGCAACAAGCCGTTGAGCGGGTCAGGCAATCCAGCTTCTATACCCTGTTTCCGCAAGAGATGTCTCAGCAGGACAGAGCGCTACTGATGGCAGCACCCGCTGCTGTCGCCTACTGTCTGAGCCAGAACCAGATCTGGAACACGCCTCCCAAACAGATCCATCTGCTGCTGCTCAATCCGGGACAACTGGATGCGGTTGACGATGGCTATGCCTGGGGAGTTCTGCCCTCGCTGCTGGGGCTCAGCTCACTGACTCCGATCCATCTCACCATTGTGGGCCAGTCGATTGAGCTCGCCAGCTCCGCAGGGAATTGCCACGAACTGCGCTCCATACAGGTCGATCTGCATCGTCAGCCCCCCATCGAGTTTCTGTTGGAGCACCCCGAGTACCGTGCAGATGCTGCCTTTCTGATGCATCCGTCCACGGAGCTCTCCCTCTCCGGCAGCCACACCCTGCGCGAACTACAGCAGCGCAATATCCCCCTGTTCGGGGCCAGCTTCAGCCAACAGGATGCCGAGCAGCTCTCCCGGCACCTGATCGAGCAGGAGATTGCACAGTTTGAGTGGCATATGCCCAACCCCTGTGCACTACCACTGAACCCCTATATGGATTCGGATACGATCTGGGCCCACACCCTGTGGAAGGTGGATACCACCCCTCTTGCCAGTAGTGCCGACCAGCGCATTGGTGACCTCACCCGGCAGACCGTGCTCAACATCATCGAGGGGGGAGAGGCGGTCACCCAACAGTTTCTCACTGATTTGCGAACCGAGCGAAGCGCCCTCACCACCATACTCAACCTGCTTGCACTACTGGATCCACAGAGCCGCTCGGAACTCAACGCCTACCTGTTCTGGAATCTGTTCTCACAGATTCGGCAAGGCGGGGTTAACGAGCAACAGGATGAGTTGTTGCGCCTGATGGCCAACCTGGGGTGGCTGGGTGCAGCCGAAGAGCGGGAAGGCGGCTGAAGCGGCTCAGACTGCACTCAGCGCATCAGAGAGACGAGCAACCGCAACCACCTCCATCCCCTCAACCGGCTTGCGTGGGCGGTTGGCCTTGGGGATGATGGCGCGGGTAAAACCGTGCTTGGCCGCCTCATGCAGCCGCTCCTCTCCTCCGGGGATCGGGCGCACCTCCCCCACCAGCCCCACCTCACCAAACACCACCGTCCCCTCGGTGATGGGGCGGTTACGCAGACTGGAGAGGATGGAAAGAATCACCGCCAGATCGGCAGCCGGTTCCGACACCCGTACCCCGCCAACCACATTGATAAAAACATCCTGATCATAACTGGCAATACCGCCATGGCGATGCAGCACCGCCAGCAACATGGCCAGACGATTCTGCTCCAGCCCGATCGCTACCCGGCGCGGGTTGGCCAGATGACTCTCATCCACCAGTGCCTGCAACTCAACCAGCAGAGGCCGGGTTCCCTCCCGGGTGACCAGGGTTACCGTTCCCGCTACCGGTTGTTCATGGCGAGAGAGGAAGATGGCCGAGGGGTTGGAGACCTCCTTCAACCCCAGCTCGGTCATCGCAAAGACCCCGAGTTCATTTACCGCCCCAAAACGATTCTTGATCGAACGGATCACCCGATAGCGGCTGCCACTCTCTCCCTCGAAGTAGAGCACGGTATCGACCATATGCTCCAGCACCCGGGGGCCCGCCAGATTCCCCTCCTTGGTGACATGCCCTACCAGAAAGATCGCGGTACCAGTCTGCTTGGCGAAGCGCACCAGACGGGCCGTGCTCTCCCGCACCTGCGCTACCGAACCGGGGGCTGACTGCAGCTCATCGGTGTAGATGGTCTGAATGGAGTCCACCACCAGCACGCTGGGCCTGCTCTTCTGCGCGGTGGAGAGAATCTGCTCTGCCTGGGTCTCGGTTAACAGATCCAGCTGATTGACATTCACCTCCAGACGGCGTGCCCGCAACGAGATCTGCCGTGCAGACTCCTCACCACTGACATAGAGCACCGACATCTCTGCAGAGAGTCGGGCCATCACCTGCAGCAACAGGGTAGATTTGCCAATTCCGGGGTCTCCACCAATCAGTACGACGGAACCCTGTACCAGCCCCCCACCCAGCACGCGATCCATCTCCCCGATACCGGTTCGGGTCTGCACCTCGGTAGCTGCCTCCACCTCGGCAAGGTTGACCACCTTGCTCTGCTCCCCCGCATAGCCGGCAAAACGTCCTCCCCCTTTGGCCTCAGGCGTGGCAACCACCTCGGTCAAACAGTTCCACCCCTTGCAGGCAGCACACTGCCCGGCCCACTTGGGCGAGACCTCGCCACACTCGGTGCAGACAAACTCTATCTTGCTCTTTGCCATTACCCCTCCACCCGCTCCACCCGGGTTGTGAGCTGGCAGAGCAGCTCATAGGAGATGGTCTCGGCCTGTGCGGCGATCTCATCCACCGGCAGTCCCTCTCCCCACAGGGTCACCTCATCTCCAACCTCCGCCTCCGGCAGGTCGGTAAGATCCACCGTCAACATATCCATCGAAACCCGCCCTACCAACGGCATCCGCTGCCCCCGAATCAGCACCGGTGTACCATCGGGCATTCGACGTGGATATCCGTGACCATAACCGATCGCCACCACACCCAGGCGGGTCTCACGCTGCGCCTTCCAGCGGGAGCCATAGCCCACGGTCGCACCCGCTGGAAGTGGCTTGATTGCAATCAGTGGTGCCTGCAGGGTCATCGCCGGTTGCAACCCCAATGTCTCTGCAGGCTGTTCGAGCAGTGGAGAGCTGCCATAGAGCATGATCCCGGGGCGGACAAACTGGTAGTGAGCCGCTGTATTGGAGAGCAGAGCCGCAGAGTTACTGAGGCTGCGCGGAAAATCACCACCACAACCGGAGAAGGCCCGCTGCTGGACGGCATTGAACGGATGTTCCGGTTGATCGGCATTGGCAAAGTGAGAGATCAGCACCACCTCTGCCACAGCGGGATGGTTCTGCAGAAGCGGCAGAAGCGCCTCTGCCCGCTCCGGACTGAAGCCGAGTCGCCCCATGCCACTGTCGATCTTGAGCCAGACCGTGATGGGTCGAGACAACCGTACACCTTGCAGCAGCTGCCACTGCTGTTCCGAGTGGAGCACACTCTGTAGCTCCAGCTCTGCCAGCGCACGCAGCTCCCCTTCGCCCTCAAACCCCTCCAGCAGCAATATTGGCTTGGCGATATCTGCCTGACGCAGCACTGCGGCCTCATCCAGACAGCCCACCGCATAGAGATCGGCCCGGTGCAGCGCATGGGCTACCGTAATCAGCCCATGTCCATAACCATTGGCCTTGATCACCGCCACGATACGGCACGGCTCGGTGACCGCTGCACGCGCCTGTTGAAGATTGTGCTGCAGCGCCCCCATATGGATGGTGGCTGTGGCGCGGCGACTCATCTACTCACCGTAGTCGTAATCTGGGGGTGCCATGTAGGTCGGTGCAAGATTGTCAAAGCGGGTAAACTCACCCTGGAAGGCCACCTTGACCGTACCAATCGAACCATGACGCTGCTTGCCGAGGATGATCTCGGCAACCCCCCGATCCGGGCTCTCTTCGTTGTAGACCTCATCGCGATAGATGAAGATGATGATATCTGCGTCCTGCTCGATGGCGCCCGAGTTATGCGAGACGATGCCATCTGCCAGCCAGGATGATGGCCCCGGAACCGTCAAGTCATAGACCGTCTCCACCCCTGCAGCACGAATTCCAACAACACGATCCCAAAACAGCTCGCTGCTTGCCTGTTGTCGCAACCAGTCATCATCCAGCAGCTCTGCATACTCCGCAACCACCGCTCTGGATGGGGCAAAGTTGAAATGGGCATTTCCACCATAGGCAGTGCCTCGCATGGCTGCCATCCGACGATGTGAGATTCCACGCTGTGCCATGCGCTCACGCACATACTCAAACAACTCCTGTGGCAAGGTATCCACATTGGTATTTTCCCGCACCCCTTCCAGCGCCAACTTCAACTGTTTTGCCTGTTTCACCCGTGGGCCAAATACACCGATCTGCTCGATAAAAATCTTCTGATCACGGCTCCCCCTCACCCAGACCATATAGGTTGTGCGGTACTTCCTGGAGGCTACCTGTTGAATACGTGCAACGATGCCGAAGCGCAGCAGGAGCGCCGCCACATCTTCTGCCAAACGCCGACTGTTGGTGCTGAAATGGACACCATGACTCCCTCTCTGCCCCGGCTTCCGAACCGAGATGGTGCCATCTGTTGCCCAGAGGTGCTGCAACAACAGTGCAACCTGACGATTCCCCAACTGAAATACCGACTCCGGCAACTGCTTCTGATGAGAACGCTGCCCAAAGATACCGATCTCCTTGAGCCATTTTCCAACCCCGGCAGGGTGCCATCGATTGCCGTTCCCGCTGATTAACAGCTGATGCCAGGAACCTTTCCCTGCATAACGTTTAACCGTTGCCCCAAACTGCTGTTCGGCTGCCTTGCGCACGATTTCACTGTTCTCTTCGGAGTTTGTGGTGTAGCGCATCGGCTGCCCAACAAGATAACTGCCATCCCCAACCATCTGCCCCAGCAGCGCAATCTCCAAATCACTCCACTGCAGTGCTACTTCAGGCTCTGGCACTTTTCTTGAGAGGGCCAAACGATCCCCCACCTTCAACTCGGCAATACGCCTCCATCCATCCAGGGCAAACAGTCGATGCTTCTGCGTTGCCCGCAGGGTTCGGCCACTGGCGAGTTGAACCTCGACAATCTCTCTCTCACCAACAGGCCAGACCTTGTCACTCAAGGCCTGAACCAGTCTCCCCTGCTGGTCAACCGCCAGCACCTGTGGTGTCTGATCAACCAGTTCCCGGATCGGAACTCTTCTTCCGTCCGCCAACACCACCCGAGTATCCCCGGTCACACATTCACGCAAATCCGACATCACCGGGCGTTTATTGGGGCGCGACTCCAGGGAGCGATTGAGCTGTGAAAGCGCAATCACCGGCACGTTCATCTCTTTTGCCATCGCCTTCAGGGAGCGGGAGATTTCGGAAATCTCGGTGGCCCGGTTCTCCTGTGCCGACTTGCCCGAGCCCTGCATCAACTGCAGATAGTCGATCACCACCAGATCCAGTCCATGCATGCGGGCAATACGGCGTACCCGAGAGCGCAGTTCGGTGGGGGTGAGCGCAGGGGTATCGTCGATAAAAATGTTGCTCTCCTTGAGCTGCCCCACCGCCTTGATCAGATACTGCCAGTCGTCATCCGCCAACTGCCCGGTACGTACCTTGTTGGAGTTGATGCGCCCCAGCGAAGAGATCAGACGGGTTGCCAGCTGCTCACCCGACATCTCCATACTGAAGACAGCCACCGACTTGCCCTGCTTGACCGCGGCATGTTCGGCGATATTCATCGCAAAGGAGGTTTTACCCATCGCAGGACGCCCCGCCACAATGATCAGATCCGACTTCTGCAGCCCGGTGGTCTTGATATCAAAATCATTGAACCCAGTGGGGATACCGGTCACTGCACCGGCCTTGGAGTTGTAGAGCTCGTCGATACGATCCACCGCGCGTGACAGCAGTTCACTCATCTTCTCGAACCCCTTCTGATTGCGGGAGCCCTGCTCGGCAATCTGAAAAACCACCTGCTCGGCACGATCGAGAATCTCCGCCACCTTTCTCCCTTCGGTATTGTAGGCAGACTCGGCAATCTGGTTGGAGGCAGTGATCAGGCTGCGCAGCACCGATCGCTCGCGCACAATATCGGCGTAGTGGTGAATATTGGCGGCACTCGGCGTATTTTTTGCCAGAGAACCCAGGTAGGCCAACCCCCCCGCATTCTCTGCCTCATTACGGCTCTCCAGCCACTCCGTCAGCGTAATCACATCAAAAGGCTTGCTCTCCTCTGCCAGGCTGGCAATGGAGCGGAAGATCAGACGGTGATCGGCACGGTAAAAGTCCTCCTCAACCACCCGGTCGGATACCATATCCCAGCTGCTGTTATCCAGCATCAGCCCACCCAGCACCGACTGCTCGGCCTCGATATTCTGTGGTGGAAGTTTGAATTGGGGGTCGGACATAGTGCGAGATCAGCCGGAAAAACGGGGCGCTGAGTATAGCAAAAAAATGGAGTTCGGATTAGCTGCTGGATGCCGACCTATATAGAGAAAATGGGGTTACAGGTGACTATCGCCAATAACGGAGTAGAGGCTGTAGACCTGGCAGCAACCAATGACTTTGACGTGATCCTGATGGACATGCAAATGCCAGTAATGGATGGGATTGAAGCTTGCAAAATACTGCGTGAAAGAGGAGATAAAACACCGATTATTGCTCTGACTGCTAATGTCATGCAGACACATCGAGATCAATTTGAAATGGCAGGCTGTGATGGTTTTCTTGGAAAACCCTTCAATAAAGACGATCTGAGAAGGTTGTTAGAGCGGCATTTACAGGCTGCCGGATAGTTGCAATGTATCTGAGTTATTGTCAAATCTGGTGTTCAGAGCTGGCTGACTCAGGCGGCCATTCGGTTGGGAAAAATCACCCACTAAAAAACGGCCCCTTCCAATGGAAGGAGCCGCTTTATACTGTACCGCCGAGCGATAAATTCTAGGCTTCGGCCACTACCGTAATCGTAGCCTCAACTGTCACATCGGTGTGCAACTGGATGGAGACCTCGTGCTCCCCCAACTCACGCAGTGGGCCATTGGGCAGACGCACTTCACTCTTGGCCACTTCCACACCAGCATCGGTGATGCACTGGGCGATTTCAGCACCGGTAACCGAGCCAAACAGTTTGCCCTCTTCACCCGCCTGATGCGAGATTTCCAGGGTCAGCGCAGAGATCTTCTCGGCACGCGCCTGTGCAGCGGCCAATGCCTCTGCCGCAATCTTCTCCAACTCCGCCCGACGCTCTTCAAATTCCTTCAAATTCTCTGGTGTCGCAGGCTTTGCCTTGCCCTGCGGTACCAAAAAATTACGTGCATAACCAGGCTTGACTGAGACCTTGTCCCCGAGATTTCCCAGGTTAGCCACCTTTTCCAGCAGGATCACATCCATTTTACTTTCCTTTTTTTAAACCCTCTTTGAATATGGCAGAGAGTTGGCGCCATCAATAAAACTATTCCACCCCGGCAAACTGCCGCCGGTAGTTGACCCAGGCATCGGTTACCCCAACCATCGTCACCAGAAACCCGACCGGGGTAAACAGTGTTGCAAAGTAGAGAGCCATCACCCAGCCGCTCTGGGCGGAGCGATGTTCCAGCACCGCATGCGCAACTGCGATTCCCTGAATCATGAACATCGTCATCCAGATCTGCATCAGATCCGGCACTATGGCGGGCACCTCATCCCCCATCAGCAGCCCCGGCAGCATCACCACCAACCCAAGCAATACGCTGTTCTTGCCCAACTGCAATGCCAGAAATTCCAGCTTCATGCCACCCGGGTTATAGAGCATCGCCTGCCAGGCCCGCCCCAGCAACAGCATCGCCACCAGGCCAAGAAAGAAGCCGGCCGCCATTACACCGGTCAGCACCTCGGCCAAACGGGGGTCCAGTAACATCTCTTCCGGCCCCAGTGCCTGTTCCTCCACCAGCAGGTTCTGCACCACCTCCTGCCACCACTGGGTAGGTGCACCATCCGAGAGCAGGTAGAAAATAAATAGCGCCAACACCCCAAACAGGGCAGCAACCTGAAAGGCGACACGCAACGACTGGGTAGTACGCAAGAGCCCTGCCAGCACCCAGACCGGAACCCAGAACACCGACATCAGTGCAATGGAGATTGGCTCTCCACCATTGAGACGATGAAGCGCCATCGCCACCACCAGACCACCCAGCAGTGAGATTGCCCCCTCAGCAGCACCCTGGCGCAAGGTAATCAACGCAACTACCGCACCGGTCAGATAACCCAGTGGCGGAAAAATCAGGGTTGCAAAGGCCAGCAGAGAGAGTGTCCCCAGTGCATGGAGACGACTGCGCATTACATACTCAACAATCGCACGCACAGTGATTTCTCACGAAAATTGGTTAATGGTTCAGGCTGCTCCTGTACGGTTCAAGGGGACAACACCACTATCAGGCCGTACAGGAGTGAGCAGGACAATTAACGGTCGTGTGCGTCTGAGTATGGGAGCAGTGCCAGATAACGTGCACGCTTGATCTCAGTCGCCAACTGGCGCTGATAACGTGACTTGGTACCGGTGATCCGGGAGGGGATGATCGCTCCGGTCTCGGAGATGAACTCCTTCAACAGCTCTACATCTTTATAGTCGATTGCTGGTGCATCCTTCATGCTGAACCGACAAAATTTTCTTCTACGAAAATAGCGTGCCATGATTTGATCTCGCTTCTATATTTATTGGGTAAATGGAATGGGCGATTGGCTGTAGCTTACGCCTCGGCCGCAGCCTCTGGCTTGGCCTGTGCGGCCGCTTCTGAAGTGGACTCTTCACGACGCCCCTCACTGCGGTTGTCGCTACGGCTATCCTTGCGGCTGGACTCCTTCTCGATCGCCTTCAACATGGCAGACTGCCCTTCCGGTGCACTCTTCATCGAGAGGATCTGGTTACGGATCACGGCATCATTGAACTTGAACAATCCGGAGAGCTCTTCCAGCTCTGCCTTGCCACACTCGACATTCATCAATACATAGTGTGCCTTGTGGATCTTGTTGATGGAGTAAGCCAGCTGACGGCGCCCCCAATCTTCCAGACGGTGGATCTTGCCACCATCACTCTCGATCACTGCGCGGTAACGCTCGACCATTGTCTCAACCTGATCACTCTGGTCAGGGTGAACCATAAATACGATTTCGTAATGCTTCATTCTACTTTTCCTTGTGGATTAACAGCCTGTCAGAGGCAAGCTCTGCGCAAGCAAGGTGGAACTGCCGATTCTGCCGACAATTCGGAGCGCGGATTATAGCGGTGCACTGGCGAGGAATCAACGCCGTTGTCGTACCGCCTCGAATAACGCTACTCCGGTGGCAACCGATACATTGAGGCTACTGACAGCGCCCGCCATCGGAATCTTCACCAGCTGTGTACACTGCTGTTTGGTCAAACGCCTCATGCCATCCCCTTCGGCCCCCATCACCACAGCCAGCGCCCCCTTGAGATCGGCCTGATAGAGCAGGTCATCGGCCTCGCCAGCAGTACCCACTACCCAGACCCCCTCATCCGCAAGCCGTTTAATCAGTCGCGACAGATTGGTGACTACCACCAGCGGTACCCGTTCTGCAGCCCCCGAGGCCACCTTGCGAACCACCGGTGTGACTCCAACGGAACGATCCCTGGGCACCACTACCGCATCGACACCCGCCGCCTCGGCACTGCGCAGACAGGCCCCCAGGTTGTGTGGATCGGTCACCCCATCGAGCAGCAGCAGCAACAGATCACTGCCACGCTGCTCGACTCGCTCCAGCAGCCAATTCTCATCATGACGAACCAGTGGGCGGGGCTGTCCCGGCACCACCATCACCCCCTGATGTACCGCACCACCACTGTTGCGATCCAACTCTTTTCTCGAGCAGGTGTGAACCGCAATACCCTGGCGCCGGGCTTCACCCAGCAGCTCCTGTAGCCGCTTGTCATGGCGCCGTTGATCCACCCACAACTGATCGCCCTTCTCTGCCTGTCCCGATTTGAGCCACGCATGGACAGCATGTACTCCATAGATTTCAATATCTGTTTTCACTACCTGTTCACCCCTGATCTTGTTTCAAATTCGTGGATTCAATCTAGCAAATGGTTGGTGGATTGTATGCCAGCTCCGTTATAAAGCGTTGCATAAGTCCATTCGTACCACGATTCCAGCTGCAGACAACTGGAATCATGCTGTGAACGAACTTTCGAGAAGATTGATACAATCCCTTCCCTGTTTAACAACCTAACCGGAGTCGAAACATGTTTGATACCAACACCTATTTTGATGGCAAGGTGGTTTCCATTGCCTTTCAGGGGGAGACACTCCCGGCCACGGTTGGGGTAATGGCCGTTGGGGAGTATGAGTTCGGCACTCAGCAGAGAGAGACCATGCAGGTTGTCAGTGGCGCCTTGACCGTCAAGCTTCCCGGCAGTGATCAGTGGCAACGCTATGCAGCGGGAGAAACCTTTGTCGTGGAGGCCGAGCAAAGCTTCCAAGTACAGGTTGAGCAGGAGAGCGCCTATCTCTGCAGCTACGGACAGGCAATCATGTCACAGACTATTTCCATACTGAAATAGTCTGGAAACAATCCCGGATTATGATGTCGCCTGTTTCATTAACCAGTACAGGAGAGACCGATGTCTAAAAATATAGGAAATATTGACCGCTTGCTACGCATCGCCGTGGGCGCTCTGTTGATTGTTGCCACCCTGATGGGCGCACTCCCGGTGTGGGGTTGGATCGGGGTTGTACCCCTGACAACCGGACTGCTCTCCTGGTGCCCGGCCTACACCCTGTTCGGGATCAAGACCTGCCCTCTGGAGAGTTCTGCAGAGGTCTGATCTACGACCATCAGAGTGGGTGATCTGTCAGCTTGCCAGACGGATCACCCCCTTCCCCTCCCGCTTGGCAACATACATCGCCTGATCGGCCTGCCGCATCAACACCTCGTGGTTTGATCCATGTTGAGGGTAGAGCGCCACTCCAATGCTGGTTCCGATATTCACCTCAACCCCCTCTTCCAGCCTCATTGGCTGACTGGTCGACTCCACAATCCGTTGTGCCACCACGGTTGCCTGCTCCTGCTCATCGGCGTGAATCGAGGAGAGGACAATGGCAAACTCGTCCCCCCCCATACGCCCTACCAGATCCACATCCCTGACCAGCTGCTGAAAACGCTTCGATACAAGCTGAAGCACCCGATCTCCAGCAGCGTGGCCCCGGGTATCATTGACCGCCTTGAAGCCATCCAGATCGAGGTAGAGCAGTGCAAGCTGCTGTGCAGTGGCAGCCGCTTTTTCGACCTCATGCTGGAAACGCTCCTCAAACACCCTGCGATTGACCAGACCGGTCAACTCATCATAACTGGCGATATTCTCCAGATCGTCATGGATACGGTGTATCTGTTTTGTGGAGTAGGTGATGCGCCGATAGACCACCCAGATGATCGTAAACGAGAGCAACAGAATGGCTCCACAGATCAACACCAGCAACAACAGGGTTTGACGGTAGCTCTGCTCCACATTGATGACCGCCTGCTCACCGGACTCACGTGCAATCCAGCCGATCTCCATCATCAGCTCCCCCACCTTGGCCCGGGCCGGGACAATCTCCTCGCGCATGATTCTGGCTGCCTGCTCCCGGCGTGAAGTGTCGAGTTCAAACTCATCCAGCAATAGATCGAGCAGCCGGTTGGATGCCTCTGCCCCTCTGGATGCAAACTCCACGGAATGCTCCAGAGCCTGCTGCTCCTGTGCACTCAACTCCATCTCATACAGTTTTTCTCTGGCCAGCATGAAACGCTCGGCCCCGGAGCGGAAACGCATCATCAACTCATCACGTTCGAACGGGTCCTGTTCATACTGCAGCATCATCAGCAGCAGCGCACGCTCGCGTGAGGCATCGAACATGGTTCGTGCCAGCTGGCTTTTGACCAGTTTCTTATCCACCACCTGATTGAGCTCTGCCCGCACCGAAAGAATTTCGGAGACCGCCACCACAGCCAGTGCCGCCATCAACACCAGCTGCAGCCCAAACCCGACCAACAACGTCAGGTTACTCTCCTTGGTAACGTGCTCAATCATCCAGGCAACTCCAGCAGTGCTTCCAGCGCCTGCTCATCAAGGATCGGTACCCCCAGGGCAAGGGCCTTGTCCCGTTTGGAGCCGGGATCCGCACCACAGATCAACCCACTGCTCTTTTTTGAAACCGATCCCGCCACCCTGGCCCCACGCGCCTGCAGTTGTGCCTTTGCTTCGGAACGCTTCATCTGCTGCAAGGTGCCGGTAATCACATAGGTTGAACCGGCCAGGGGTTGCCGGGACTGCGGTGCCGGCTCCACTCCCGGCCACTCCACCCCAGCCGTGCGCAGGGCGGCAATGACCTCACGATTGTGTGGTTGCTGGCAGAAGGTGTGAATATTGTCTGCCACGATCGGCCCCACCTCCTCCACCTCCAGCAACTGTTCATGAGTGGCCGCCATCAATGCATCAAGCTCACCAAAATGGGTAGCCAGGGAGCGTGCCGTTGCCTCCCCCACCTCCGGGATCCCCAGTGCAAAGAGGAAACGAGGTAGAGTAGTGAGGCGTGCCTGCTGCAGTGCATGTAGCAGATTTTCAGCCGACTTCTGCCCCATTCGCGGCAGCGTAGCCAGCTGCTCAAGCGAAAGCCCGAACAGATCCGCCACACTCTCAACCAACCCCTGCTCCACCAGCTGCTCCACCAGCTTTGTCCCCAACCCTTCAATATCGAGCCCCTTGCGAGAGGCGAAGTGCCACAACGCCTGTTTGCGTTGTGCCGGGCAGAAGAGGCCGCCACTACAACGCACCACCGCCTTGTCCGCTTCACGAACTGCACTGGCCCCACACTGCGGACATACCGTCGGCATCTGCCAGGCCTCACTCTGATGTGGACGCTGTTCAGTAACCACTCGCACCACCTCGGGAATCACATCACCGGCACGGCGCACCACCACGGTATCCCCTACCCGTACATCCTTGCGCCGCACCTCATCCTCATTGTGCAGGGTGGCATTGGAGACGGTTACCCCGCCCACCTCCACCGGCTGCAGGCGGGCCACCGGTGTCAGCGCACCAGTACGCCCCACCTGCAGGTCAATCGCCAGCAGGGTGGTAGTCGCCTCCTCTGCGGGGAATTTCCAGGCGATGGCCCAGCGAGGGGCACGCGAAGTAAATCCCAAGGTCTGCTGTAGCGCAAGATCATTTACCTTGTAGACCACGCCATCGATCTCGTACGGGAGTTGTGCACGCTGCTCCAGCAACTCCCGGTAGCGCCGTTCGCAGGCCCCCACCCCGGTTACCACCCTCAACTCCGGTGAGGTTGGCACCCCCCAGCGCCCGAGCTGCTCGATGAGCTGGCGGTACCGGGTAAACTTCTCTCCCCCCTCGATCAGGCCAATACCGTAACTGATAAAGGAGAGCGGGCGCTGTGCGGTAATGGCGGAATCGAGTTGACGCAGGCTACCCGCCGCTGCATTGCGGGGGTTGGCAAAGCGTTTCTCACCCCGGGCCAGCTGCTGGCGATTGAGTTGCTCGAAACCAGCCCTGGAGATGAACACCTCACCCCGCACCTCAAGGCGCTGCGGAACCCCCTCCCCTTGCAGTTGCAGCGGTATGCTCTTGATGGTGCGGACATTGGCGGTAACATCCTCACCCTGCACACCATCACCACGGGTAGCCCCACGCACCAGGGTTCCATTCTCATACAGCAGATTGAGGGCCAGCCCATCCAGCTTGGGTTCGACCACATATTCGATCGACGATTGCCCGCTGCGCTCGATCAAACGCTGTTCAAACTCGGCCATTTCCTGACGATCAAAGGCGTTATCCAGCGAACTCATCGGCACGGCATGGGTAGCACTCTCAAAGGCGGAGAGGGTCTCACCACCGACCCGCTGCGTAGGTGAATCGGTCGTCTTCAGCTGCGGCCAGTGCAGCTCCAGCTGCTGCAGTTCACGAAAAAGCTGGTCATAGGCCGCATCACTGATCTGCGGATCATCCAGGGTGTAGTAGCGGTAGTTATGGTGGTTGAGTTGTCGGCGCAACTCCGAAGCACGTGCTGCCGCTTCTGCATACTCCACTATTTGCGCCCCTGTTGCTGCGCCTTGCGGCGAGCCAGCTCCTGGCAGTACTCAAATTCCAGAATCTGCTCCTGCATCCGCTGCAGCATGTGATTGCTGATGGGGCGCCGTTCAGCATCCATCACCTCCCCCCCCAGCCCGCGGGCAAGGGTGTTGGCACACTCCACCAGCGCCTCGAAACCGTGCTTTCCAGAGTGGGCCGATGGCAAACGCAGAAACAGCACCAGACCTCGGGTCTGCAGCGTCATGATCTTCTGGGGATCAAACACCCCGGGGTTGAGTACATTGCTGACACTGAACAGGGGAGCGCGCTCACCATGCTCCGGATAGAGGTGAAAAAGATGATCCTTGCCAATGTGCAGCCCCGCCGCATTAAACTCACGCAACAGGTCGCCCCCCTCGAAAAAATCCCCTGCAGCGGCCATCACCGTCAATACGATCGGTGGTCCCTCTCCGGCAGGGTGATTGTTACAGGCGGCAGTCGCCTGTGGATCCGGCTCTGCAGAAAATTCAAACTCTGGTTCATCCGACCCATCCCACTCACCCAGATCAATGGGGGCATGATGGTCGTAGCGCGCCTGTTGAGGTGGTGACGGCTCCATATCCACCGTCTCATCCTGTTTTCCAAAAAGTCTGTCAAGCAATCCCATATTCAGATCCCTAACTCGCCACCATCTGGGCGGCCTCTTCAATATCTACCGCTACAATACGCGAAACCCCTGGCTCGTGCATGGTTACTCCGGAAAGTTGATCGGAGATCTCCATAGTAGCCTTGTTATGGGTGATAAAAATGAACTGTAACCGCTCTGACATCTGTTTGACCATTTTACAGAAACGCCCTACATTGGCCTCATCCAGCGGTGCATCCACCTCATCCAGCATACAGAACGGGGCTGGATTGAGCTCGAAGATGGAGAATACCAGGGCCACCGCGGTCAATGCCTTCTCCCCACCAGAGAGCAGATGGATGGTGCTGTTACGCTTGCCCGGTGGCTGCGCCATGATGGTGACGCCGGTATCGAGCAGATCCTCACCGGTCATCTCCAGATAGGCGCGTCCCCCGCCAAACAGACGCGGGAAATTGTTCTTGATGCCATCGTTAATCTGCTCAAAGGTCTCCTTGAAGCGGCTGCGGGTCTCACGGTCAATCTTGGCAATGGCTGACTCCAGGGTCTCCAAGGCCTCCACCAGGTCACCATGCTGCTGATCCAGATACTCCTTGCGCTCGGACTCGGTCTGGTACTCCTCGATGGCCGCCAGGTTGATCGGCCCCAGCTTGGCGATATTCTGCGCCATCTCGTCCACATCCCGCTGCCACTGCTCGGCACTGGCCCCCTCGGGCATCTCCCGCAACAGGGTATCGCGTTGGTGACCACTCTCCTGCAACTGCTCATCGATGGTCTGGCGGCGTACCTGAATCTCCTGCCCCTCCAGCAGTTTCTGCTCATGCACCGTACGCAGCTCCTGCACCGCTCGCTCCACCTCCACCCTGCGACCATCCTGCTCCCGCAGTTTGTGTTCAATCTCTTCCAGGTGACGTCGGGCATCGGCCAGCTCATTCTCCACCACCAATTGCCGTGCCAGGTGCCCCTCCAGCTCCTCCTTGAGCTGCGCCAGCGGCTCCTCCAGCGCCGCAATACCGGTTGCCAACTCCTGCTTGCGTGCCTCACTCGCCGAGAGCTGCTCCTCCATCCGCAACAGCCCGCTACGGGTGGACTCCAATCGGGTACGTGACGACTCCACCTGTACCGTCAACCGATGTAACTGGTCACGCTTCTCCCGCGCCCGGTCTCGTGCCTGCTCCATCGTCTTGCGTAATTCCTCACGCCGGCCCTCCATCAACTGGCGTTTGGCATCGCTCTCCTCCATCGCCACCAACGCAATCTCCAGTCGCTCCCGGGAGTCGATGATCTCCTCCTCTGCCTGACGGATCGATTCATCCGCCTGCATCAACTCTTCCCCGATGCGCTCACGACGCTGCAGGGCCTGCTCCTGACGCGCCTGTTTGCCACTCAATTCCGCCTTGTGTGTCGACAGCTGCGAGGCCTGCTGCTCAATACTGCGCTGGCTATGCTCCAACACCTGTTCACTCTGCTTGAAGGCTTCACGGCCTGCGCTCAGCTCCGATTCCAGCTGTGCCAGAGTCTTCTCCAGGCCGGCAATCTGCCCCTTCAGCTCACGGATACTCTGCTCACGCTGCAACACCCCCTCTTCACGATCATCCTCGCGCACCACCTGGGACCACCCCGCACCAAGCCAGAGGCCATCCCGGGTCACCACAGACATACCCGGTTGCAGCTGATTGCGCAGCGCCAATGCCTGTTCCAGGCTCTCCACCCCATATACACCATAAAGCCGGGCAGCCACCGCAGTGGTGGATTGCACTCGTGTAGAGAGCGCGGTGGCACCCTCCAGAATCGGCTGCTCCAGCCTCGCACCCTCCTGCTCGATGAATCGGGCCTCACCTTTCGCCAACTGATCCGCCTGCCTCAACAGCGGGGTATCTTCGCCGACGGTGACTGCCTCCAGATAGTCACCCAGCACGGTTTCGACAGCCCGTTCCCAGCCTGCATCCACCTGGACCTTTTCCGCCAGGCGGGGGGCATCGGCAACCCCGCCCAGCTGCAGCCACTGCTGCAATCCACGCTTGTCACGCCCCAGAGCATCCTGCTGTAGCGCCTCCAGCGAAACCAGTCGTCCGCGCAGGCGCTGAATCTCACCACGTTCTGCATTGAGCCGGTCACCACGCTGGCGGTTCTGTTCACGCTGCTCGGTCAGTCTTTGGCGTAATTCGACAGCCTGTTCACGCTCTGTCTGCAGTGCCTGCTCCTCATGTAGCAGGTGCTGTTCCAGCTCTGCCAGTTCCACCTCATCGACCACCGGCAACTGCGCCTGCTCCTGCTGCAGACGTTCACGCTGGCGTTGGCTGTTGTGCTGCTGCCGCTCCATCTGCTCGATCCGGGAACGGGCAATCTCTGCATCCCGCTGCGGGTTACTGGCAGAGCGGTTGAACTGCTCCATCTCTGCCTGCCACTGATGCCACGCCTGCTCCGCCCCCTCCCAGTGGGCCGCGAGCGTTCCATCCTCCTGCTGCAGCTGCACCAGCTCCGGTTCACTCTGCTGCAGCGATGCCTCCAGTTCCACGATACGCTGCTGGTCGGTCTTCATCACTCCGTTGGTTTCATGCCAGGCCCGCTCCGCCTTCTTCAGATCGGCACTCATCAGCTCGCGCTTCTCCCGCACCCCCTTCAGATTCTGCTCACTGCGAGCGATCTCCGCCCCAATGGCGTAGAAGCGCCCCTGAACCGCATTGAATGACTCGTTGGCCTCGGTGTGCTGCTGCCGCCCCTGCTCGATCTCGCGCTCGATACTGCGCTGCTGTGCAAGCCGCTCCTGCACCGCCAATTCGGCTTCGCGCACCACCTGCTCCTGCTCCTTTGCACGTCCATCAAACTGCTGCCAGCGCAGGGCCAACAGCTGTGCCTGTAGCAGACGCTCCTCCTGTTTCAGGGTGCGGTAACGCTTGGCGATACGTGACTGGCGTTCGAGACGGCGTAGCTGCTTGTCGAGCTCGTCACGCAGGTCATTGATGCGATCCAGGTTCTCCCGGGTATGGCGAATACGATTTTCGGTCTCACGGCGACGCTCCTTGTACTTGGAGATCCCCGCCGCCTCCTCGATCAGTACCCGCAGGTCGTCGGGCTTGGCCTCGACGAAACGGGAGATCATCCCCTGTTCGATGATGGCGTAACTGCGCGGCCCCAACCCGGTACCGAGAAAGAGATCCATAATGTCGCGACGACGACACTTGGTGCCATTGAGGTAGTAGTTGGATTTGCCATCCCGTGACGCCTTGCGCTTGACCGAGATCTCGCTGAAGCTGGCATACTGCCCCTGCAACTTACCTTCACTGTTATCAAACACCAGCTCGACAAAGGCGGACCCGACCGGCTTGCGTGCACTGGAGCCATTGAAGATGACATCGGACATCGAGTCCCCACGCAACTGCTTGGCCGAACTCTCCCCCATCACCCAGCGCACAGCATCGATGGTATTGGACTTTCCGCAGCCGTTGGGCCCAATCACCCCGACCAGATTACTGGGAAAGGAGATGGTAGTGGGATCAACAAAGGATTTGAACCCGGCAAGTTTGAGGGTCTTGAGTCGCATCTGGGAGTGAATAATGCAGTCAGTCCTGCTTCGAAGTTGGCGTATAATAGCACTCAAACAGAACCTGAACCACCGCAGAATCAACTTTACATAAAATCATTATCTGATTGATTTTATAAAATACGATTATTGGAAACAGCCCTATGTCTACACAACCAAGCCGTCAACTGGAGACCTTTGACAACCCCCACCCGAAGCGGGACTATACCATCCGCATCCATACCCCTGAGTTTACCTGTAACTGCCCCAAGACCGGACAGCCCGACTTTGCCACCCTCGACCTAGAGTATGTGCCGGACCAGCACTGCGTAGAACTCAAATCATTCAAGCTCTATATCTGGTCGTACCGTAATCAGGGGGCCTTTCACGAGGATGTCACCAACCAGATTCTGAACGATCTGGTAGCGGCGACCACCCCTCGCTTCATGCGCCTGACCGCTGTCTTCAATGTCCGTGGCGGGGTCTATACCACGGTGGTGGCAGAGCACCAGGCGGAAAACTGGGAGCCCAAAGCGGTGGTACAACTGCCCGGCTCATCACCTGCCCCCAAATATCAATAAACCCAAAAATAATGGCACTCCTGATCTGCGCTTGATGCCCCTCTACATCGGAATTGATCTCGGCACTTCCGGCTGCAGGGCGATTGCCATTGATAAAAACAGCACCATCATCGGCGAGGCCCGGGCACCACTCCCCCCCTCCCGCAATCCGGCCCCCGGCCACTATGAACAAGATCCACAGGATTGGTGGGAGGCAACTCTGGCGGTTCTTGATCAACTGACTCCATCCCTGCCCGCTATCCCCATCGACTCCATCGCAGTAGACGGTACCTCAGCCACCCTGCTACTGACGGATCCGGAGGGCAATCCAATCACCCCTGGGTTGATGTACAACGACACCCGTGCCGATGCTGAAGCCCGACAAATTTCGGCACTCGCAGAGCCGCACAGCGGAGCACTCGGCAGCAGCAGCGCACTCTCCAAACTGCTGTGGCTCGCTTCCCGCCATCCAAACCAGGCGGTACGGGCACTACATCAAGCGGACTGGATCAGCAATCGACTGGCAACACGGTGGGGCTGGAGCGACACCAACAACAGCCTGAAGCTGGGCCATGACCCACTGCAGCAACGGTGGCCAGAGTGGATCGAACAACTCGGCATAGTCACCAAAACCCTTCCCCGGGTAGTTGTGCCGGGCACCCCCTACGGTACGCTGGATACAACTCTGCAGCAGCGTTGGAAACTGACCCAGCGCAGCCCGATCCAGATCATCAGCGGCACTACCGACAGCGTTGCCGCCACCCTGGCTGCCGGGGCACACCAGATTGGAGATGCGGTCACCTCACTGGGCACCACCCTGGTATTGAAACTGCTCTCCGAACGTCCACTGTTCTCCCCAAAACACGGGATCTACAGCCACCGCATCGGCTCAAAGTGGCTGATCAGCGGTGCCTCCAATGCCGGTGGTGGCGTACTGCTCAACCACTTCTCCATCGAAGAGATGGAGGAGCTGGAACAGGAGATGGATATCAACCAACCCAGCGGACTTGATTACTACCCCCTCTCAACCCCGGGTGAACGCTTCCCCCATGCCGACCCCAACTATCCTCCACGCCTTAGCCCCAGGGTTGAGCCCCCCAGCCGCTTTCTGCAGGGCATGCTCGAAGGGCTCACGCGCATCGAGATGGAGGGGTACCAGCTGATGCAACATTTGGGGGCCCCAGCACCGCACCGCATCCTCAGCGCCGGGGGTGGCACCAACAACCGCAGCTGGATGGCACTGCGCAGACGCTACGCCCCCTGCCCGGTCATCAACGCCAACCATGGCGAGGCCGCCTATGGGACAGCCAGATTGGCCCTGAACCGGAGTGTTTGAGCTTTTCAGATAAAAAAAAGGGGGGGGCAACAGCATATATGGGGTCAGAACATTCGACCAGGGGTCAGTTCTAA